>JBEKCT010000124.1:0-10443 GCA_050014715.1 Anaerolineales bacterium | reverse complement strand
AAACTGCCTTACCAGCTGCTGCCTGTATTTAACTCATCCACAACTTTTCACTTGTTCACGACGACATCCAGGATAACTCCGATCTACGTCGCGGCCGGCCAACTGTCTGGAAAAAATGGGGTATGCCACAGGCTGTAAACGTTGGGGATGTTTTGTTTATCCTGGCGCATATCGCCTTGTTGGAAATCCAAAACTCGTTCAAGCCTGATGTAGCACAGAAAGCCGTGGGGATAATTAATGA
The DNA here is from genome assembly GCA_050014715.1 of Anaerolineales bacterium. GTDB lineage: Bacteria > Chloroflexota > Anaerolineae > Anaerolineales > Villigracilaceae > UBA877. Next base: position 10,202 of record JBEKCT010000124.1, on the reverse strand, counting down.
AGCCTGCTTAGCATTGAGCTGTGGGCAGTTCATGGACATTTCCTTCGAAAAGAGGAACGATCTGGCTGTGGAAGATTATTGGCCAATGATCAGCGGCAAGACTGCTGCTTTATTATCAGCCTGTACTCAGGTAGGGGCTACTTTGGGAGCTGCAGATGCGTCAACCCGGGAGAGCTATAGGGATTTTGGCCATTATCTCGGTTTGGCGTTTCAGGTACATGATGATTATCTCGGAATCTGGGGAGATTCAGCGCTTACCGGAAAATCCACCGAATCAGATCTGGTGGCAGGCAAAAAAACCTTGCCTATTTTATCTGGTCTTTCGAAGAATGGTGTATTCGCAAAAAGATGGGTAGAAGGATCGATACAATCCGATGAAGTTATTCACCTATCAGAACAGTTAACCAAGGAAGGGGTCAAATTATATACAAAGGAAGCCACCGACCAGATGACCGATCTGGCCTTACAATCTCTGCGCGCCGCTGAACCGCAGGGTGAGGCTGGAGAAGCATTATTCGAATTGGCGAAGTTATTATTGAGCAGGAAGGCTTGATGAGAGAACAAAAAGAGCCAAAATTCTTTGGGTTTTAGGAAATTTGGTATAATCTATCCATTCTGCGGGTGTAGTTCAGTGGTAGAACGCTTGCTTCCCAAGCAAGATATCGTGGGTTCGAGTCCCATCACCCGCTCTATGTGGGTAAAACTCCCCAAACGCCGTCATATCACCTACATATGGCGGTGTTTTATGTCTCCTCGAACAGCAACACAACAAAAATGGATTCTTGCCTCCCTGGTTCTCACAGACGCATATACTGACTTTATATTGAGCCGGCAGGCCATGCAATGCACGCCAGCTACATTAGATTTCTACAAATATACGGCAGGCGTATTCCTCAAATGGGTTGAAGGACAAAGCGTGATATCCCCTGAACAAGTGGACTCCCGCATTGTTCGCCAATATTTGGCAGAATTGACAGGACAAGGCAAAGCAGATAAGACTCTGCATGCTCATGCCCGAGCCATTCGCACATTGCTTCGCTTCTGGTATGCAGAGCACTATATCCCCTCCCCCGTTTCCTTTGCCATGCCACGCATGGAAAAGAAACGCCTCCCCTGTTTGACGGCTGAACAACTCAACACTGTCTTATCAGCCTGCAAGCGGCCTAGAGATAAAGCACTTGTTCTCTTCATGGCTGATTCCGGATTGCGCCGAGCGGAGATAATCAATATCAATTGGGATGACTTTGACATCATGAGCGGGCTGGTAAGGGTTAGGCGTGGTAAAGGAGGAAAGAGCCGCAGTGCAGTTATTGGAGCGACTGCCCGTCGTTCTTTGCTTGCTTACCGCCGAACCCTTGGAAGCCCTGCAAATGATTCTTCTGTTTTTCAATCCAGAAATGGTGGAAGATTCACCGGCCCCGGTTTCTTGCAGATCTTCCGAAGGATTTCAAGACAAGCTGGTATTCATGTAACGTCCCATGCCTTACGTCGCACTTTTGTCATTCTTTCATTGCGAGCTGGTATGGACGTGCTTCACTTGCAATCAATGCTAGGTCACGCCAGCCTTGACATGGTGCAGCACTATGCACAAATGGTTGACGACGATCTGCTTCAAGCACACAAGGCACATTCTCCGATAGATAATCTAGCTCATCTTCGGTAAATTCCCTTATTGAATCTGGAAGATCATTTTTTGTGAATATTGCGACTTGCTTAGAATCGGAACCAGAAGCAGACCAACCTGGATACCGAAGAGGCTCATTGATGGCCTGGTCGCGTGGATAATACAGGGCTATAAAGAGATCGTTTTTTGACTGGTGTTATGAGCCTGTACGCGATTTGCCCGGTTGCATAGGTATTTTCAAGGCCGTCCTTAATTCAATTCTTCTATTCAGATTGTATTTCGCTTGCCATCGCCTGCCCGGCGGCGCAGATGGGGGCCTCAGGCGTGTCATTCACGATGATGGGAATGATACGCTTGTTATGATTGAGCGCCTGATCAACTTCCTTCTTGGACATTTCCGAGACGATCGAATGGCTGCTGATAATGAACAGGAAGATATTGGATTGCGTGATAGCAGCGGAAATTTCATTCCACCATTTCTCACCCACCGGGATGCGCGCCAAGTCAATCAAGGTTTCCACTTTACCCTGCGTAAGCGCTTCATATAGCAGGCGGGCAAAGGCAATATCTTTACGGGAATAGGAAATGAAAACGTCGGGCATGGACAGTCTTCTTATTTCACAACCTGACAGATTCGAAGGGCAGGCTGACAAAAAGGTGCAATGATCAACTTGTGAGGTTTGTAAAGATCAAGGTATTAGTATTCAATTCAATCCATTCTAACTATTAGCCTTCACAATCGCATATCCCGCCCGCGCCAGGATCATCGGGATGCCGCGCACCAGGTCGCGGTCCTTGTCTTTTTCTAGATTCGGCAACTTATCCCAGGGGACCAGGCAATTGTGCATTTTCTTTACGTTGTCCGTCTTACTTGCATACTTCCAGCCCTCAACGAGTTTGAACTGCATCCAGCGTTCATGTTCGGTTTCGGCAAGCATCTCTAGGGGTTCGCCAGGGAAGTTGAAAGGCGGTTCGTTGCTCCGGGCTGGGACCATGATGTATCCCGCCACTTCCAGCTTGCCCGGGATATCCCGTACATTCAGTCGGTTGGCTTCTTTCAAGTCTTCTGCCAGTTCGGCAAATGGCACAAGTGCGTTGTTGGTCTTAAGGACTTGGTCGGTTTTCGGACCATATTTGAAGCCATTCGCTCTCTGCCCTTCGCAATAAATCTCCTGCGCAGCTTCGGCCAGGCTTTCGAGCATCTCTCCTTCGAGTACCGGCTGCTGGACCAGAGACAAAAAGTATTTCCCATCTACGTGTAGATCCAATTGCGATTCGAACGGCAGGCAGGAACGCTCAAAGATTGTCTTGTTGGCTAATTGGCTCATGGATAGTACCGATTCGATCGAGCGCGCTCCGTGCTTGTACTGCCCGATCCTTAGCAGGGCCCGCAGCACACTATGGTCGACATTGAGCAGATCCTTCCCATCATGTTTCTCAAACAGTTGCGGCGTACCGCGTTTCAGGCTTGAGCGCAGCAGGATCGCCCGGCGGATGATAAAGTACGGATCTTCGCCGTTCCCCTTGATAGGATTCGGGCCGAGCACGTTAATGAAACCCTTCAATCGGCTGGTAAAATCGGGCCCCTTGGCCGATTTGAAACTTTCATCTGTGCCTTTGTCGAATTCTGACATGCTGGAGCTGGTCCCACCTGCGAAAACGAAGATGGCCCGCCCGATCGGGTGGCTGATCTGGCCCTCCTGGAATTTGCCATCCTGCATGGGCGCCAGGAAGTAGCGCAACCAACCCAGTGGCGTATCCGCCAAGGAGGTGTCGAACTCATCCCAGAATACCAGCGGTAGCTTGCCACTCAAGCCGATGTCGCGCACCTGGTGCATGGCAGATAATAGATCGGCAAGAGAATCAAATTGGGAAAGGTTGAAAGTGATTGTTATGATCTGATCGGGCAGCAGCGATTTGGCCATCTCGGTCACCCCGAAGGATTTGCCCGAGCCGGGCCTGCCGAAGACAGCAATCGAAAGTGGGCGTGATATCTTCTTTTGTTTGGCATACTCTCCCACCAGGTTGCGGATGCTGCGGTAGCTCTCGACCTCCTGGCGGTCGACCGTTAGCAGGTCACCAAATTGACCCCACGGCACCCCCCGCAGAGTTTTTTCCTGGATTGATTACTGATTAATTCAACAAACCATGAACCAAAATATTGAGCCTATCGGTTGACGTTTTTGAGAGAAATGATGTACTATGCATAATGTGCATGATATATAACTTACACAAAACGAATTAAAATTGCATCGCTATTTCGAAGCTGATTTAATTGGCTATGAGATGGAAGATAATCAAAATGGAAATACAAGATGAAGATCTCAGCAAGTTTGAAGCACAGGGCGCCGCACCTTTACCAGTCCCAAACGACCAGAGGTATATCGAAAACGACGGTGCTAGAATCTGGTACTCATCTTATGGGTCTGGCGCACCGGTAATTCTGTTACACGGTGGCCTCGGCAATAGTAGCAATTGGGGGTATCAAATTCCTGTGCTGGTCAAGACTGGCTATCAGGTTGTATTGATAGACAGTAGAGGCCATGGCCGCAGCACGCGCGATGAGCGACCATATAAATACGAGATGATGGCGTCCGATGTTCTGACAGTGATGGATGTCTTGCAGTTGAAGAAAGCGACCATCGTGGGCTGGAGCGATGGTGCGAATATCGCCTTGATCCTGGCCATGCAAGCGCCTGAACGTATTACTGGTATCTACTGCTTTGGAGGCAACATGGATCCTACCGGGATAAAGCGAACTGAATCCAGTCTGATAATCGACCGGTGCTTGGGCCGGTGTGCGAAAGACTACGCACAACTATCGACCACGCCGGACAAATATGAAGAATTCTTTGCTGCAGTCAATTTAATGATGGAAACACAGCCAAACTATTCTGCCAAGGAATTGGCTCAGATCCGCGTGCCAGTTGCTATAGTATATAGCGAGTATGACGAATTCATCAAGTGCGAACATGCTGAATATCTTGCTAGAAGTATACCTAACGCAGAATTCATTCTTCTTCCTGGCGTGAGTCACTTTGCGCCTTTACAAAGGCCCGAACAGTTCAATACAGTATTGCTAAAATTCCTCAGCAGAGTATCCCCCGAAATGCAGTAGCGGCCCAACACCAGCGAATAGCAGATCACCAACGACTCATCAGGGGGATAATCCGCTTGGATCCAATTGGAGAAATTAGTTAGGTTTCCAGTTAGATTCAAATTAAGCTATACATTATTGACACCCCCATGTTCACTTTTGCCCCTCTCTATACTCCATCTAATACCTTATGACACCGCCGCGGGGATTTTGGGGGAAAACGTCAAAGCGCATGCTGGTAAGAAGAGAATCACATAGTCAGGAGGGCATGATTGTCATAATAAGATTAATTAGATAGCATTGGATTCAAAATGCGTATAGGTCTCATTTTTGTACCAAGAATTCAGACCTGGGAATAAATGTGAAAGTGTATACGGGGGTATTAGTTCTCGTGACACCCTCTATCTATTAATTCAATTTTCAGAGGTCGGATTGGATTAGAACCTGAAGGGACGGAGACTGGCCGTCCCTTACCCATTGTAATGGTGGAACTGAGGATTGCGGATTTGAGATTAGAAATCAGGGAATGATAATAAGATGGCGGAAAAAAAGACGGGTGGGAGGCCTCCCCCAAGTGGCGGAGGAAAATACTCCCCACTAGACGGATGCGGTCGGGGGGCTTTTCCCGTATGATGTATATGGGACTAAAGCTTTTCAGCCAACGGTCTCGCCGCCGGCGTGGATGCAGCCGTCATCAAAAAAGGGGGGTAATCGAGCCCAGGGCGGAAGAAATGTGGGTTGTCTATGTGAATATGCTTGTGCCTCCTTGGAATGGAGCTTTCGTATGATCGATCCTCTCGAAAAATCGAATCTCATTCAGGCCGAATACTTCAAAGATATCGTCGGGACCATCCGGGAACCGCTGCTGGTGCTGGATGCGGACTTGTGCGTGTTGGCGGCCAACCGCAGTTTCTATAAATTCTTCAAAGTCAAGGCGGGCGAAACCATCGGGCACCTGGTCTATGATCTTGGGAACCACCAGTGGGATATCCCTGGTCTGCGCCTCCTGCTGGAAACCATCCTGCCCCAAAAAGCCATCTTCAATGACTACAACGTGGAACACGATTTTCCTGCCATTGGCAGGCGCATATTGCTGCTCAATGCCCGGCGCGCCCGCGGACTGCCGGACAAATCCCCCTGGATCCTGCTGGCTTTTGAAGACGTCACCGAACCCATGGAAATGGAAAGAAAGCTGCAGGCTTCCGAGAAACAATTTCATGCAGCCTTCGAGACCGCCTCGGAAAGCATGCTCCTGGTCGATAAGATCAGCGGGCAGGTGCTTAATTCCAACCTGGCTGCGCAGGATTCGCTGGGCTATTCCAACCAGAAGCTTCGCAAGAAGAACCTTTGGGAGCTCGGCATCCTGAAAGACCGTCGCCAATTCAGGCGGATATCTGTAGAATTGGAAAAGCAGGGCGTTGTTGGGTTGGTCGACACTACGATTCCAACCAGGCAGGGAGGCGATTATCCTGCCGACATAACGATTATGGACAGGTCAGAAGTGATCCAGTGTAATATCCGCGACGTCACCGAGCGCAAACAGGCGGAAGAGGGCTCACGGCTACTTGCTTCGATTATTGAGTCAGCCAACGACGCCATCATCGGCAAGACTCTGGAAGGTACCATCCTGAGTTGGAATCCCGATGCAGAAAAGATGTATGGGTATCGGGCAGAGGAAGTAATTGGAAAATCGGTTTCGATCATCGTGCCTCCCGAAAAAGCAGCCGAGTTCGCGAAAATCCTGAAAAGGATCGGAAGGAAGCAACGGATTGAGAATTATGAGACCGAGCGTCTCACAAAAGACGGTCGGCGGCTCAATGTATCCCTGACCATCTCGCCGATCATCGACGAAGGCGGGAAAGTCGTTGGCGCTTCCACAATTGCCCACGATATCACCGAGCGCAAGAAAGCAGAAAGGGATTTAATCCTTGCCAACGACGAACTTATCTTCCAAAATGAAGAGAAGGAAAAAAGGGCAGAAGAATTAATCCTTGCCAACAAGGAACTTGTCTATCAAAATGAAGAGAAGGAAAAACGGGCGGCCGAATTAATCATTGCCAACAAAGAACTTGTCTATCAAAATGAAGAGAAGGAAAAACGGGCAGCCGAATTAATCATTGCCAACAAAGAACTTGTCTATCAAAAAGAGCAGATCCGAAAACTGAATACCGGGCTCGAAACGACAGTGGAAAAGCGGACGGCGCAATTGCACGAAACGCTGGAGCTTAACCAGAAGATGATCGCGGCCTCCTCGCTCGGCATCTTCGCCTGCCGGGTGGATGGTCCCTGCATCATCGCCAATCCTGCGGTTGCCCGCATTTCCGGCGCACCGGTGGAAAAGATGCTCCAGTTGAACTTTCGCAAGTTGGAAAGCTGGAAAGAGAATGGGTTGTTCGATAAGGCCGAAGCCGCCCTGGCCACCGGAAAGGAACAACGCGCCGAAAGTCACCTGACTACCACCTTTGGTAGGGATGCTTGGCTCAATTATTACATCACCACTTTTACCAGCAATAGCGATCTTCATTTCCTGATGATGGTGGAGGACATCAGTGAGAGGAAACAAGCAGAACAGGCTCTGCAGCAGCGCACCGCCCAGCTCGAAACCGCCAATAAGGAATTGGAATCCTTCTCGTATTCCGTCTCGCACGATTTGCGCAGTCCTCTGCGTGCCATTGACGGATTCTCCCGCATCCTGATCGAAGAATACGCCTCACAATTGCCCGACGAGGCGAAAAGATACCTTCACCTGGTGCGTTCCAACACGCAGAGAATGGGCGAGCTGGTGGACGATCTGCTGGCTTTCTCGCGGCTGGGCCGCCAGTCGCTCAAGAAACAGACCGTGTCGCCGGAGGCTATCGTGCGGAAGTCGCTGGAGGATTTGAGTACCGAGCAACAGGGGCGGCAGGTGGAGATTGTCATCGGTGATCCCTCGGCACGCCCGGGGCATGCTTTGCCCGATTGTGAAGCCGACCCTGCGCTGCTCGAACAGGTCTTCGTCAACCTGCTCTCCAATGCCTTCAAGTTCACACGCACGCGGCCGGTGGCCCGCATTGAAGTCGGTTTTGAAGAAAAGGAGGGAATGCGCACCTACTTTGTGCGCGATAACGGCGTAGGCTTCGACATGCAATACGTCGGCAAGCTCTTCGCGGTCTTTCAGCGCCTGCACCGCGCTGAGGATTACGAAGGCACCGGTGTAGGATTAGCGATTGTCCAGCGCATTGTCGCCCGCCATGGCGGCCGCGCCTGGGCCGAAGCTCAGGTTGGCAAAGGCGCGACGTTCTATTTTACGCTTGAAGGAGGTGAATCCAATGATCGCGAATGATGTGGAAATCCTGCTGGTTGAAGACAACCCGAATGATGTCGAATTGACGCTGCATGCATTAAAAAAGAACAACATTGTCAATCGTATTGAGGTCGCGCGCGATGGAGCCGAAGCGCTCGATTATCTTTTCGCGACCGGCATGTATGCGCAACGGGACATCAACCACTACCCAAAAGTGATTTTACTCGACCTGAAATTGCCCAAGATTGACGGGCTGGAAGTGCTCCGGCGCATCAAGGCCAACCCTCGCACACAAATGACCCCAGTGGTCGTGCTCACTTCGTCGCGGCAGGAAAGCGACGTGGTCGAAAGTTACCATTTGGGTGTCAACAGTTATATCTGCAAGCCGGTGGACTTTGAACAATTTACCGAGGCGGTCCGCACCATTGGCATGTACTGGCTGCTGCTGAACGAGCCGCCGGTGGCTTGAACCGGCCTGCTGCCGGGTTTGCGTTCTTAAAGATAGCATGAGGTTTGATTCCATGTCAGTTCCATTGTATCTCCTGGTTCTCGAAGACAATCCATCCGACGCCGAGCTGATGATCCACGAATTGCGCAGGGCCGACTTCGAGCCGGTTTGGAAGCGCGTGGAAACCGAAGGTGATTTTCTGACCGCCTTAGACCCAGCCCTCGACTTGATCCTGGCCGACTACCACCTGCCGCAGTTCGACGGTCTGCGCGCCCTGAAGTTGGTTCAGGAGAGCAAGCTGGGCATCCCGCTGCTTCTTGTATCCGGCACCGTCGGCGAGGAATTTGCCGTGGAGGCGATGAAAAAAGGCGCGGCCGATTACCTGTTGAAAGACCGTCTGGCGCGGCTTGGCCCGGCCGTGAAACAAGTGTTGGAGCGCAAACAGGTGGAAGAAAAGCTTGCCGTATCGGAGAACGAGTTGCGTTCCCTGTTTGCGGCCATGACAGACGTGGTTTTTGTTTTCGATGCAGATGGCCGCTACCTTGAAATCGCACCGACCAACCCCGTCAACCTGTATCATCCGGCAGAGGACTTGCTTGGTAAAACTGTCCATGAAGTTCTCCCAAAGGAACAAGCCGGCTACATGATGTCTAAAATTCAAGCAGCCCTCCAGAAAAATCAGACGGTTCCAGGCGAGTATGCCTTGCAAATTGACGGGAAGGAGGTTTGGTTCGAAACCAATGCCTCCAGGCTGTCGGAAAATTCTGTTATCTGGGTGGCCCACGATATCACCGCCCGCAAGCGGGCGGAAGAGGCGCTGCGCGAAAGTGAAGAGAAGTTCAGGATGCTGATAGATAATTCTGTCGCCGGCATCTATATCATCCAGAATGCCAAAATGGCGTATGTGAATCCAAGCTTTGCAAAGGCATTTGGATATGTACCGGAAGAAATCAATGGCAGGCTCAGTCCCAAAGACCTGATCCATCCCGACGATATCCAGGCGGTGATGAGAAGGCTTCAGGAAAGGCTGGACGGACAGACTGAGAAGACCACTATCGCCTATAAAGGCATTAAGAAAGATGGTTCCATTATTTACTTTGAAGTCTATGGCATGTCAATTACCTATCTGGGTAGACCAGCGGTGATGGGTACCCTGATGAATATCACCGAGCGCAAGCGGGCGGAAGAGAAGGTAAAGGAATACTCCGAACATCTTGAAGAAATGGTGGCAGAGCGCACGTCCGAACTGTGCCAGGCCCAGGAAGAGCTGGTACGTAAGGAGAAACTGGCCGTGCTGGGAACGCTGGCGGGCGGGGTCGGCCACGAACTGCGCAACCCGCTGGGGGTGATCAGCAACTCGGTCTATTACCTGAAAATGGTCCAGCCAAAGGCGAACGAAAAGATCAAGAAGCACCATGACATAATCGAGCAGGAGCTGCATAACGCCACACGCATCGTCAGCGATCTGCTGGATTATGCCCGCGAAATATTCACGGAGCCGCAGCCGGGATCTGTATCCGAGCTGGTGGAGTACACGCTCAGCTGTTTCCCGGTCCCCGGCTCCATCCAGGTCAGCCTCAGAATCCCGGCTGACCTGCCGCAGATTTACGCCGATCCGCTGCATGTGCAGCAGATACTTGGCAACCTGGTCACGAACGCCTGCCAGGCGATGGCTGATCCCTCATTGGATGCAAAGGCAGGCTCAGCCACTACGAGCGGTAGGTGCAAACTGACCATCTCGGCCCAGCAG
>JBEKCT010000123.1:0-10443 GCA_050014715.1 Anaerolineales bacterium | reverse complement strand
TGATCAGCAGCGGTTGCAAGTGCTTTTGGTTGGCTTTGTACATGTTTCAGTTCCTCGGCTTTGGTTGTCGCCGATTATATTAAACTTTTATCATTCACGCGACCCTTTTTTCAGGGAAGCCACTGATGATTACGGCCAGGAAATATTAACAGCAGGGGAATAGCCCAGTTTATTCTGAACGCGCAGTTGTCCGGAAGAAGATAGCTTGCAGGTTTTTTCGTCGGTCAGTGTCACGGAGAGGTTGGTGGTGGCAACCACCACAGAAAGCAGGTTTCCCTTCGAGCAAACCGACGCTTCAATCAGATACGCCAATTGGACGGCCGGTGGGGCGGCATTCCAACTGATGGTGACGCTGGTTCCGCTGCGTGCGGCATGCACACCGGTAGGAGGCCTTACGGATGGATTGGTGGGAAGAGGCGGATTTTCGACGGGAATGCTCATGATATTTACAGATAAGGTGACAAGGTTTGCGGCCACCCAGCAATAATACTTGGTACCGGTAGGTTGGACCCACAGCCAGCCGCCATCATAATTGCGGCCGATAACCGCGGCGGAAGCACCCGGTGTCAGGGCATACATGTAAAGATAGGCGCGGTTCGGACCGAATAGGCAACTGGAGTTGGCCTTAGACACGGCCATTGGGTTCTGCAGGGTAGGCGTATCGGTTTGAGTCGGGAGCGCGCTTGCCGTGGGTGTGTCTGACGGTAATGGGGGTATTGTGGCAGTGGCAGTGCTGGTATTGGTTGGCGTGATCGTCAGGGAGGGTGTGAACGTCGGTACTGCACTGGCAGGCTGCATGGGTGCGCCCGGCGGAAGTGTGGGTGAAGCCGTCGGGCTGTGGGGAAGAGAACAGGCTGCCAGCAACAAGATGACACAGGATACCGGCAATAGATTTTTCATATCGGAAATATCCTCGTTAATCTATTCACCAGGCTACGGTTCAAGCGGTAATACCGCGGAATCGACCTTATTGGGAAGCGCCTGGCGCGGCAAGGTTCGGATGGGTTAGAATCCGTAGTTGTGCAGGAATTGCGGTAAAAGATTATTGAAAAGGATGCCACGGAAGACTACCCGGAAGATGATCGCAAGGATCAGGCCTAGCACTGAGAGGATCATCCCCGCGATGGCCATGCCTCTGCCTTTGGAGTTCATTCCCAGCGCGCCCAGTACGATGCCGATCACGCCTAAGAGTCCGCCGCAAATCAGGCTCACCGAGCCGCACAGCGAAAGTATGCCCAGCACCAGGGAAGCAATGCCAAGCCCGACAGAATTGCTTGCCGGGGCAGTGCCAGCCGGAGCAGGTGCAGGTGCAGAAACGGGTGGAAGCTGTTCGGACATAATTACTCCTTATCAGATCATTTATTATTGTGGATAGAATACCTCTCAATATATCATATTCACAAATTAAATTAAAGAAAATCATATCCACCAAATTTCCTAGCGTGGGAACTGGTCAGCCTGCCAATTTTAGCAAGACGCAGTAAAATTACGTTCTATGGAAATATCCGAACATCTTCAGGGCATCCTGGATACCTTGCCGGACAAACCCGGCTGCTACCTGATGCGCAATGCCGAGGGAACGATCATTTATGTCGGCAAAGCCATCAGCCTGAAGAACCGCGTTCGCTCGTATTTCCATGCAGATGGCAGCCACGATCAGAAAACACGCCGGTTGGTGCGGGAGATTGCCCATATAGAATGGATATTGGTGGGGTCCGAACTCGAGGCGCTCATCCTCGAGATGAATCTGATCAAGAAGCACCGGCCCAAATACAACATCCGGTTGAAGGATGATAAACGCTATCCCTATATCAAGATCCATTGGAACGAGCCATATCCCAAAGTTACCGTGACACGCCTGATGCAGGATGACGGGGCAAGGTATTTCGGCCCGTATACATCAGCCTGGGCTGTTTACCAGACTCTGGATGTGCTTAGGCGGGTATTCCCGTATTTAACCTGCGACCGGGAGATTACCGGTCAGGACAAGCGAGCCTGCCTCTATTACGATATCAAACTGTGCCTGGCACCCTGTATCGGCGTCGTTAACCAGATCCAATATCGCCAGATGATTTCCGACTTGCAGGAATTCCTCAACGGTCATTCCGAACCGATCATGGGGCGTATCCAGCAGGAGATGGAGAAAGCTGCGGATGAACTCAAGTTTGAGCGGGCTGCGGCTTTGCGTGACCGATTAAAAGCAATGCAATCGATTGTCGAGCGGCAGAAAGTGGTCTTTGCGGCGGACTACAAGGATTCGGATGTCATCGCCATGGCGCGCGCCGATAATGAGGCGTGTGTCCAGATTTTCTTTATTCGTGGCGGTAAACTGATTGGAAGGGAATACTTTGTGCTTGAAGGCACCGAGGATACCGCCGACAATGAAGTGATGACCGAGTTCATCAAGCAGTTCTATACGGAAGCGGCGAACATACCACAGCAGGTGATGCTGCCGCAGCAAATCGAGGAAGCACAAATCATTGGCCAATGGCTGCGCTCACGGCGCGGCGGCGGGAAAGTGGAAATTTCCGTGCCGCGCAGCGGTCAGCGGCACGAATTGGTCAAGATGGCTGCCGAGAATGCCACCGAGACGTTGCAGGCTTTACGGACCCAATGGCAGGCGGATTCGCACAAGCAGGAACAGGCCCTAGCAGAACTCCAGTCGGCTTTGCAGCTTCCGGCTTCTCCGAACCGCGTTGAGTGCTACGATATTTCCCACACCCAGGGAGTGGCGACCGTGGGCAGTATGGTTGTTTTCACGCAGGGCGTTCCGGACAAGAAACTTTACCGGCGTTTTAACATAGAAGGTTCAGCCGGTGTTCCGGATGATTTTGCCAATATGCAGGAGGTCCTGACCCGGCGCTTCAAGCGCTGGCAGGCAGCCCAAGAAAAGAACATTACACCCGGATCCAAGCCGGATGAATCGTTCGCGTTCCTGCCCGATCTGCTTATCGTAGACGGCGGCAAGGGACAACTGTCACGGGCCATGGAAGTATTGCAAGAATTTGAGTTATTCGACAAAGTGCCGGTAGTGGGGTTGGCCAAGCAGGAAGAAGAAATATTTTTTCCAAACAAACCCGATTCATTGCTCCTACCGCGGCACTCGCAAGGGCTTTATCTTGTGCAGCGGATCCGTGACGAGGCACATCGTTTTGCCATTACCGCTCACCGGGCGCGCCGAACGAAACTTGGCATGGCTTCCGAACTGGATTCCATCCCGGGCATTGGTCCAGCCAGGCGTAAAGCCCTCTTGAAACAATTTGGTTCTGTGGATATGATTAGAAAGGCGACAGTGGTAGAATTGACCGCTGTGCCGGGAATCAACCCTGCAGTGGCTGAGAGTGTCAAGGCGCATTTGGAATGAAAAAGGTCTGGATCGTAGACGATGACCAGGATATGGTCGGGGCCATACGGCTGATGGTCAAAATGCTGGAATATCAGGAGCAGCATTTCTTTTCGGCACGCCAGGCGGCCCAGACCTTGCTCGGTGGTGAGTGCCCTGATTTATTCATCCTTGATATCAATATGCCTGAAGTGAGCGGTTTGGATTTTCTAGAATTCCTGCGCCGCCGCAAAGAATGGAAAGATTTACCGGTGGTAATGCTCTCCACCGAAGCTGCCGATATCATGGTGGATAAAGCCATGGCTATCGGAGCGGATGCTTATGTAACAAAACCCGTCGCGATGGAGGAACTGGAAAAAGCCATGAAGAAAGCATTCGCGGCGCACGGCGGACAATGAATAGAAAAGCAAAAATGTACCTGAGGTAGCATGTCAGAGAAGAAATCGACAAAAGGCAAGGCAGAATCGAAGCCAGTAAAGGTGGGCCGCGAGGCGCGGCGTGTGCGAACAATGAACATCATCTTTCTGGTGATTACGGCAATCCTGATTCTATCGATGATATTGGCTGCAGTAGGTAGATTCTAGTTTCCACAAATGGCTTCTCCCTGGTTGGAATAATCCGGTGGTTTGGCTGCCTGGCGCTGCTCTTGGCGGTGTCATGCAAAGAATGAATGCCTGGAATAATGTTATTGGCTGAAAGGTTTTTATGCTCGATAAGCTGGAAGGTATAGAAAATAGATACGAAGAAATCAACCGGCTCCTTTTGGAAGTTGGGAATGATTACCAGCGTGCAGCTGAACTAAATAAAGAGCGCATTGATCTGGAGAATATAGTCGGAAAGTCGAAAGAATATCGACGTGATAGAATGCGCCTCGACGAAGCGCATGCAGTCATCGGGTCTGAGGAAGACCCGGAAATGCGCCAACTGGCCGAGTCGGAAATTTCCGACCTGGAACCGCGGGTCGCCGTGCTCGAGAAAGAACTCAAGCTGATGCTGGTCCCCAAAGACCCGCGCGATGAAAAAAATGTGTTCGTCGAGATCCGGGCCGGGACGGGTGGAGAAGAAGCAGCCATCTTCGCAGCCGACCTGTATCGCATGTATACGCGCTATGCAGAACGCCAAAATTGGAAAGTTGAAATGATGGACTCGAATGCCATCGGCGTAGGGGGATTCAAGGAAGTCGTTTTTCAGGTAAAAGGGAAAGGTGCATATTCGAAGCTTAAATACGAATCGGGTGTGCATCGCGTCCAGCGGGTTCCGGCCACCGAATCCTCAGGGAGGATTCACACATCCACGGCCACAGTGGCGGTGATGGCAGAAGTGGAAGATGTGGATGTAGAAATTCCTGAATCGGAGATGAAGATCGATGTTTTCCGCTCATCCGGCGCAGGCGGACAAAATGTTCAAAAGAATGCCACGGCAATACGCATTACGCACCTGCCTACCGGCATGGTGGTGGCTGTACAGGACGAGCGCTCCCAGTTGCAAAACAAACTGCGGGCTTTGTCGATCCTGAGGGCGCGGTTGTACGAGATTGAGCAGGAGAAGCGTCGCTCGGCGGAACAAGCCGATCGACGTTCGCAGGTTGGAACCGGTGAACGGTCAGAAAAGATACGCACTTATAATTATCCCCAGAACCGGGTAACCGACCATCGTATTAATATATCCATTTTCAACCTGCCGGCTGTCATGCAGGGCGGAATCGATGGTTTCATCGAAGAACTTTCCACACGGGATGAATCTGACCGGTTATCAGCGAGCGGTGTGGAGGGTGAAGACGAATAAAGCAGGGGGAGGAACCGTCGGGGCAGTGCTCGACGGGATAATAATCCGTTTGGATAAGCAAAGTGATTCGGCAAGCCTGGATGCACAGGAAGTGATGGCGCGCGTGATGAAAAGGTCACGTTCCTGGGTTATGGCGCACCCTGAAGCACAGCTTACTGCCAAGCCAGCCGCTGTGCTTGAGACTCTGGTGAATCGTCTGGAAGCCGGCGAGCCGCTTCCCTATGTATTGGGCCGGCGGGATTTTTTTGGACTGGATTTCGAGGTCACATCGGATGTGCTTATCCCGCGTCCGGAGACAGAATTATTGGTTGAACGTGCAGTGGTTTGGCTCAAGGCTCACCCTGATTTTCGTCAAGCTGCTGATGTAGGAACCGGTTCGGGATGTATTGGTATAGCCCTGGCGGTTAATATTCCCGATCTGCAGATTATGGCGAGTGATATATCTCCGGCTTCTTTGAAAATAGCCCGGCGAAATGCGGTTAAAAATGGAGTGGGGCAGCGCATGGATTTCATTTGTTATGACCTACTCCCTCCGAAGATGGAATATGACCTTATTGTTGCCAACCTGCCGTATATTCCTACCAAGAATTTGCAAAAGCTGCCCATCTATGGACGTGAACCAACCGTGGCGCTGGATGGCGGCCTAGATGGGCTGCAAATGATCCGAGGCTTATTGAATGCCGTCCCCGACCGGCTGGTTCCAGGAGGGTTACTTTTAATGGAGATCGAAGCATCCGAGGGATCAGCAGCACTTTCCCTGGCATGCGATAGCTTTGCTGAAGCTGAAATTCACTTGTATAAGGATCTGGCTGGTCACGATAGGATCCTGGAAGTACAAATATGAAGACTGAGATTTTGCTGGCACGAGACCCGGGGATGCTTGCCCGGGCGCAGGAGGTGCTACAGCAGGGCGGGTTGGTGGCGTTTCCAACCGACACAGTTTATGGAGTGGGTACATTGGCTTTCAATGCAGCGGCGGTGGGGAGAATTTATATTGCCAAGGATAGACCGGATGATAAAGCCATACCAGTGCTCATCGGCGCCTCGACCGATTTGGAAAAGGTAACCCTGGAAGTACCGGAAGCGGCCACACGATTGGCAGCTCGCTTCTGGCCTGGACCTTTGACCCTGGTCGTGCCCAAGCGCCCGGATCTGCCCGAAACTGTGTCCGCTACGCCTACCGTAGGGGTGCGTGTACCGGACCATGCCCTGGCACGCAAGCTGTTATTGGCAGCCGGTCCGATGGCGGTAACTTCTGCCAATATCTCCGGTCAACCAAGCCCATCCACTGCGCAGGAGGTTCTTGGGCAACTCGGCGGAAGGATTGCGTTAATAATCGATGGCGGCAAAACGCCGGGCGGTATTCCTTCCACCGTTGTGGATTGTTCCGGACCGGAGATAAGGATTCTACGAGAAGGGCCGATTTTAAAGGATCAAATCTGGGCTGCGCTCGGGTTGGGTTTCTAATCCTGCCTTTAATCTCCTGTCATGTCCCGTTCATCTTTGTGCATATAATGAATACTGTATTCTCCTCCTCAACACAAACCCCGCCGGACTTGGGCCAGTCCTCCACGGGGTTTGCGATTTCATACATGGAAACCCGGTTGGTTGGCAGCAAGTCCTTCTAATATCTTATTCAGGTAATTGTCATCTTGCACTTAACTTGATCGATATAATAAGGGTCACATTCTCCTCCTTAAAATCACAAACCCCTGGCGATCTGGGGCAGGTCTCTTTGGGGTTTGTGTATTTAAAACATAACGTCAACGGAAATTCCCATGATGGAGATTAAGATTAGAACTACCAGATAGGAATTCTCAAGGTAGTCATTATGCTCCAGAAAAATGAGAATTATGCCTGGGGGTGAATAAATGCTCTTATCTGTTTTTCAGGATTCTTTCATCTTCCTATAATCTGACTGGGTATAATAATATTTGCATTCTCCTCTTTAAACACGAACCCCGCCGAGACTAGGGCCAGCCTCAAACGGGGTTTCGTGATTAATAAGGCAGGCATACCTTTCATTAGCTTATGAAAGCGGCCAGGTGGGTAATATATCTATATCCAGTCCATCCAGGTGACCGAGCACGTAGCGATAATAACCAGCGGCAGCTATCATGGCAGCGTTATCGGTGCAGAGTGACAGAGGCGGAATTTTGACCGGGAATTCCGTCTGAGCCAGGAATGCGTCCCGCAGGGGTTTATTGGCCGAGACGCCACCTCCAACGATAATATTGTTTACACCATATTCACGTGCCGCCTGCATGGTCTTTTGAAACAAAACCTCCACCACCGCCGTCTGAAAACTGGCTGCCAGATCAGCCACTGGCAGAGGCCCGCCATTAAATTTATTTACTTCTTTTAGAACGGCAGTTTTCAATCCGCTGAACGAAAAGTTCCGGGTACCTTCCAGCCAGGCGCGAGGGAATTTGAACGCGCCCGGATTACCCTGCTCGGCGGCTTTCTGGATGGATGGACCGCCAGGATAAGGCAATCCCAACAGCCGGGCAACCTTGTCGAAGGCCTCGCCGGCTGCATCGTCCAGTGTTGCGCCCAGACGCAGGTAGCGTAAATGATCTTCCATTAGATTTAATTCAGTATGCCCGCCGGAGACAAGCAACGCCATCAACGGGAACTCCGGCTCGGGGTCAGGAATTCCGCCGGCATTGTATACCCAGGCCGAGTAGATGTGGCCTTCCAGATGGTTCACTCCCACCAATGGCAGGCCTGCACCGATAGCAATGCCCTTGGCAACATTCAGACCGACCAGAAGTGATCCGGCCAGGCCGGGGCCGCGTGTGGCGGCGACTGCGTCCAGGGCATCCAGGGTCAGGTGGGCTTTGGCAAGGGTCTCTTCTATGACCGGCAGGATGGACAGAATATGCTGGCGGCTGGCAACTTCAGGATAAACGCCGCCATAACGGGCGTGGATATCCATCTGCGTGGCAACGGTTGAAGCCAGCAGGACGCGACCATTTTCAAGAACAGCGGATGCCGTTTCATCGCAGGAGGTTTCGATGGCAAGGATGCGGGCGGGCTGAAGAGTAGCTGCCATGCAAGTGATTATAGCGTCATCCACCCGGACGTCAACATCCGGGCAGAGGGGACGGATCCATCCAAGTGTCGAACCGACAAACCCAACGTTTTACTTCCTCTTCCACTTCTTCATTTTCAGGACAAAATCATATGGATATTTGGCCAGGATCTCGATCTTCCCATCCGGGCGCACCCAATAGGTATCTTCGATGCGCACACCCAGCCCTCTTTCAGGATAATACAGCCCGGGCTCGGATGTGAAGACCACACCAGGCTTCAGGATATTATCATCGCTGGCAGACAGGTGAGACCAGGGGCGCTCGTGAATATTCAACCCGACACCGTGCCCGATGGAGTGAACATAACCTTCGACCGGAGCTTGCGTGTTTTGAGGCGTATTGTGGCCGTTTTTTTCGAATAATTCGCAGGTCAGGCGCTGGTAATCCTTGAATGGGGCATTCAGATCGAATTCACCCACCAGGCGGTCATAGACCGCCTTGACCTCATTATAAAGTTTCTGCGTTGTGGGGGTGGCATAGCCAAGGCTCCAGGTGCGCGTAAAGTCATAAAAATAACCGCCTCCGGCCTCACATGGGTAGATGTCAAAAACGATGGTCTGGCCCAAACGCACAAGATCATCGGGGTTACCGACGGAATGGGGCACACCGGCATCCCGTCCGATGGCAAAGATGGTGCCTTCGGGG
This sequence comes from Anaerolineales bacterium, assembly GCA_050014715.1. Taxonomy (GTDB): domain Bacteria; phylum Chloroflexota; class Anaerolineae; order Anaerolineales; family Villigracilaceae; genus UBA877. The sequence goes on along the minus strand of JBEKCT010000123.1, from coordinate 1,575 downwards.
TTCTCTGCGCCCATCTCGGCAATCCACAAATTGATCTTTGCCTTGACGTCACGGATGGTCAGCGGTGTAGCATCTTCTTTTAGAAGAACCTCATCTGCACGAACTTCCCGGTTGGTCAGGTAATCTGCGATTCGGCGGACAACCCCAATGGTGACAGCACCCATCTTGCGGATGCGTTCCACTTCGAACGCGTCCTTGGTCTCCATGGCTTTCATGAAGAGTGAGTCATTACTCGATTCGCCGATCAGAGTCACATCCGGCATAAGTTCCTGCAATTGAGAAAAAGTGGCGAAGGCCGATCCGAATTCAGTGTTGCCGTAGATCCCGACACGTCCCTGTACTCCCTGGTCGGCGAATATGTGCTTGTAGCGGATGGTTGGGACAAGGTCAGGATTGCCTTGGGCTTCTATTAGCAATTCCTCATAGCGGTAGAGGCTGTATGGAATAATTTTCAATCCGGTCTTGGCGGCTTCTTCGCGTTCCATATCGTTACAGAAAAGGACAGGATCCACACCACGTTTCTTGATGAGCGTGGCAGCGTCAATATGGCCTCCGCCGGTCAGGTAGTACATGGGGGGGTTGTGATCGGTGTTACCGGTGACCAGGATTGCATTGATATTCTTGGATTGCATGATGGCGTCGATGTCAGATTTCATATTAAATTATCTCCATGATCAGATTCAACGAGAACAGAACAAATATTAGAATGACGTGAATCGGGATTTTGGTCTAAAAGTCCAAATAACCGGATTACTTATGGGGAATTGTATTGTGATATGTTATAGCTGCAATGATTACAATATGCTGTTATTGGATAGGCGGTGTGTGAAAGTGGATGTCTTTTACGAGGGGTAAACCGGTCGACTCAGTCAAGGTTTGGTGTGCGTGGACGGAAGGCCATCCCGAAACCGATACAATCATCAAACAAACTCACAATATTCACGAAAGACTCTTCTACGCCTTATTTGCATTGGACCATTAAATCTGTCCTACAATTTGCAGAACCTGGCTGCGCGTGAGCTTGGGTTGCCCATGCTCCAGCGCCAGTAAGGTGGCTTCTGCCAGCGCAAGGGGGATATCCACCAGGCACCGGAATGATTTATGGGAGATCAGGTTGATGCTTGACTTGGCCTGTTCAATGTTCTTCCGTGCAAAGTCAAACATCTGCTTTTCTGTCCAACCGGCTGGGAAGAAGTCCACGCCCCGTTGCGTGTCCTCTTCCCGGTTGCGAAGGATGTTCACGGATTGCAGCCCGCGGCCAAAATGGATTGCTGCCAGACGGTCGATTTGAGAACCGTCGAACCAGGCCCAGATGTCACATATGAGCAGGCCGACCGCACCAGCCACGCTGAACGTATAACTATTCAGGTCTGCTTCGGTACGAATCTTCCAGTTATTCTCCACCCAGTAAGCCATGCGATCTGCCATTGCAATGGTGGCGTCCCAGACGCGCGGTGCAATGCCTTGCGGAGCATGCGACAACCAATCACTGATTCGGAGGGTCACCTCGGGCAGGATATCTTGATACGGCAGGAAGACTGCCTCGACCAGGCAGGCATTTTCTGGTTCATCCGA
>JBEKCT010000122.1:0-10657 GCA_050014715.1 Anaerolineales bacterium | reverse complement strand
GTATTGCCCATAATTTGAAAAAGTTGGCGGCCATTTAGCCACCAACTTTTTTTACCTTCCTATTTTTAACCCCGTTTTTACATTTCTCAGGCTGTCTGAAGTTTGTTTCTAGACAGCCCCTTGACTAGCCGTTCTCGCCAGCCAGGCGGGCAATCTGCAGGAGACAGGTGCGAATGACGTCCTGCTTTTCGGGAGGCAGGGCGCTCTCTTCAATCTGGGCGATGCGTTCCACGTCATTCATGGCCCGGATGATGCTGACCGGCACTTCGATGTTGCCATCCGTGAAGGAACTCAGGTATTCCACTGCATCGATTAGGAAACTGCGCATTTCGTCGTCGGAACGGGCAGTGCGGAAGAATCCCGAGAGAGCCGGCGACAAGCGGGCAGTGCGGGCGGGGGTGGGAGCCCCTCCGGAGGAGCGGGCGGCCGAAAAGGAATACAGGGCAGTAGCGAGTTCGGAAAAGCTCTGCACGCGCTGGTAGACCGATTCGCCCATCACATCCCAGATGATGAGGCGCCAGTCGTGGATCTGCCGCGGCAGAAGCAGCGCCTGGGCCACTTCCGCCCGCCAGTCATCTTCGATCCTGCCGGTAACATTTTCCAAAAGCAGATTGATATCGGTGTTGAACAGGTCCTTCTGCAGCAATACCGCCAGGTCGGGGCGCAGGGTGGGCAGCAATTCCGGGAGGAAGACTCCATCGGCAAAGAAATCGGTCACATTGACGCCATGCCGGCGCAGCAGTTCCTGCTGGAATAATGGCAAATAGCGCTGCAAGGCATGACTGTCTTCCCGCAGGGCCATAAAGGCGGAGTTGCCGGCAGGAAAAGCATTTTCGATGCATTTTATGAATTCAGCCTGTACATCCTGGTAAATGCGCAGGGAATTGAGAATTTCATATACGGGCAGGTGCGGTAACAGGTGTTCCGCGATCACGCGCTCCTGATCGGCCTCCACGCTGGCTTTTTGGATGAAGCGCTCGAGGGCGCGGAACATGCCGGTGGTCAGCTGGTTGATGCCGAGTACGGCTGTCTGGGCCTGGTTATGGGCAATCGCGCGCAGCAGGCTGCCCTGCCTGGCCAGGGGAATAATCTTGGCAATATTTGCCAGAATCTGCTGGCCGCGATCGGCGCCGGTATCGGGCGTGCGCCGGGAAGTCGGACGGTCGCGCAACTGTGGAGTGGACCTGCCAATGAAATAGGAAATGATGTGAATACCAACGACATCCTCTTCGCGGCCGTACAGGATGTGGCGGAAATTCTCAGTCAGTTCTGCCAGGAAGCCTTCGTAAAGCACTTCGTTCGTACCGATCGTCAGCCGTTGCAGTTCCTGGACATTCCGGCTTTGCGCACTTAAACGGCTCTCGGCGATGCTCTCAGCTGCCCGGATCAGATCGACGCGATGTTCCCGCTGGGATTCGCGCACGTGATACAACAGGCTGACAAAGTCACGCGCCGGCAGGTAGCGCAGTTGTTCGGAAAGGTTGCTCTGGAAGGTGCGCAAATCTGCTCCAAGGAAAACACCCTGCAACGGCGTGATGGCATAGGCGGTGCTCTTGCGGGTGGCGGCGGGCAAACAGGTCGCAAAGCGGCGCCGGTTGCTGTCGGAATCCTGGAAGGCCGGACGGCCGGCAACGCCGGAATAATATCCGCCCTGGCGCTGCATGGGTTCCCCACAGCCCAATTTGATGCGCAGGGTCTCCGAAACGCCATGTTCCGCCAGCCAAGCTTGCAAATCGTATTTGGCTCTAAGGTAAAGATGGGCGCCGGCCGCCTGGCTGGCCTGCTGGCTCAGGTCGGAACCGGCAATGAAGACCTCCGGGATGATCTCGGCGAAGCGGTCCTGCGGTAGTTGGGCGGTCTGGCGGCTTTGTTCGGCATAGTCCCAGACCCGGTCTAGGTAGGTGCGGATGCCGGTAACCGAGTCGATGTCTTCTAGCAGGGGGATCAACCAGATCGAAGGAAGTTCGACGGATGGATGATCCCGGCGAGTCTGCTCGGCCTGGATGCGCATCTTCCGGTCGAGCGCAATCAACGCGTCCGGTTTTGACGAAAAGCTGACCTGCAGCGCTAAGGCAACACCCGGATTGCCAAAAGTCCCGGTGATGGCATTGATCTCATACATGTTGTAAACGGTGGTGTCGATCGCGAACTGGTCGCGGTCAGTCACCATGCCCTGATGGATGCGCGGGGTGATGACCGTGCGCTGAAGAATATCGCGGTATCCAACCACCTCGCGCAGCAGGCCTTCCGCAGCCCGGTTGGCCTGGATGGCCGGAATCAGGGCATGCAATTGTTTGCGCAGCTGTTTGTTCAGATTGCAGTAATATTCCAGCATGGTGCGACGCTGCTGGCGCAGTTCGAACATCTTGTGCTCGTAGCGGTCATTATGCTGCCAGAGGATGCGGGCCGGATCCCGGCGCAGGTGCAGGCGTGTCGCCAGCCGCTGCAAGGTGGTTGTGTCGATGGAGAACGGCAGGATGCCGTGATAGCGCTGCTCCAACTGGTGCGTCAGGAGCGTGATGTCATTCAGCAGGCTGGTAAAGCGCTGGTTACGTTGCGGCAGCCGCTCAAGTTCAGAGACCAGCTCAGGGTTGACTTGAATACGCGGGTCGGCCTGGCGCAGAAGTTTGAGGATGCGCGCCATCCGCTGGACATTCTCCGTCACAACCGCCGCCACCAGGCGGTGTCCCTGCCCGGATGGCCGGTTGCTACCGTCCCAATCACTCCAAAAGGACAGGAACGACGGCAATTTTGCCTCGGTTAATTGGCCGGCATATTCCTCGCCGGTAATCAATGCGGCCAGGTCGAGCAGGATTTCATCGGCCTCCTGTTGTGAGTTGATGCTGACATTCCGGCCGAGATATTCCTGCCACAATTCCTGTGCGGCTTTCTTTATTTGGAATGAAGCCACCGGTTGGGAAGATACCAGCGCTGAAACAATCGCATCGAGCGCCAGCTCGGCTTGCAATGAATACATCTGCGTTGGGTGAACGGTGCGGTCATAGGAACGCGAGCGGAACAAATCCTGCCGGCGGGAGAGGGAATCCTTCATGAATTCCCGATCCAATCGTTCGCCCAGCCAATCACCGGCATCTGCGGAGGCCTGCCGCATTAAGTCGTCATTGATGAAGGCCCGGTCGAGCAGCCGGGTTCGGAAGAGCTCCAATCGCTGCGGGCCAGCCTGGTAAAGAAATTCATGCTGCATGCGCTGGCTGTCCAACGGGGCTAATGGCATCCAGGAACGCATGGTCGCATTATTGCCGGCGTGCTCCAGAATTTGCTTCGCAATGGCATCCCAGGCCCGCCCGAGTTCAATCGCCCGGCTGCTGCGACTCTCCAATACCCGGAAGGTCAAAAGCTTGCGGTTATAGTGGGCCTGTTCCTCCGCGATGAGACGGTTCAGGTCGATCAGCAGGCGGCGGGTTTTCGCCAGGAGGACCTCTGCGCCGTCCACACCGCCCAAGGTCAGGCGAAAGGTGGTCCGGCCGGTTTCAAAGCCCTCTTCGGTACGCGCAAAGGTGGCCAGCGGCAGCAGGCCGATGCCACGACGCGCCAGGGAGGAAGCCAGCCAGTCCAGCGAAAGGCCAGCCGGCAGGCGCCCCACCTGCAACAAAGGATACATTGATCCAGTCGGCGGTAGAATGACCAGGCCAAACGGATTGCGATCCGGCGGAAGGTTCTCGACGGCGGCCAACAAGGCCTGGGTGCGTTCGCGGAAGATGGCATTGCGCAAATGCCAGTAGGTGCGAGTGGCCTGGGGAGCAGCACGGTAAAATAAATAGCAGATAAAAATGGCCGCCAGGTTGGGGACAATGATGGAATTAATCTGCTCGTAGCGCTGCCTCAACGCCTGATCGCGTATTTCGATCACGGCGAGGCGGGCTCCGGCCAGGCAATCCGTCTTGGACATGGAATGAACCGTGATGACGCGTTCCGCCTGGGCCTCGTCCACTTCACCCAGCCGGACTAATTCAGATGCGACCTGGCGGGCGGTTTTTATTTCCGGATAATCGTCCACCGGCGCGACATTCTGGTAGGCCAGGTCGTCAATGACATAAAGATTATTTTGCAAGCAATACTTGATCAGTTTGCGGACGGCGGTTTCATCAAGGATCCGGCCGGTGGCATTATGGGGATTGTTGAGCGCCAGCGCGCCGCGCTTCCGCCAGGATGGGTCCTGCCGGCAAAGCTGCTCCACTTTCCCGATGATGGCATCGACATCGAGATCCAAAGAGGCTGTCAAAGGGACCGCGTGAACTTTGGGGAAGCACTGTTCATACGACCAGCTCAGGTCAGGAATCACCACTTCGGTGATTCCACAGTGGAAGCCCAGGATCCCCAGTGCAGTGCGGTTAGAGCCGCTCACCACCAGGCAGGTCTCCGGCCGGTATTGCGGCTGGTGCTTCCCGAAGGCGCTAATAAAACTACGCTGGAGCGCCTGCGACCAGGCCGGATCATGGATATTTAACGCCATGAGATCGAGCAGTTCCTTTACCTCAACGGCGGAAAATTCATCGATCATGCCGTCTTTCCAGGCTCCCTGCATACGCCGGGTAAGCCGGGTGGTTTTCTCTTCAAATGACACCAGCGAGTGGTCAAGGATTCCCGCGCTATTATTTATAAGGCGATCGAGATGCTTTTCCACCCGTTCCGCCAGGATTGGCAGGACGGTTTCGGCGGCGGTGCCCGACCCCAGGCCATCAAATGTGGGGCGGGTTTGCGGAACCTGCGCAGGGGTTTCCCCAGGAAGATCGGCCAGCTTTTGTTCCAGGAGATAGATCAGGAACTCGATCTCCGAAGCGGAGGGGGTGCCCTTCATATTGAAATGGACATTTTCAAGCACGTTCAAAAAATCCGCGTTTCCGGCAATGAAGATAGTCGAGAGGCTGTCCAGGCGCGGCGCAAATACAGCCGGCGTCAACAGGCGCATGACGCGCTGCACCAGCCGGGCTTCACGCGCCAGGGAAAGATGATTGGGGGCGTTATTTGCCTCGATGAAGTAGAGCGGGTGTGCCACGCTCAAGAGGCGCAGTTTGCGGCGGGTTTGCTCCCCCAACAGGCCGCCGATCAATAAAAAAGTCGGGACTTCCGGCGTATCGACCAGGAATTGCTCAACCTGTGCGCGGGCTGCCAGTTCGTCGTCTGCCAGATCCTCAAAAAGCAGGTCCGGGATGGCCCGCAGGGCAGGCAGGAGTTTGCAGCGCCAGCACAGGATGCGGGCGGGGGTGACCTCCAGGTAGGACGATAAGGCAAACAACAGGATCCGCAGCGTCTCGCTGACCCCGCCCGAGGCGAGGATGATCTCGCGCCGGCCGGATTGTTCCCCGGTATCGTAGTGCAACGGCTCCTGCTGGTGCTCCAACCACTCACAAAACGCCTTGACCAGGGCGTGCGGGTTTTTGCGGGAATAGCCGCCGCGCGGCATGTAGGGCGAACTCTTTTGGATCGTCCGGATGAGCAGGTCGAGCTTCGGCTTATCGGAGGGTTCCCAACCCAGAAAGTCCATAATTGCATGCGGGTCCGAGTCGCGCAGTTCTTCCTGGTGAACGTCGATGCCCAGCGCGATGCGCAAAAAAGCCGAGGAGAGGCGCTCGTCCTGCAGCGGGTTGCCGATATGAAAATTGACGCGTTCTTCCGGCGGAACCGAGGCGGCCGAGGTGGTTTCGCTGATCTCGGAAACCCGGGCAGCCCGAACAGGCTTCAGGCGAAAAAAGGTCAGGGGATCAGGCTGGGAGGGCATAAGATGCACAATTCCAATGGGTAGAGGGTAATTAGCCTTACAAAACCTACTCCCGGCGTCATCCCCGGCGGCGAGAACGCCGCCTAGAGCAGATTTTTTCAGGGATTCTAAGAGATGCTCCTAATTCCCGGCTTTTTTGGCTTCCAGGGCCTTTTGGAGAAGTTCCTGGAACAGGTTGAGAAGCTCCGAACCGTGCAGGGCGTCCTGCGGGGTTAATGAAATGACCGTGCGGGCATTCTTCAAGTTCTGGCTGGCTTCCGCAAGACGGGCGGCCTGGGGCGTCAGCATCAGCAATTCCGGGCTGGCTTTCAACAGATCCAATTCTTCTCTTTCGAACTCCAAGCGCATGCGGTTACGGGCCAACTCGTCCGAAAGGCTTTGCTGGGTGAGGGCCGATTCTTTTTCGAGCAGCAGCGTCTTCAACTCGGCTTTTTTCAAATCCAGCGTGTGTTCCATTTCTGCAATCTCTTCGTCGGCCTGGGTTTTGGACCGGGCAGCGGCGACACGAGCCTGCTGATTCAGGGTCTCGGTCTGTTCGAGCAGGCGCGCCTGTTCCTGCTGGCGCAGGGCATCGGCAATCTCAGGGTCGGTGGGGTCCAAGGATTGGATCGCCAGGGAGATCAGCTCCACACCAAAGCGCTCCTTGACCACGGTCGAGCGTTCATTAAGATAATTGAGGATATTGGCGGAGGAGAGGGCGTTGATCCCGGAGCGCTCGGTGTATTCTTTTACAAAGCCCTGCAACAGGACCTGCACCTCATCGGTGGCGCGGACGACTGCATCGCGATTCCAGCCGCCAACACGGATGAGGGACTGAACATGATCGAGTGACGGAGCAACCGAGCCAACCAACTTGACACGCACGCCCAGGTTGCCGGCGGCGGTGGCTTCAACCGTCAGCTGGATCGGGCAGGTGGTGCGCTGCAGGGGCAGGCTGAAATGACGCGGATAGATCAGGCCTTTCCGAAGGCTGATACGACCATTGGACTCATGCAGCACCAGGAAATCCGGCTGGCGGATGCGATACTCGAAAAATGCCAGCACAAGGACAACCACGATCACAACACCAACAATGACAGCCAGGATGATGTTCATGCTCCGTACCTCCTCGGAAATGCTTTGACTATCTAAAAATGTTCGTTGAATTATACTTCGACAATGTCATATTAAGCATTTTCTCACCACAAAGGGCACCAAGGGCATTAAGAGGAAGGATGTTATAAAAAACGTCCCACAGTTTTGTGCGAAGGTCAGCTTTCGAAAAGGAACCTGCGGGACGATCGACTTTGGAAAGCAGATGGGGCAGGCAAATCCCAGGTAATAGGGGATTAGATAATTAGGGATTAGAGGAAAGGGGATGATGAGAAATTGAGGATTGCTGATTGTTGATTGTAGATTGTTGATTGAGGAAAACGGGAGATTAGGCAACGTAAGGGCAAGTGCGGTGAGGTGAGATTTGACCGGGGATGAACAAAGATGGGGCAGGATGAACAGGCATTATCAGCGGGGCAGCCGCATCAGGAATAGGTATCCGCTAACTGTTGGGCTCCCCTGCCGCCGATTTGTACAAAACGAAAAAGCGTAAGACCACTTTCTTTTAGCAAGTGACCGCCGCGGACCGCGCCGAAGGCGGTCAAGTGGAGCCGATGTCAGGCTGCATTTTGGTATTAGAAGATGTGTGGAATCACACATTTTCGATGCTCAGATCTGTAAAATGTCCTTCCGTCCCAACATCCACCCAAAGCCCGATGCCACCTGACACATTCGCACCATGCTTTAGATCGTTCACTATTAATACAGGATTCTCTTGCCCATATAAATAGAGTTTCGCTTTTTCGTTCTTGACTTCAATCTTTATCGTGATCCACTCGTTAAACCCCATGTCTGCGTATGATTCATATATTCCAGAGGATTCACTCCTGAGACGGTCAAATTTAAAATCTGGATATGAGAAATATTGTGTAGATCGGTTTCTTCGCAACTGGTCTTCGGCTCTTCCATTAGTCGGGCGTATGTAAATACATTCGAACTTTGAATTACTCTCATCAATTCTGAAGGCAATACCAATAAACCCTCGAGCAAAATCAGGAGCATCCTCCAAAAGCCTACTCAGCACTTTAACTTCAATAATTCCATTTTTGAAGTCGGATTCGACTAGACGCGCAAATGTTGCTTCGTCAACCGCCTTCACCTTTGGATCTTTTGTAACTAGGATTGTCTCTTTTCCTTCGATCTTGTCGGTGTTTATAAATGTGTTGACTGGGTGAAAATTGGCGATTTCTATGCTCATCATGGTGGTTACGTTTCCTTGTTTCTTGCCGCCCGGTATTCAATTAGCAGGCTAACGGCCTGGCTCACGCCACTTCGTGGTGCAGGCGCCACTTCGTACCCATTCTGGGCACTTTGGTGCAGGCCTGCCGCCGAGGACCGCGCCGACTGCGAAGCGTCCCCGATACGTAGCGAAGCGGAAGGCGGTCAGGCCGTTTCGCCCCGGCAAGCCGGGACTATCGGCCCGAACGGGGTGGAGTCGGTGTTGGGCCGTTTTTTTACCGGCCGGGTTGCCAGCCGCTAAGTGGTGTTAGTTGTATCTGCTTCGAAAGAGCATAAGCCGTCACCACGTCGCTTTCGCTTTCCACAAGGGCTCGCCCAACTACCAAGACGGATTTATTCGGCGAGGAGATCTGTTGCAGCCCCTGCGGCACAGAACCCTGCCAACCCGGGCCGGTTATCAGGAAATCACTCGCCTGTGTACCCGTGGTGCGCGTGCCGACGTAGGCAAAGTTGGCGCCGTCGGACGGGTCAGTGAACTGCACGCTGTAATAGCGACCGTTCATTTCCGGCACGTGCAGGATAAACGACCCTTTGGAGAGGTCGAGCCAGCCGCCGATGTAGAGCACTTCGTTGGTACCCGTTGCCATTAAGCTTGAGCCTGGGGCCGAGGGCGAAGAGAGCGTGGGCGCGGCGTAAAGCGTATTGACGGGGACTGGACCCCCGCCGAGCCCATGCAGAAGGACGGCTCTTTTGAAGGCACTGTACGTGATAGGCGGCCAAAAATAAATGAAAATGAACGTGCCGAGTACCCATATGATGACTGCCACTACGGCGAGCGTAATGAGAGCGCTCCCCCCCACAGAGACCCGCCTGTAGACGACCCATGCCAGGACTGCCAGGATGACGAATGTAACGAGGTAACCGTGTTTCAGAATAAACCTGTTCATATCATTGCACTTTCATGACTGGTGGCACGTGGTACTCGCCGTTGAGAATGGCGCGGCCGGGCAGATAGGCGCGGAGCATCAGCTTGAAGCTGCCGGCCGGAGAAGGCAGCCAGTTGGATTCATGGCCTGCCGGAGCCGTGCTCTGCAAATAAATGTCGATCGAGCCATCCGCGTCCGGCACGAGGCCGGAGCGGCCGCCGAGGCTGTAGCGATCGATCGGGTTGCTCACCATGAAACCTGCAACATCGGTCATGGTGAGCGACCAGAATGCCTCGTTCGGCGGGAGCTCGCCTGCCGGAAAATGCAGGACGTAAGCGTGCCGGCCGTTCAGCTTCTGCCCCGCGCTATCGCTGGTCGTCGTCCAGTACGCAGCTTCTTCCACCACATTGACAGCCGGCAGGATTTTGGCGCAGGCGGCCCGCCGGAGCAGGCCAATGCCGGGCTGGCCGCATTTCATGGTGATGCTCCAGCCGTTGATGGTAGTCGTCATGCCTTTGAACACCGCGTTCATAATGATGGTTGCCGTGAGAAACGCCAGCACGGCGCCGATGATAATCCCTTGCACGACGCCAGAGAAGCCGCTAGAGAATGAGAGATTTGTGAGGATATTTGTCATGCGCTAATTATACTTTTACCCGGGATTGGGGAGATGCCTACTCAATTATGCACCATTTCTTGGAAGCCGACTTAGTTATGAGCGGCAGAGCCACAGCCCGCCTGGAGCCGGCGTTAGGCAGCGTTACTATATTCCTTTATTCTCTCCGCACCAGTTCATCTGGCGTCGGCCTTTGAAAAAACTCAACCCATGGCTTCATCATCTCGACAGATATATAGAAGCTCTCGTGTGAAGGTTGTGAATTCCTTTCCTCGAGTCTCCTCAATAGCTCGTCTTCCGACACATCTAGAAAATGGACTTCACTACTAGCACCAAGCTGCTTCGCTCGCAACCGATAATCTTCACGTTCTTCCCGTGCCCAAAAGCCGAAATCGAGTATAACATTCGCTCCTAATTCAAGCGCTCTACTTGCTATTTTCCAAAGCATGGCCTCGATCAGACTATGCCTGGCATCGTGGTCGGGCTCTTTTGCATCTTGACCAAAAAGAAGCACCTGCCACTCATCAGGTGTCAATCGGAGTGCCGAACACTCCCGTTCAAGCTTTCTCGCAAGCGTTGTTTTCCCTGAAAAATGAAGTCCAACCATCAAATGGAGAGTTGCCAAAATGTTACTCCTGATGTTCCTTATAGCTGCCTAACGAAACTGTCGAAAAACATATTTTTATATTTACGACAGGCGCAGGTCCTTCATTCTAAAATAACCATCTAAAGTTATGTTTTACCGCATTTTTATACTTTTTCGACAGTTTCAACGGATTGGCTCACCTGACGCCGATTTGAACAAGACAAGATTGTGTAAAACTCTCTTTTCTGCCAAAGGGCCGCTGCGGACCGCGCCGATCGCCGAGCATCCCGCTTGCACCCCGCAGGGGCGGAGCGCAAGCGGAGAGGAAGGCAGTAAGGTGCAACCGGTGTTGGACCCGTTTTGTCAGATTACGAGAATCCATTTTCTGATATAGATACTAGAAATTCAGCCGAGAACCGGCATTTCTGAATAGTGGACAATGAAAATCGAGGTCAGGGAAGCGAAATGCTGGCCCAAATGCCGTATTTGCGAGCTCAGGATATGGAAAAAAGAAGAAA
>JBEKCT010000121.1:0-10693 GCA_050014715.1 Anaerolineales bacterium | reverse complement strand
CCTTTGCAGGCAAGGTGCTCCAAATACCCGGCGGCCGTCTTTGACCGTTGGATGGGCCAAAATCTTCCTTTTTTGTGCCACTTTTTATCAAACTGCATTTGATTGCACAAACGTTACGTTAGGGAATTGTTAATGTAAGAAAAAACAAGCCTCTGCCTGCCAATTACTAGGTGAGCAGAGGCTTGTTTCCGTCTAATAGTAAGAACTACCTGATTTGGAAGCAATCTAGGTCAGTCACGTTGAAGGGGGTGTAAAATTATGAGCAAGGAATGCCCGGTCAATCTTGCTGACCTTTCTGCATCGATATTTTCTCCCTAGATGCACAGCAGCCAATTAAGCCTTGGCGAATGGGAACAGGTTTGCCGGATAGTTTGAAAAAAGAGGAGCTTTCATCGCCATGACAAACAAACTAAAAAAAACTATTGACCGGATCAACGACCTGCTGGACCGCTATGTCTTGCCTTTGCCGGTACGTTTTCTGACCTTTCGATTTGTGATCCTGCTTACCATGGCGTTGCTTATTCCATTGATCATCTATGCTGATCATATTAAGCTGGTGTTGGCCGTAAACAGTTATCTTAATGTCATGAGTGTGGCAGTCAGTTCGATCGTGTTACTGTATGCAACCATCTCCGAGGCTCGCCAGAAACAAATTGCGGAATTGCAGGAAAAGCGCGCCACCGAGGATCATACCCATGTCACGGAAATGCACGCCCTGATCATGCAGACGCTGGAGAATCAGAATAAGGAGATGGATGAATTGAAGCGGGTTCTTTCTACTTTGGCAGGTAGGGAAGTGTTGGTCGTGGAGCGTGCGCCGTTGCCGGACGTAAAGTCTCTACATCCACGCGGGCAGGAACGGTTTAGCGGGAAAGATTCTAGGCAGCGCTTGGAAGATACTTTGCACCAAAATGCATTGGTTACCACCCTCCGGAATCGGCTTATTGCCGAGGTCGATGATGAGGGTGATGAAGATGAATCCATCCGCCGGCCTACGCCGGAGGAAATTAATAGGAAAAAGTGAAAATGCAAAAAATACAGAAACCTAATGGAGGCGAATATGCCTCCTATGCTGGCATGTACATTGACCTCGTGCCGCAGGATGGCCTGGTATTGGATCACTTACAGAAAGCTATTGCCTCTACGCAGGAATTCATCCACTCCTTTCCGCCGGGATCTCTGGCAACTCCTTGGCAGCCCGGCGAATGGACGATCAAGGAAATCGTTCTGCACATCCTGGATACTGAGCGCATTTTTTATTATCGGGCCTTGCGCTTTGCCCGGAACGATGCCACTTCATTGTCTGGGTTTGAACAAGAGGCATATGTGCTAAATTCCAGGGCAAACGAGCGGGATATCGCTGCGATCCTGGAAGAATATGCTGCAATTCGCCATTCGACGCTGGCTTTCTTCAACAGCCTGGATGCTGCCGCCCTTGCCCGGAGCGGCTTGGTGGACGGAAACAAGGTCAGTGTGCGCGCCTTGGCATGGATGATTTGCGGTCACGAGATCCACCATTTGAATAGCATTCGGGAGAATTATTTGTGAAAATAGGATATGGAAAAGCTGTTTAAAAAAGGTGGATAAGCTGATGTTTCTCATGACCGGTGCTTATTTTCAGAAATGATACAATCGTCGGATCAGACAATTTCTCCGGTTACCCCAGTAATCTCTCTGGTTCTTGGATAACTTCCACCCGCCCACCTTATTATTAGGCAAAACAAAAGGAAATAAATCCTATGATAAACGACATGCAACAACCCCCGCAACGATCTGGCTTGTCTTGGTTCCAGAAAATTCTCTTACTCCTAATAATCCTTTTCGTGGTAATCTGTGTTGGCGGTATGGCCTTGTTGCATTTTGGCTATTCCATTCCTGGCCTGAAATTGCCACCCTATCTCGGATTTCTCGTCCCTTCATCTAATAGTAATCCTTCGCTCGTGGATACCACTGCGATATCACCTTTCGTCACAAATACACCATTACTTACGCCAACCCCCACCCGGACAGCCGTACCAACTTATACGCTGATGCCGACCCGTACCAAGGCTCCCACATGGACATTGCTGCCAGTTTTTATGACTCAATCCGTGACTCCCCTGCCTCCCGTTACCCCAACCGCGACCGGCACCCCTCCAACTGCCACATTGACCCCTTGATCATACCTCCGAGAGAAACAGGGAATAATTTCTACTATTCCCCTTTACCCGTTTTAATTCTCAGTTCTTTTTCCTGACAGCCGCTGGAAAATAAAGTAAGCTTCAAATAGGAGTTGCTATGCAAATCGGAGTGGTTTTTCCGCAAACAGAGATCGGCAATGACCCTGCTGCCATCCGTGATTATGCTCAGACAGCCGAGGGGCTGGGCTTCAGCCATGTACTGGCTTACGATCACGTGCTGGGCGCCAACCCGCAGCGGCCCGGCGGCTGGTCTGGTCCATATACTTATTTGACTCCTTTCCACGAAGTATTCGTGCTGTTCGGTTACCTGGCCGCGGTCACCCATAAGCTGGGGCTGGCCGCCGGTGTCATCATCCTGCCGCAGCGCCAGACCGCCTTGGTAGCCAAGCAGGCCGCCTCGGTGGATGTGTTGAGCGGCGGGCGTCTGCGCTTGGGCGTCGGGCTGGGCTGGAATGAAGTCGAATACACTTCCTTGAACGAGAATTTCCACAACCGCGGCAAACGCATCGAGGAACAGGTGGAGTTGATGCGGAAGCTGTGGACCGATCCGCTGGTTAACTTCAAAGGGAAATGGCACACCATCCCGGATGCCGGTCTCAACCCGCTTCCTGTCCAACGTCCCATCCCGGTCTGGTTTGGCGGCAGCGCCGAAGCCGCCTTGCACCGCCTGGCCCGTTTCGGAGATGGCTGGATCACTTTATCCCGCAGTGCCGCGGAGGCAAAACCCGCCCTGGCACAGCTGGAACGGTTCCTGGAACAAGCCGGGCGCACCCGCAGCCAGGTCGGCCTGGAGGCGCGCATTTCCTTTGATTCCGGCGACCCCAAGGCCTGGGAAACGGCCTTGCGTGAATGGCAGGAAGCCGGCGCCACTCACCTTTCATTCAATACCATGGGCAGTGGGTTCAAAAGCCCGCAGGACCATATCCAGGCGATCCAAGAGTTTGCGGCGGCAGTCCTGTAATTGCAAACAGGCAAGTCTTCCTCACCAAAGGAATGTGTCACAGTGAGTGCACTTGATGATTATGCGGCAACTTGCCCCTGAACGAGCTACCCGCAGGGTAAGCAATCCCCCAAAAAAAGAAGGCGAATTACTTCAGATCAGTAGATTGTCGCTCCAATGGAAATTAATATGGACCCCGTGGAATTGATGTGTTTGTATTGGACCACCGCCGGGATCTTCCCGGGTAATGCCGAGATCAGCCGTTTCGATTTTAAGGATCGGGTGGAGGCAGCTGCCCATGCCGGGTTTAAAGGCCTCGGTATCTGGCACACTGACCTGGAGCATATCCTTTTGCATCGCACGCTCAAGGAAATGAAATCGATCCTCGACGATAACGGCATCCAATACCTGGAATTGGAATTTCTGACGGACTGGTTCCTAAAAGGCGCCCGTAAGGGCGAATCCGACAGCCGCAAGAAAAGGCTGTTGGAGGCCTCTGCCGCGCTGCATGCCAGACACGTCAAGATCGGGGATTTTTACAACTCTGTTGTCCCCATGCCGGTCCTGGTTGAGGCCTTTGCAGCACTTTGCGAAGAAGCCCGGCAGTACGGAGCAACAATTGGGTTCGAAGTGATGGGATGCGCCATGATCGACAACCTTCAGGATGCCATTAGCCTGGTGGAAACTGCCGGAGCCAGTAATGGCGGCCTGATCATCGACATCTACCAGATGGTCCACCAGGGCTGGACTTTTGAGCAGATCCGCCGAATCCCACTCAAGTTTCTGCTCAACCTGGAGCTGAACGATGGGATCCTACCCGGCAACCCGGACGATGACCCATCTGGTCGTAGATTCTGCGGGGAAGGCCAGTACGATATTCCAGGTCTGATCAAATGTGTATTGGGCATGGGTTATACCGGTCCATGGGCAGTCGAAGTGATGTCAGAGAAATTGGCAGGTTTACTATTGGATCATTTGAGCCGCCGGGCATTTGAAACTACCATGGCGGTGTTTGATAGGATGGGGATTCCTTAAATAGGAATTCATAATCCAAGCTGACGGGTTTGTACTTGATAATTAAGCGTACCTTGGAAATGTGCCAGAAGAATGTGGACAAGTAGGTTGCCGGAACAAGAAAAGCAACGCCAGGAATTGTATCGTCTGCTGGGGGACCTTTCTCCCAGGGATGGTCCGATCACTGCGCAGTTGGTGGAACAAGGCGACCGGGACGGCTATCTCCTGGAAAAGCTCATTCTAAAACTGAACGGCAGCGAGTCTGTTCCGGCTTATTTTGTCAAACCGATTCGGTCTGAGGGGCCTATCCCCTGCCTGCTCTATAACCATGCCCATGGCGGGGATTACCGCCTTGGAAAGGATGAATTGCTTCTAGGCCGCAAGGAGCTGAGCGCACCGCCCTACGCGCAGGCGTTGACATCCAGGGGTTGGGGGGCTCTCTGCATCGACGCACGGATGTTCGGCGAACGGCAGGGTCGCTCTGAGTCACAGGTCTTTAAAGAGATGCTCTGGAAAGGCCAGGTGCTTTGGGGGATGATGGTCTACGAAGGCCTGCGCGCATTGGACTACCTGCTGGCACGCCCGGATGTGAATGGAAACAGGATCGGGACCATCGGAATGTCGATGGGGAGCATGATGGCTTGGTGGATCGCTGCCCTGGAACCGCGCATTAAAGTATGCGTGGACATCTGTTGTATGACCGACTTCGAAGCACTGAGTGCTGCCGGCGGGTTGGATGGACACGGTATCTACTACTATGTGCCCGCGCTGCTCAAGCATTTCAGCACATCCCAAATCAACGCGCTGATCGCCCCGCGCCCACACCTCAGCCTGGCCGGTAACCTTGACCCGCTCACCCCGCCGGAGGGCTTGGACCGCATCGACCGTGAATTGCGCCAAGTCTATGCTGAACATGGTGCCAAAGATGCCTGGCAAATGCTTCGTTATGATGGCGGGCACCTCGAGACTCCCGACATGCGCCTAGAAAGCCTGGCATTCCTGGAAAAATGGTTGTAGCGTACTTTTCTCCCGGAAAAAGGAGGTGGTCCCGAAAAAGCCTGAGAAGGAGTTTACCAAGTCTAATATTTCCACAAACGCTTGCCCGTCAGCAATCGAACCGGACCGCGTGACACCTGCTTTGTAGTTCATAGATAGCTACACGTAATTGATTATCATCGGCTGGAACAATGAATCATGCCGGCGCGCAGAACGCCAAGAAAGTGTACAATAAATGGCTGGGAAAATCCTGTGATTATGAAAAAATAGGAGATGCTATGCGCCGAACAGATAGGGAAATTCAAAGCCGGGAAGCCATCGATCAGATCATGTATGCAGCCGGGGTCTTCCACCTTGGGTTATGCCAGGCCGATTCACCATACGTTGTCCCGCTATCCTTTGGTTATGATGGGAAATCCATTTACTTTCACACCGCTGACGAGGGCATGAAGATCGATTTTATGACTGCTAACCCGCGCGTCTGTTTTGAAATGGAGCAGGCTGTCCATGTCATCCAGGATGAGCAGGCCTGTAAGTGGGGTCAGGCCTTTACCAGCGTGATCGGGTTTGGCATGGTTCATGAGATCACGGATGAACCCGGAAGAGAGGCTGCCATGCAACAGGTTATGCTGCATTATTCTGGGAAGGAATGGGAATTTGATGCTTAGACATTTTCCAAGATCCGCTTATGGTGCATTTCCATTGAATCGGTGACGGGCAAACGTAGGGAATGATGATTCCTGAGTTAAGAATGAGGAATAAAGGTCGGAGCAAGAATGGCTGATGATGGCCTGGACAAACCGGCTTCAAGTAAAACCCGCTCCCTGGGCGTCCTGATCGTTGCCGTCCTGATGATCCTGTTCGGGCTGGCAGAAATTGCCACTGGCTTCACACACAACTTCATCGGGCAGGTCAGCACTTCCACCGCCAGCCTATCCACCATCCTGGGCGTAACACTGGGAGCATTCTATATCCTCGCCGGACTGTTGCTGCTGACTATGCGTCGTACAGCTGCTTATATCGCCATCGTTCTGTTGTGCGCCGATGTGCTCGGCCGCGTTGGCATGGTCTTGGCCGGCCTGTATCCGGTTGATTCCTTCAAACAAACCTTCGCCATCGTTGTCGGAACCCTTATTGCAGCCTTTTTCGCCATTTACATTGGCGTGAGGATGAAGACCTTCAAATGAGTACCGGAAACAATTAATATCTTGTCTCCTTCCTTCTTCCTCCTTCCTCCTTCCCCCTTACCTTTTCCCATTTCCCATTTAGGATTTGGCCGGATTGCATAATTTTGGCCAGCGATGAGGGTATTCGATGAAAATATTTTACGAACTTGCCTATTGGGTCGGCACGATCGCCCAGGTGGTGATCCGTTACCCCTACCAGAAGACCGCCAAAGCCGGTGTGAAAACCATGCAGCTTGTCTCCCTTATCGAAAAAATCCTTCTGGTACTGTTGACATTGGTGGCCGCGTTCATTCCACTGATCTATTCACTTACCCACTGGCTCGATTTTGCCAACTATCGCCTGCCGATCTGGCTGGGTTTATGCGGCCTACTCATATTGGTCGTATCGCTCTTTGTCTTTTGGCGCGCTCATTCCGACCTCAAGGCCAATTGGTCGCCTTCGCTCGAGATTCGTGCCGATCAAACCCTGGTGATGGATGGCATCTACCGCCTAATCCGCCACCCCATGTACCTCAGCCAGTTGCTCTGGGCAATTGCACAGATTCTATTGATGCAAAACTGGCTGGCAGGTCCGCTCAACCTGCTCTTCTTCATCCCGTTTTATCTCCTGCGCTCCTTTGCCGAAGAGAAGATGATGCAGGATCGCTTTGGGGACGCCTACCGGGATTATATGAAGAATACTGGCGGATTGATCCCAAAAGGGAAATGATCGGAAGTTACATAAATGGTTTGAAGGAGGATATCTGCAATGATAAAACGTGTACTCATTCTCATATCCGTATTTATGCTTATGCTTGCAGCTTGCGCTCCTGCGAACCCGGTGCGAATTTCTACCACGCCGGTTCCTCCCCACCAGCTCAATACGCCGAAAAATATGAAGCCTTCACCAACCATTCCTCCCGCCGTACCGGTTGCAGCCCCTCCAACCATGGTTTTTCCAGGAGCGCCCACCGCAACTCCACCACCAGTAATCATTCCAGCAATGCCGGTCATACCAATTCCAGCTGTGCCTGTCACTGCAATCCTGGCAATCCCCGTCACCGAGGTATCAACTTGGTCAGGAACATTTGCTACGACTCCGCCTCCCGACTGGCGTCTTAGCTTGGATATTTCTGCCAGGCAAGCTCTGAAAAACACTCCTCTGGCCGGGATGACCCTGGCAGTGCGCCATAATGGTGATCCGGATTGGGTGCACGCCTATGGTTTTGCTGACTTGGAGGGATCGATTCAGGCTACTTCAAGTACCATCTACCAGATCGGCTCGCTTAGCATGATGTTTACAGCCGCGGCCGTCATGCAGCTCGTTCAGGCGGGCCAGCTTGACCTGAATGTTCCTATCAGCCAATACTTGCAAGGTCTGCCGGAAGCGTTGCAAAGTTTGACCCTGCACCAGCTCCTTACGCATTCATCTAAAATCGTCGATCCTGCCTTTGATACGCAGGAAATGTTCTTCGGCCAGGTAAATTACACATCCGAGTCGCTTTTCCAGGCGCTTGTCCCACTCCTTTACATCAGTTCCAATGATGTTCAGGAGGTTTTCAGTTATGCCAACTACATCCTTGTCGGTCTGATCGTGGAGCACGTTAGCGGGCTAAGCTACCCCGATTACATGCAACAAAATGTGTTCGGACCAGCCGGTTTGCGGCATACCAGCTACTGTCTTCCTCCGCCGTACAGAATGGCCATTGGATATTATCTACCAGAGGGAAAATTCATGCCGCTCCCCCTTAACGTTAGTGCGATCTTTGCAGCTGGTGGTTTGTGCAGCACTGCCAGCGACCTGCTGGATTGGATGGATGCTCTCTCCTCCGGTAAAGTGGTCAGCCCTGATTCCTATCGGGAAATGATCACGCCTGCTTTGCTCCCGGATGGATCCGACAGCAACACGGGCTATGGCTTTTGGGTCTGGTCAACTCCCTATGGGCAGCAGCTCGCATATGTAGACGCCGAGGCCAGCTATGTCTCCTACCTGATTGCCTATCCTGAAAAAGGTCTCACCGTCGTCTTGTTGTCAAATACAGGCAAGCCTGATAATGATCTTTTTAAGATAGCGGAAAGCAACATTCCCAAGATGATGCCATGAGTAAAGTGCGCAAATTGTGGATATCATTCGGTAAATTTCATTAACCGTTCAGTATCACCCAGCAGGTTCATTGCTAGTCGCGCAAGGCCTTTCATTATAGAATAATTGTGGCGTTCTTCTTTTGGTAGGTTCCCATTTTCCAGTATGAAATTAAATGAAAAACGACCCGGCCTCATTATTATCGAAGCCCGGGCCGTTCTTTGTAGCAGCCTATTTGGTTTTTTTGCCAATCGTCAGGATTATGCCGGCCGCCAGGGCAATCACCCCGACCACCGCTCCGGCAATTTTCTTTAACCCGAACCCCGCACCGCCCAAATGGAGCGGAACCGCCAGAAAGACCACCGCCACGATTAACACGCCTACAACAATTAAAAGGATCCCGTACGTCTTATTGGACATTTCTCTCTCCTTCTTGCAATAGATATTTTATGTTTAGTACCATCATTTTACTCCAATCCATATCCATTGGATGACACCTTATTTCACTCCGGTCAATTTCCACCTGCCGGTTCGACCGCAATTTTATATCTGCTTATACAATTCCCTGTATCGATTTTGCCAATTCCTCGCAGGTGTACTCCTCTTCGATCTTGGTGGCCAGAGACGTCTGGATTTCCTCTCGCTGGTTGATGTGCCAATAAGAAACCTTATCGATCACATCGACATTTTTTCTTACAAACCCAAAGTACCGTATTTTTTGTTTTTTTACGTTTTATGCATTATGTGTTAGCGCTTCTAGATGCGCCATTCAGGTGTCTCGCAGTTTATCATTGACGTTTCACGATTCCGTGTTTACAATAAACCCCAAATTGAATATCTGATCAGGGTGCCTTTTCCCCCGGATGGGAAGGCTCAATGGCGAAGCCGGTGCAAGTCCGGCGCTGTTCCGCAACTGTAAGCTCTTCAGAGCAAGTCAGGCCGCCCGCCTTGGTCAATTCTCCACGCTCTCGCGAAAAGGAGGTGGGAACGGCTTTATTGGATTGCCTCTCCCCCTCCCCTGCCCAACCGGCAGGGGATTTTGGTTTGAAATTATATATAGGAGAATTCGCATGTTCCGCAAATTAATATTGGCACTCTTAACTCAGGTTCTTCTGGTCGCTTGCGGTTCCGTTGCAACAGCCACCTCTACCCTCGCTCCAACTGCAACCTCCCTAGCCGCAACTTCCACTGTCCTTCCCCCAATTCCAACACCCGTCCCTCCAACCCAGACTACTGCAACCATACAGCTGACTGACGGTTTGGGCCTCAGCGTCACCCTGGCGACCCCGGCCCAGCGGGTCGTTTCGCTCGCCCCCTCGAATACTGAAATCCTTTTCGCCATCGGTGCAGGGTCGCAGGTGGTTGGCCGGGACACTTTCTCGGATTATCCTCCTCAGGTAAAATCCGTGGCGGATATTGGCGGCTCGATGGGCAACTTCAACACCGAGGCCATCCTCGCCCTGCACCCGGACCTGGTCCTGGCTGGTGAGATTGACTCCTCCGATCTGGTTGCTTCTCTTGAGAAACTTGGGCTGCAAGTGTATTACCTGAAGAATCCGGCCACACTGGATGAGATGTACGCCAATCTCGAAACGGTCGGCCAATTGACCGGTCAATCCGGCCACGCTGCTGCTCTGGTGGCTTCGCTTCAAGCGCGCGTCGCGGCAGTGGACGCAAAGATCGCTACAGCAGTCTCCCGTCCCAGCGTATATTATGAACTGGACGGGACCGACCCATCCAAACCCTATACCAGCGGTGGCGGAACATTCGTGGACCTGTTGATCCAGCGGGCGGGTGGGGTCAATGTTTTTTCGCAGCTCAAGGACCAGTGGCCGCAGGTCAGTTTGGAACAATTGCTAGTCGACAACCCCCAGGTTATCCTCTTGGGAGATTCGGCGTACGGCGAAACGCCGGACAAGGTGATCGCACGAACCGGCTGGGGCAGCCTGCAGGCAATCAAGAACAACCAGGTCTTTTCCTTTGACGATAATTTGGTCAGTCGGCCCGGTCCGCGCCTGGTGGATGGGTTGGAAGCACTGGCCAGGCTGATCCATCCCGACCTATTTAAATAATTATTGGAATGTTGGAAAGTTCGATCAAAAACTTTCCAAAGTTCCCAACCGGGTGGTTATCATTGTAGCTGGGATGCTCTTGACAATAAAGTGAATTATCCATTGCCGGGAAATACCAACAGGGGCTGTCTAGAAACAAACTTCAGACAGCCTGAGAAATGTAAAAACGGGGTTAAAAATAGGAAGGTAAAAAAAGTTGGTGGCTAAATGGCCGCCAACTTTTTCAAATTATGGGCAATACT
>JBEKCT010000120.1:0-10889 GCA_050014715.1 Anaerolineales bacterium | reverse complement strand
CAGTCCGACTAAGAACCATGATCGATGAGAAAGTAGCCAAACTTTGGAAAATCTCACGGTAACATTTCGCTTTGATGCAACGATACCTAGAAAGTAACATTTGGCTTTGATGCATCACGTCCCCCATTCTCCAGAGCATGAAGAAGCTACTGGAATATATTTGGTAAGTTTCCGGGCTTGCTGTGATCAGGATAGCGGCAGACCAGAAATTAATATACTCCAATCTCCCGTAATGCAGAACCCCGCTTCATATGTTCATTATCCGGATTCACTGGCCGCCATGGACCAGATTACATATCCAGTTTGTACTAAACAATATTCTCACCTTCTAACTCGGCTATCTGGCGAAATCGCAATAATGAAAAAATTTATCAATAGGTCTACTACTGTGCCATGCATTGCAATCGTGGAAAAAGTTCGATATTGTCTTTTGTCAGAACCAGGGAAGAATTAAAGTAATATAGTAGGCTAAACCGGCGTGTTATTGGCCGCCCTCAACTCAAGACCCCCGTTCGTGTTGGATAAGTGAACAGTAATCCTGCCAATCAGAGTTTCCCTTTATTTGAAAACCCGCCATCACTGTCCGACCTTTTGCCAAGCGTTTTGATTAATATAAAAGCTTATTTATTTGGCTCACAAACACACCCAAGTCGATAGATCCTTATATTATTTTGATCATAAATCAAATTAACTGAAATATACGGCTGTGATACCTGGAATTGAAGAGCATCCTGGGTGACGATATATCGAATATGATATGTGTCCCAAAGTATGCCGTATTTCTGTTTCTTGATGGCTTGAGTTATTAAATAGTCTTGATTGGTCACACTGGTGGGAA
This sequence comes from Anaerolineales bacterium, assembly GCA_050014715.1. Classification (GTDB taxonomy): domain Bacteria; phylum Chloroflexota; class Anaerolineae; order Anaerolineales; family Villigracilaceae; genus UBA877. Next base: position 10,051 of record JBEKCT010000120.1, on the reverse strand, counting down.
CCCGGGAAATATAACCGAACACGAGCGGTTTGCTATGAATGGTTTGATAATACAAAGCATAGCTAGGGTTCTTTGTGACCAAATCAACCACCCCTCCGTCGTTTGGAAGAGCCGCCAGGGCCGTTACATACCCTGGAACATCAACCTTTGTGGCAGGAAGAGGTGCCGGCAAAGTTTCAAAAAGCAGGACACCTAATAATAGGATGGTAAAGATTTTATTTCGCGAAAATTGCCGGAATAATTCCCGCAGTCCTAGTGCGCTAAGAACAGATGCACCCAGAATGACCATCACCACCATCCTGACCGGCACTCCGGAGAGCTTAAGCGGTGGTATTATTTTGATCAGAAGGGTATATGGCATGGCTTTATTCCAGATAACTGTCCTTCCAATATTAATAGCCGGTCCCAAAGCCATGACGAAGAAGAAACCGATGATTATAAACCACAGGTAGATTAGTTGTTTGGTGGCGAGGTCCTGAGTCTTTCGTTTAATCCAGATATAACCCAGGAGAACGTAAACAGATATTCCCAGAAAGACACTGGTTTCAGTAATGTTTCCCGGTAGTTTTGACCAATAAAATTTAGTCCATTGATTGAACAACCAATGTCCCCCTGGAATAAAAAGCGCCATAAGATCCAGAGAAAAGATCAATGGATTGTGAGAACCTATCAATGGATCCCGGATATTGCTTAATATTAAAGGGCCAACGATCGGTGTTACGAGAAGCAAGGTGATGACAGTAAAAGTTGCCATGGAGATAAAATGCTCTTTCCTAAATATGAACCAAACATTTTTTTTGATGATTGCATACCATATAATGATCAGGATGGCTGTTAACACACAATAGAAAAAATAATAATAATCGCAAAGAAGTACCATATATAGAACAATCGCTGCACCCGCGCCTTTGGCCGTATGGGGTTTAATGATCAATGAGTACCAACAAAGGATAAATAAGGGAATCCATTCCAACGAGACCAGTTGTAAATGCCCATTAACATGACTGAAATGGTAATTTGAAAAGGTGAAGATAAAGCCGGCAATGAGGCTTCCCCAAAATGACCTGGTCAGGTAATGCGATAACCAATACATGGTCACGCCGCCCATGACAAAGCCAAAAATCGTGATCGTATTGAATGCCACAGTAAGGGACATGAACTTGAGCAGAAACACTGCCCAAAAGCCGTTGAATGGATTGAGGGTTTGGCCGAGCAAGGATGTCCCAGAGGGCCAATGGAGCAGCGGTGTCTGCCAAATTGTTGGGTATAAATCCGGTCTTCGAACAGCCAGATCAACCCACCAAAGATTCCAAACACTTTGCAGACCATCACCGGCATCTGTAAAAAAATGCGTAAAGAATTTAAGGATCAGCGGGTACGTAAGCAGGCAAAACATCAGAAAATAAAATAACATCGGGATTATGACGTATTTGAGTGCCTTCATCAGAGCGGATTGTTTGCAGATTATTTTCTCCAACATTGAAGCATCCTTTTAGACAGAAAATTTATATTTTGGGGCACTGGGAAGTTTCAAACCAGATAAATGTTACCACCCAGAATGATATTATTTACCACCTGAATTCACCTTCAATATAAAATAATCCCGAAATTCAATGTCAATATAATTTTGCCATCATTTTTGCCCAAACGGGGTGAGAATCTTGGCTGAACCTTTTTTAGTTTAGCATCGTTTTTACTATTCTGTAGATAATTTTTCAAATAAAATGGCGGATGTACGATCCACATCCGCCCACATAGAATTTGTGGGGGATAATGCTTGGTTTGCATCTCCAGCGGGTTCTGTCTGTGCGCACGGGTTTCACCCACGTTCCAAAGCCGGTTTCCTGGGATGATCAACTCGGGTGCGCATCTTTTTGCCAGGCTCTGCAACAAAATTTCCTTCTCAAAGTAATCGTTACCTGTTATGAGATTGTAAAGTTAATGCTATGGTCTTGTAAGTATGTTTCATATCATTTCCGTTTAAACTATGGGCAGAATCTAATTAACCACATTTGTTTAAGGAGAAATAATATGTTCAATAAACGTGCTCTTAGGATTTTCATTATTGTCATCGTCGTATTTGCTTTTGCCACCGTGGCATATGCCTCGGCGGCTGCCAACACCGTTCCAACCAGCAAAGCAGGTGATGGCAATGGCGTTGTCTCTGGCTACGCTGTTAGCGCAATTCACTATAACCTTAATGCCACCAATCCGACCACAATCGACTCGGTAACGTTCACGCTCGACACAGCACCGGCCGCCGGCGGCACGCTCAAGATCCTGCTGGTTAGCGGCGGCAGTACTTGGTATGGCTGTACGTTTGTCGCCACGGCAGTGACATGCACTACAACCGGCGCGCCGGTAAGCACAGCTAATAGCCTGGAAGTTGTTGCCGCCCAATAGACCGGACCATCTTAGATCCTTACTAAATTAATAATTACAAAGGAAAAATAATATGTTCAGTAAACGTGCTCTTAGAATTTTCATTATTGTCATCGTCGTATTTGCGTTTGCCACTGTGGCATATGCCTCTGCGGCAGCCAACACCGTTCCAACCAGCAAGGCAGGTGACGGGAATGGAGCCGTCTCTGGTTACACTGTTAGCGCAGTTCACTATAACCTGAACACCACCAACCCTGGCACCATTGACTCGCTAACTTTCACGCTGAACGTGGCACCGGTCGGCGGCAGCTCGATCAAGATCAAGCTGGTCAATGCTGGAACCACCTGGTATACCTGCACGAATTCCGGGACGACAGTAACCTGCAATAACGGTTCTACGCTCGGTGCATCCGTCAGCTCAGTCGACAACCTAGAAGTTGTGATTGCTGACTGATCACTCATCCAGCCTTTCGCAATTTATGTGGTATCCGGGTGCAGCCGCGTAACTGTGGTTGCACCTTTTTTATCTTATAATCAAGTAGGTTGAGCGGAATTAGGTCGTTTTCGATCCAATCGGGTTTTTTGCAGGAGGGGATGGTAACTTCTTGGATTAATCTTTGTACCGGATTAGGCCGTCAGTTGAATCCCCGGCGGGACGGCATCTGGAATTAGCAAGGAGGATTTAGTTGTGTTTCTCTCACGGGCGCTCAAATTATTTCTCATCGCCATCCTGGTCTGTGTTTTTGCCGTCGCTGCCTATGCCTATGCAGCCGCCAACATTGTTCCGTCTGGCAAAGCCGGTCTCGGATCCGGTGCCATCAGTGCTTACTCCATAGTCGCGACAAGTATCCAATTTTCCCTGAATGCCGGCAATCCGCAGAGTATCGATTCTGTCACCTTCATGCTCAACGCCTCACCGTCCGCCAGCAGCACGGTCAAAATCAAACTGGTGGATGCTGGTTCCACATGGTATACCTGCACACATTCTGGCGCCCAGGTGACCTGCGGGAGTGCCAGCTCTCCGCTCGGCGCCCCGGTACTCCAAACCGGCAATAGCCTGCACGTGGTGGTTGCCGACTGAGCCTGCCTGGATGATGAGCTTGTTTCGGACTGTCATGTATGACGAAGCTTATTCGAACCAGGGAACCATTTCAATGGACAGAAACACAAGCCGCAAATGAATAATTACCGGCGCTGGTGGCAGGCAGGGTTAGCAGCTCTCCTTCTTGTATTCGTAATTACTGTCTGGATCTTCTTTGCACCGCTCCAGGTGGGTGGCCAGGCAGGTTATGTCATCATCAATGGCAACAGCATGGAGCCCCATTTTCATCTTGGCGACCTGGTCATCGTTCACCAGGCGCCGGACTATCAGGTCGGGGATATCGTCGTCTATCGCAATGCCGATTTGAAAGGTCTGGTCTTTCACCGCATTATTGCGTTGAACCTTGACCATTTCGTGATGAAAGGTGACAATAACGGCTGGACGGATTCCTACCAGCCCAGCCAGGCTGAATTGGTCGGCAAATTATGGTTTTACCTTCCCAGGGCCGGCAATATAGTCAGATGGCTGCGCACGCCGATTGTCATGGCAATCCTGGCCGGCGTTTTGGGTGCTGTTCTAGGACTTATCCTGACGACCCGCAATAATCGTGGAAAAAAGATGACTAAGAAAACCGAACCGAACTGGTTTTATACTGCCGGGAATTGGGTTTACCAGAATTCTGTGGTACAACTCAGGAATTTGTCTGCGAAAAAGAGCCTTTGGAAAAGACCCCCTAAAACAGCCACAGGCATAACTGTGCTGTCAAATGATAGATCTTTCCTGACCGAAGAGAAAAAACGCCCGAACCTGGCTGGTGCCCTCGAACCGGCTTTCTTTACGCTGGGATTCATTGCACTTGCTTCGCTCGTCCTGGGTATTTTTGCATTCTTCAGCCCGCTCTGGCAGACCGTAACGGAAAAGCTCAATTTTCAGCAGAACGGGGCATTCTCCTATTCCACCAGGGCCCCCGCCGGGATTTATGATACGACCACTGTATCATCCGGCGACCCTCTCTTTCCCATTCTTAATTGTTCGGTAAATATGCAATTCAGCTACCTGCTCCTGGGAACCCATTTGCAGGGTCTGACCGGTACCCACCAACTAACCGCCATTATCCGGGACGATCAAAGCGGCTGGCAGCGCACCCTGCCTCTTGAAGCCCAAAAAGGGTTTACAGGCAATACCTTTGTGACTTCTGCCAGCCTTAATCTGTGCCAGGTCGAAGCGACGGTCGCCGCCATGGAAAAGGCCACCACTCTGCATCCTTCAACCTATTCCCTTATCATCACCCCCCGCGTGACGATCTCAGGGCAGACCGCCGGCCGGAAACTGCAAGCCGCCTTCGACCCCCAGCTGCTCTTCATGTTCGACGATGTGCATTTCTATCTTGTTAAGAGCGATCCGTCGATCGATCCTCTCAATCCCTCGCAGGCGGGATTGGTCGAAGGCCAGCAGGTGCAGGCAAACACGTTATCCCTGCTCGGCCTGAAACCCGAAGTTGGGAAGACCCGGGTTGCTGCTTTGATTGGCCTGGGCCTTTCCCTAGCTGGGTTATTATTCCTGGGGTTTTACATATCCAATATGGTGCGCGGCAGCCAGGAAGCGCTTGTCCAAATGAAATATTCTTCCATGCTGGTGGATATCAAGGACAGAACCCTGGAGTTGTCATCACCGGCAATTGACGTGGTTACCATGGATGATCTGGCCAAATTGGCCGGACGGTACAGCGGAGTGATATTGCACGAGGCCCGCGGCCAGATCCATTATTACTTCGTACAGGGTGACCGGATCATCTACCGTTTCATGCTGAACGATGCCGGGGTAGGTTTGCCGGATGAGCAGCCGTTGCAAATCGAGGGAAACCTGCTCCAGGGTCTGGAACGCGGCGAGTTTCAGGTCTTTTACCAGCCGATCATTTCCCTGCCGGATGGCAAAATCTCCTCTGTTGAGGCTCTGTTGCGCTGGCAGCACCCCGAACGCGGCCTCGTTTCTGCTTCAGAATTCATTTCAGTAGCGGAAAGAACCGGTTTGATCGACAAGATCGGCGAATGGATGGTAGAGGTGGCCTGCAGGCAGGTTGAGGTCTGGCAAAAAGCCGGTTTGCAGATCAAGCTGGCAATCAACCTTTCGGAGTATCAATTGGAAAGGGATCCGGCAGAAATAATATCCAGAGTGCTGAAAAGAACCGGCGTGGATCCGCGTACCTTGCAAATAGAGGTTTCAGAATCCAGCATAATAAAGAACGCGCCGACGGTTCTCCCAGGCTTGCAGAAATTGAGCAACCTCGGCATTCAAATATCCGTGGATAATTTCGCCGGTCGATCACCGCTCTCTTCCCTCGAGCAGTTCCAGGTATCCAGTGTTAAAATCGACCGGCACGTTGTAGGCAGCATCAGCGACCCGGACCATGCCGTCACCGTCAGTGGGATGATCTCGTCCGCCCTCGATCTGGGCCTGAATGTGGTTGCGGAAGGGGTTGAAACGGAGGAACAATTGGCATTTCTGCGTTCCCATCTCTGCACCCAGGCTCAGGGCTATCTCCTTGGCCGGCCCGTCCCGGCCGATGAAGTGACCCCTCTTCTGGAACAGACCAGGAATCCGGACCGGCCCAAGTCCGCCAGGCGGCGCCCGCGTTCCGAGGAGATTGCTTTATGAACATACGTCTTTTATCCCGGTTGGCTGTTTTCGCTCTAATTCTTCTGGTGGTTGTCAGCATTATCACTGCCGCGGCGGCAGCCAACACCGTTCCTACTTCGCACCTCACTGACCAGACCACCGCCATCACCGCCAACAATCTCAAGCCGACCCAGTGTGCTTCCTATAATTTGACAGCTATTGTGGTTTGTGGTTCATCACCTACTTGTAATGGAAATAACACGAACGAATTAATCTTGGGAAGTTCATCAACGAATAAAATCAACGGCCATGCCGGCACAAATTGTTGCATTGGCCAACCTGGAACTTCGTATACAAACTGCGCCTGGCATCCATAACAAAAAGCCTTTTAGGAATCGCCGGGGGAATGAAGTTAATCAGGGCATCGGGCAGGTTGCACAGGACTGCGAAACACCCCGCAGGGAAATCTGTATGGTGGGAGGTCTGCCCATCCCCCCATATATTTACTTTAATCACGGAAATTCCCAATAGCCCTTTTATTTGGACAATCATCAAAAATCATTAGGTTTATAATAGTTTGGCAGCATATACATACAGCCACCGGTATTGAAAATCAGCCAGCAGGCTGGATGTATTTGTCATAGTAGGCATAATATTTGGAAAACGCCATTCAGCTTTTTGAATACTTGTGCTCAGGAGGTTCCCATGTCAGATTACCTTTTCCGCGGTTCGCTTGCCGACCTTGACCCCGAAGTCTACGAACTGACCCGGATCGAATCCGAACGGCAGGCCCGCAAGCTCATCCTGATCCCTTCCGAAAGCCAGGCCCCCCTGGCAGTGCGCGAAGCCATGTCCTCGGCTTTCCAGAACATTTACGCCGAAGGCTATCCCGACGAGGAATCCCGCTGGATGAGCCAGGCCGAGATCCTCGATTATCCCGCCCGCCTGGCGCACTTTCGCCGCAATTCGGACCCGCGCTATTACAAGGGCACCGAATATGCTGATGCCATCGAAGCCCTGGCCCGCCGACGTTGCGCAGAAGCCTTCGCCGCCAACGGCGTGACCGCTGACCAGATCTACGTCAACGTGCAGGCGCTCTCGGGCGCGCCCGCCAACAACGCCGTCTACCAGGCATTGGTGGAACCCGGCTCGGTGGTCATGGGCATGAACCTGCTGCATGGCGGGCATCTCACGCACGGCTCCTCCGCCAATCGCTCCGGCAAGCTTTACAAGATCGTCCATTACAATGTCGACCCAGAGACCGAGCAGCTTGATTATGACGCCATCCTGGAACTGGCCAAGGCCAACAAGCCAAAAATGATCATATGCGGCTACTCGTCCTACTCCTGGATCCCCAACTGGAAAGCCTTCCGCCGCATCGCCGACGCGGTCGGCGCCTACCTGTTGGCCGATATCTCGCACCTGGGTGGGCTGGTGGCTTCCGGCGTGGTGCCTTCGCCCATCGGCTATGCCCATGTCATCACCACCACCACCCACAAGACCCTGGACGGGCCGCGCGGGGCAGTCATCCTAACCACCGACCCGGCACTGGTAAAGTTGCTCGACAAAGCCGTCTTTCCCGGAGAGCAGGGCGGACCGCATGTTCATATCTTCGCAGCCCTGGCACTGACTTTCAAACTGGCCCAAACCAGGCAGTTCGAGAAACTCCAGAAGCAGACCCTCAAGAACGCCCAGGCCATGTCCGAACGCTTCAAGGAGCGCGGCCTGCGTGTCCCGTTTGGCGGAACCAACTGCCACATGCTCAACCTGGACTGCCGCACCATTGTTGGCGCGGATGGCACCAGTCTTTCCGGCGACCAGGCCGCCCGCATCCTGGACCTGGCCGGTATCGTGCTCAACCGCAATACCATCCCCGGCGACAAATCCGCCGCTGACCCATCCGGCATCCGCATGGGCACACCCTGGATCACCCAGCGCGGTTTCGATGAAGATAAATGCCGCCAGTTGGCTGACATCATCGCGGATGTATTGCTAGCCTGCGCGCCGCACAGCGTGCTTTCGGTCAGGGGCAAGCCCCAACGGCGCGCCAAGCTGGACTTCGAAACTCTAAACGCAGCCCGGGTGAAAGTGCGTATGTTGGCCGAAGCAGCCGGTATTGATTTTGAACCAACCATGCATGGCTACCCACACTTTTATTATATCGACGACCAGGCCACCACGGGCGTTTTCGACTTGAATGGCAAGAGTGTCCGGCCGTTCCTCGATTATGTCGTTTCGAGCGATCTATCTGCCCTCCTGCCGGGGCATTCCCAGGCCACCAGTCTGGCCACGCCAAAGGGCAACATTTCCGGCACCCTCACCGGTATCGATGCCGGAGCCTATCGCCTATCCGTGCCGCACGAACAGGCCAGTCTGGTTGCAACCTGGCTGCGGGACCTTTCGGATGGCTACGTTTCGTTCAATCTGGATGGAACACCGGATTATTCACCGCGCCGGCTGCCCGGGCCGATCCTGGTGGCTGAGTCATCCACTCACAACTTGGCCGATTCACGGCTTGGAGCGGATAAAAGCTCGGGAGTGGAGAAGCCCTGGTTTATCGGTATTTCGGGGGCCGGCAAAGCCAAGGCATTACCCGTTTTCCAATGGCAGGAAACCGAAGCACCTCTGCGCAGGACGCCTCTGTATGAAGTTCATAAATCACTGGGTGCAAAAATGGTCCCCTTCGCCGGTTGGGAGATGCCGGTCTGGTACTCGTCGGTGGTGGAAGAGCATCTGGCCACCCGCCAGGCTGCCGGCTTGTTCGACGTTGCGCACATGGGCGTCTATCAGTTGGAAGGCCCGGATGCAGCCTCCTTCCTGGACTCGGTTTGTGGTAACTCGGTCGGTTCTTTGCAGCCGGGCGAGTCGCTCTATACCCACTTTCTCGACCCGGATGCCAATGTCATTGACGATACGCTGGTCTACCGGCGGACTGTGGACAAGTTTCTGATGGTGGTCAACGCCTCCAACGACGACAAGGACCGCACCTGGCTGGAAGCCGTCCGGGATGGCAAAGTGAGGATTGACAACCTGCGGCCAGGCAGTCGCACGCCCGGTTATGAGGCCGCCATCCACAACCTGCGCGATCCGCGCGCCGGTGCGGATATGCGGGTGGATATTGCCCTGCAAGGCCCCAGGAGCCGGGACATCCTTCTGGCCATGGGCGTCAACGCCGAAACACGCAAACGCATTCTGGCGCTCCAGCGCACTGAATTGTGCGACGCCAAGGTGGGCGGATTCGACCTGATCGTTTCCCGCACCGGTTACACCGGCGAGAAAATGGCCTTCGAATTGTTCATTCATCCCGAACGGGCATTGGATTTCTGGAATGCCGTGCTGAAAGCCGGTCAGAAGTTCGGCGTCAAACCAATCGGACTGGGCGCTCGTGACTCCCTGCGCACCGAAGCCGGTCTGCCGCTCTACGGGCATGAGATGGGGCTCGGCTCCGGCAAAACCGGCCAGCCTGACCTGGGCGTGGGCGAGGCTGGTTTTGGTGCCTATGTCAAGACCAGCAAACCCTGGTTCATCGGGCGCGCGGCCTACGTGGCGCGCGAACAGGCCCGCCAGGGTGTGGTCTGCCGCTTCCAATTCCCCGAAAAGGGTGTCCGCATGGCTCACAATGGCGACCCGGTATTGGATAAGCGCGGCAAGGTGATCGGCTGGGTCACCAGTTGCGCCGCCGACATGGCCGGCACCCTCACCGGCCAGGCCTACGTGGAGTTGAAATATGCCGTGGAAGGCACCCAGATCTACGTCTATCAGGGCGCTCCGAAGGAGGCCGGTCCCGCACCGGCCGGTTTGAAATTCGGCGGGAGGGGCCTGGTGCCCACCGAGGCGGTGGTGTTGAGCCGGTTCCCGAAGCTATAAAAAGCAGGGCAGAGAGAACAGTCAGGCGGCAGAATCGGGTTTGTCGCCAGTCTATATTTCTGGTCTTGTCCGTCAGTTTGAACTGATGTATAGTTGCTTCACAGGAATGGCTTGATGAATTTTGAATGGGATACACGGAAAGCA
>JBEKCT010000119.1:0-10949 GCA_050014715.1 Anaerolineales bacterium | reverse complement strand
CCGACCTTGGTATCGACCACATCGAAGGCAGCCGAAAACTCGATGTCATGGATATGGTACCCGCCCAGGTTGACATGCATCAGGCCGGGAACGGTGTCGGTTTCACTGGCGTTCTTATAGAATTCGACGCCCTGCACCAACGAGGAGGCGCAGTTGCCCACGCCCACGATTGCCACACGTACTTTTTTGCTCTTTTGTTCATCCATTTTTACCTTTTCTCCTTGAATAAATTGAATTTGAACCTATCCGAAAATTCAGGAGGAGTTCGCATTTTGATTATGTGCGGCGAAGCCGCAAACATTCAAAATGCGGTTCTTCTATAATTTTTGGATAGTTCCTTATTTCTACGGCAGCATCTGCCGCAAAAACTCTTCTTCGGCTGCATTGGTCCACTCGCCACGCTCGTTGAGCAAGGCATATACACTGGGCAGCTTATCCTTAAGCTCCGCCAGCGTAGTCAAGGGCAGCTCCTTGATGTTGGGATAGATAACCACCTTGCCGGCCAGGGTGGCCTCCTTCACGGCCTTGAGACCGGCATAAGCGGCGCCCAACGACCCGACCGCAGCCACCGAACGGTTGGGGGATAGCTCGCCGGAGGCCGTCTTGTCCAAAACCAGCTCGAAGTCGCTCATCAGGGAGGCAGAATGCCCGATGACGCGTTTGCCCTGCAGGTATGCGCCGCTCAGGTCTAGCGCCGCCAGCGTGCCGCGCGCCACCCCGGCGAAGACGTTCATCACCCCATTGGGCGCCAGGTAGTTGCTGGCATCCGCGATGACGGCTGGAACAGGGGCCAGTACCACAATATCATCGAAGCCGCTTTGACGCAGTGCGGCCGTTGCAGATTCGTATTCGGCCGTTTTCGCCGGGTTAAGGCAGATAAACTGGATGCCTTTGGCTTTGGCTTGGTCGGCAAAAGCCTCGCACAGTTCACCCAGGCGCATATCGCTGACATCGGTGCATAGGATGACTGCCGGGGGATTCTTAAAATCGATAGCGCGCTGGACGTGCATGCGTCCCATCGGGCCGCCTGCTCCGACGATCCAGGTTCGTCCAGCCGGTTTGAGATTCGAGCGTACCGGAAGGTCATGGTAGGCCGCAGCGACATCGGACTTTGTGGTACCCACGTAGACCCAGCGGTGGTAATGGATGCGCCCAACGTCCACGTTGACGCGGCGCTCTAGGGGCATACTGGCCAGGATAGCCATTACACCGAACTGTCCCAGATGGCGACTGGCCTGTTCGATCAAGCCTGCATTCGCTCCCAGCAGCACGATATCATCGACGAACTCAACCGGGGTTGCTTCAATCCGGCTCACTTCGGTCACTTCCACGCCCAGCTGTGCGGCGCGTTCCTTCAACCAGGCTGAGAAGCCGGAAGGCACACCGGTGAGCAGCAGCCGGGCGGGATGGGAGGCAGCGTCGAACCCGGCGCTGATCGTGTAGGACTCTTCGCCACCCGCGCCGATGATCCAGGTCACGCCGCCGTTCTTAAGGCCGGTCCGGTATTTCAGCGCATAGGCCGCCACCACGCAGGCCCAGGGTTCCGTCAGGGCAATCTCGGCGTAACTTTTATCAGGGCGAACCTTGATCAGATTGTTGCCCAGGTCGCTGGCATAGATTTCGGGGCCGATCACGGAATATTGCGAGAGGCCACCCTGGTACCAATAGCCGTAGGCGTATGTCTTGCCCTTGATCACAATATCGGTCTCCAGCGTCAGGCGTTCTCCGACCTGATACCGGCCGGCCAGATTCCCGCCTACCCCCAGGATGGTCATCGAGACTTCATGACCCAGAACCACCGGTTCCTTCTGCATATCGCGGAAGACACGCGGATGGTTCTGACCCTGGGCAATGACCTTGGTATCTGAAAAGCACAACCCGCAGGCATCGTGGCGGATTAGCAACTCATCGGGACCATAGGAGGGAGTGGGGACTTCAATAGGCTGGCCATCCTTGCCCAGGTTTTCCAGGCCGGCTCCGTAGAGCGGCCAGAGTTTGTATGTGGTGGGCACTGGAGTGGTGCCGCGGCGATAATCGAAAAGTTTATCGGTCATATTTACCTCTATTTAGGATCCATCAGAGAATAAGAAAAGAGCTTCTTTGTTAGGTTCTGCGGCGAAGCCGCACAATCTAACAAAGCGAACTCTTCCTGAATTTTCTAAGATTCTTGTGCCTCTACCACGGGCTCACCCGCCAGTCTGGTCAATTTGGCAAAGATCGGGTCGAGCGCCTGATACGTCTGCCTGAAAAGATCCAGCAGGGCGGCATAATGCCGGGCTGCTGCCAGCTGTGAGCGTTCGGCTTGGCGCGGAGACACCAGACGGTCGACAACATTAAAATCCGGAAACAGGCCCACCCCTACGCCGCCTGCCACCAGCGCACCCAGGGCAGTGGCCTCGGTAGTTAATGCGGGCAGCCAGATGGGCAGATCCAGCACATCCGCCAGGATCTGGCGCCAGACTGCGCTGCGGCTGCCTCCTCCGATCAAAAGCAGCCGGCCAACCTGTACATCCTGCGCCCGCAGGGCCTCCAGGATCAACCCGAGGTTCAACGCCACCCCCTCCAGCACCGCCCGGGCAAACTCTGCTTGGCCGTGTGGCATAGCCAAACCAACCAGGGCGCCGCGCGCCTGCGGATTCCAGTAGGGACTGCGTTCCCCCAACAGGTAAGGCAGGAATAAAAGACCGTTCGCTCCGGCCGGTACGCTGGCAGCCGCGGCATCCATGCTTTGCATCGCCTGCGCATCCCCCAGCGGGTAGAACAGGCGTTCCAACCAGCCAAAGGATCCGCCGGCTGCCTGCATGGTCCCGAGTGGGAAAAAATAGCCTGGGATAAGATGAGCCATCGTATAGGTGCGCTGCTGCGGGTCATAGATCGGCTGCCGGCTGGTCAGTGCGATCCAGGAAGACGAACCCAGATAAGCGTAGGCCTCCCCCTCCCGCACCGAGCCGGACCCGACGGTGGCACACGCACCATCTCCGCCGCCGATCACAACCGGCGTACCGGCCAGCAGGCCGCTGGCAGAGGCGGCTGCCGGGGTAACGTGTCCGATAACGTCAGTAGAAGCATGCACCTCCGGGAAAAGTCCGTTGTTCAGGCCAAGTGCCCTGATCAGGTCAGTGGCCCAGTGCCCGCCCAGTAGGTCGTACAGCAGGGTGCCCGAGGCGTCCGAAGGATCGGTGGCAAAAACACCCGTCAGAAGGAAGGCCGCGTAATCCTTGGCCTGCAAACATTTATAGGCTTTTTCGTAATTTTGCGGCTCATGCTCCTTGATCCACAGCAGCTTGGGAGCCGTGTAGGCCGGGCTGAGACGCTGCCCGGTCAGGTAGTAAAGCGCCTGGGGATCGCAGACCGAGCCGATCCATTCCGCCTGGGCCGTGGAGCGCTGGTCGGCCCAGATAATGGCCTGGCCCAGGGGCGCACCCTGCCGGTCCACCAGCAACGCACCTTGCATGGTACCGCTAAAACTTACGGCTGCAATCCCGGCAGGTTCGATGCCAGTCTTGGAGAGAAGAGCGCGAGTGGCTAGCCAGATGGCTCTTTCCCAATCGGCTGGGTCTTGTTCGGCCCAGGCGGGTTGCGGGTAGAAAGTGGGGTAAGCTTCAAAAGTAGATGCCAGTGCCAAACCCTCTTCTGCGTCAAAGAGAGTGGACTTGTTTCCGGTCGTTCCGAGGTCATGGGCCAGCAGGTAGTGGTGAGTCATGAATGTATCAAATCCAACGTATAAAAAGTCTGAACCTTTTCAATATCAAGCCGGGTGTGCCAGCTTGTCCATTACTTCGACAGGTGAAAGGTCGGAAGTCAGCGACTTCAGCCGGGTCATCCCGGCACGCCCCGGAGCCACACGTCGCCCTGCCTGGGTGAAAAAGGCATTGCGCTCCCGGCGTGAAGGCAAATATGCCCTGGCCCACTCGCTCTGGTAGCCCAGGCTCGCGGCCCGTTGCAGGACGGTATGACCATAAATGAAATCCGCGCCGTCCAGAAATGCCTGTCGCACAGGTGCCAGCTCGGGAGCCTCGAAATCATCGACCAGCTTCTGGCCGGGCGCATTCATCTCGGTGCCAATATTGAGCGGGAGGTCGAGTTTGCCGGCCAGGACCACCACATCGTACAGATTCTGGACCATCGCCCGGCGTTTTTCAGGATCCGTGAGGTTCCAATTGCGGTCCGGGATGATATTAAGGGCCACCGCGCCTTTGCTGATCAACAAGCCCAGCAATTCCTCTTCGGCCTGTTCGCCGGCGGAAGCGCCATCCAGCCAGGTGGCACACGGCAGCGCGCCGCAAGCGAGGATCAACCGGTTCACTTTATCCAAAGATGGGAAGGCATCCGCACCCGGCTGGGCGTACCCGACCCCGCCGCGTTTCATTAGCCTTGCCCGTAGCGTGTTCGGAAATTTGACAGCGTCGCCGATCTGGGCAGCCACCTGCTCAGGCAACAACTGGAGCTTTTCCGCCCAGAACGGCGCCGGGTCCGGGAAACAGGCGGCAGCCGCCTGCATATAAGCCACCAACATATGACGCTCGGTGGCGTTGCCAACCGGAGTGAGCGGGAGCACATCACGGTCATAGTTCACCGTCACCGGCGCAAGGAAGGCATTAATTCGCTCCAGCATCGTGCGGTTACGCTCTTCGGCACGCCGGCGCATATCGGCCAGGATGGGAGCGGCTGTGACCGGAGGCCGGCCTGAGGAATAGCCAATGCCCATGGTATAGTAGACACCCGGATCGCCGGGGGAATTGATCTCACGGCTGGAAAATTCGGGGATGAAGACGCGTGTCTCCATGCCCGCCGAGCCGCGCACCCCGAGAAGTTCGCAGGCATTCAGGAATTCTTCCACCCCATCCAGCACATCGAAATCCACGATACCCAACGCCTTGAAACCACACTGCCGGGCCAGCCAGGCCAGGCCGGTCGGAGAGTAGCCATAGGCATTGAAAGAGAAAAATGTGTGGCAGTGCAGGTTTACGGCCTCTTGGGGCGCGCCGGCTGGTTCTCCAGAGGCGGTCAAGGCTTCCAGGGCTTGCATCCTTTTGGCAGGCGAGAAATCGTTGAGTTGGGCTTCCAGCGTTCGGGTGGCTTCCACGACAGGCTTCTTGTTGGAACTAGAAGATGGACTGCTGAATGTCGAAGGACTTGCAGATGGCGAGGATTTCATCCAAACTCAGACCTTCCCCTTGCTCTCCAACCGTCAGATTAAGGTACTCGTAGCTGGCGGCCGTCTCGGCGTACTCGACTCGGTCGGAGGCGCGCTTGACGGAAGTATCGGAGCGGGCCACGATGCCATGCTTGGCCCAGATGACAACGCGGTGTTGGTGCAGCTTCTCAAGGGTGGCAGACATGAGCGCCTGCGAGCCAGGCACATTGAAAGGCACGAAACCGACCCCTTCGGGCAGGTTAATGATCGTTTCCGGCTCCCAACGCAGCAGGTGCTGGTTCAGATATTTTTCGTCCCGGTAGCGCGGAATGTGACTCAGAAAAGTCAGGTGACGTGGCTGGGCGTGGACGACGGCATCGAAGTTGGTTCCAGTGTGGACTATCTGGTCGCGGTGGACGGCCAGGTGCGAATTCAGCTCGCTGGTCAGGTTGGCGAAAAGGCGTTTCGGCGAAGTGTAGAGCTGCCCGGTCTTACCACCCGGGTCAACCACCAGGCAGCCCAGGTTAGCGGTCGGCTCCTGGATGATATCGCGTAAGCGCCTGCCTGAGCCGGTGATGACCAGGGTCATCCCGGCCAGTTCGGGAACGGCCAAAGGTAGTTCCAGGGTCTCGGCATTTGGAAACTTGCGGCGCAACTCAACCGGCCAGCTCATGCAGACCGAGATGTTACCGGCCGCGCCTTCACTGGCCTCGATCTCAGATATACGCCAGCCGGCCTCGCCCATCCAGGCCAGATATTCGTCCAATTCAGGATAAGGAGCTTCAATAGACATGGCAAATCTCCTATGAACCATCGGGCAAGCCTAGCATGTACCCCAGCTTGCAAATAGTGAAGCGGTTGCGTAGAAAGTGGGATTCGGTCAAAGCCTGCTGTACTTCCGCATCGCTTAGACCCAGCTCAGCTGGACGGGTCGCGCCGCCGGCCTGGCTGAGCAAATCAACCAGCTTTTCCCGTGTGGGTACCTGCGCCGCCAGAGCTTGGATTTCGTCCCAGTGCTCGAGCACGCGCTGCTTGAGACGTTCAAAACCTGCGGCGGTCATATCCAGGAATTGCGCCTGCTCAACGAATAAATTTTCCGCGATCGGGCCAAATGCCTGCCGGATGCGCTGCATATCAACGCTGCGGTCTGGTTGAACAGCCGAGGCAAGTCGTACCAATGCCAGTGGGCGGTCGATCTGCCTGAGATGAGCGTAAAGGTCTGCCGCCAGCAGGGAACATAAGCCCACTTTGGCTCCATGCAACACGGCCAGCCGGCACTCGCGCAGCAGTTTCATTTCCAGGAAGTGGGACATGTAATGTTCGCAACCGGCAGCCGGGCGTGAGTTACCGTAGTCCAGCATGCACAAGCCGGAATCGATTAGGCTGAACATCAGCTTACGGATTCCTTCCGGAGTAGCTTGGCCGATTTCGGCGGTCGCTGCGATGCAGGCCTCCAGGGTCTTGCGCACACGGGCGGCAATCTCCGGGCTGTAAGGCTCGTCCCAGAGCACGTGCCCAAGTTGCCAGTCTGCCAGGGCGATGGCTTTACCTAGAATATCGCCATAGCCGGCGGCAATCATGGCCTGTGGGGCAGCTGCCAGGGTCCTCAGGTCGGCAAAGACCGCTATGGGCGGCTGGGCCATCACGGTGGTTTTGATCCGCCTTACGGCCAGCGATGCGCTTGGGGAAGTAAACCCGTCCACCGAAGGGGCAGTTGGCAGCGAGATGAACTGGCAGCGTGTGCGATGGCTGACGATGCGGGTGATGTCGGTCAGCGTGCCTGAACCAACTGCCAGGTAGGTGCGCTTGACCTGGTCAGCGTGCAGCAGCACTTGGAAGATGAAATCCTCGTCAGGTACAACCTCCGGCTCGCTGAAGACCACCGACTTGACATCCAAGCCGCGCCCTTGCAGGGTAGCCTGCACTTGCCTGCCCAGCACAGAGAAGGTATTCCCGTCTGCCACCAACATGAAATCGGTAAGGCCCCGTTCCTGGCAAAATTGCAATAGGGATTCCAGTGCATTTTCGCCAATGGTTACAGGTATGTCCATCATGCTGAATCCATTTTTCCGGTGCACAGCGTGAAAGGAACCCCGCCTTGTTTGAGCTTTTTGACCCAGGCCGGGGAAAGGTCGGAATCGGTGTACAGGTGAGCAATCTTGTCCAGGCCGGCGAAGGAGATCAGATCCGCCCGGCCGAATTTGCTGGAATCGATCAAAGCGACCAGGCTGCCCGAGCTGGCGATGAACTTGCGTTTGATCTGTGCTTCGTAGATGTCCACTTCCGTAGGGCCGCCCTCCAGGGTGAAGCCGCTGCAGGAAAGGAAGGCGGCCTTGAGATGATATTCGGTAAGGAATTGCTCCGCCAGAGGCACGTTTATGGCTGTACCATCCACACGCAGCACGCCGCCCAACAAGATGACAGTATTGGAGGAATTCTTCGCCAGCTCCCGGGCAGATTCGATGCCATTCGTGATGATGGTCAGGTCGCGGCGTTCTTTCAGGCAGCAGGCCAAATAGTACGAACTGGTGCTGGAATCGAGCAGCATGGAGTCGTTGTCCTGAACCAGGGCAGCCGCCTGCCGGGCGATGGCTTGTTTGGCAAGGCGGTGGGTCATGAGACGGGTGGAAAAAATGGGACTACGGCTTTGCCGTTCATCGAGCAGCACACCGCCGCCCCTTACCCGGGTGACCTGGCCTGACCCGGCCAGGGCGTTGAGGTCATTGCGAATGGTCCCCTCAGAAACATCCAATAGCTCAGCCACTTCCGGGACGCGGATCCCGGGCTGCTCTCGCAAGATGGTCATTAATTGTTGGCGACGCTCGAATGTGATCAAATTGGCTCAAAGAAAGGTTGAAGTGGGGAGGTTGGAAACACTGTCATCCTACCTGCTTTGTTGATATTTGTCAATATTTACGAGTTCCGATAAAATTCGACAGTCGCGGTCCTATAAGGTACGAAGGCGGAATATAAAAGCCCCCGTATTAGGAGGCTTCAGATGACCGACCCGAGGCTCGAACTCGGAACCCACTGATTAAGAGTAGGACCTAAATAATTTTAAACAGCATCCATACATTCTTTTTACCGCCATATACGGTGTAATATCAATCGCTAATACACCATATATGGCGGTTTCCATTAATCCGAAGGCTCCTTCTTCTTTTTTGACTGCAAAGGTGACTGCAATGATGGTTTTAATGTGAATTTGACTGCAATGGCGGTTCAGCCGGTAAAAGCATGGCATCGATCCTCTGAGCCGCCTCATCCTGGGAGTGTGACATCGAATGACCGTACGTATCCGTCGTTACGCTCGCTTTTGAGTGGCCAGACCGTTGCTGGACCGTGTTGACCGGGATTCCCATATCCAGCAGAAATGAAATAGAAGTGTGCCGTAGATCGTGAAAACGGATGTCAGGCAGTCCGTTCATTTTAAGGAGCTTCTTGAACTGGTGACTCACCCTGAAACTGTCCAGTGGTGTGCCGAGCGTGCTCGGAAAGATCAGGTCATTCTCTTTCCATCTCTCGCCTGCACCAGCCTTGATCTTCTCCTGCTGGCTTTTGTGGGAAGCCAACTTCTCCAGCATCCCGGAACCCAGTTTTATGGTCCTGCGTCCTGCCTTGGTCTTGGGAGGAACAAATGCCAATCCTCGGTGTTCCACCCGTTGCAGTTGGCGTTGGACCATCAAGGTGCCCTTGTCCCAATCCAGATCTGCCCACTTCAATCCGAGCAGTTCTCCTTGTCTCATACCACTCGTGAGAGCCAGGTTGAAAAGTGCTTCATACGGGGACTCCACAGCGGCGTGCAAGAATTGGTGGCACTGTTCTTCCGTAAGGATTTTGAACTCTGACTGCGCCACCTTTGGACGCTCTACTGCATCGGCCGGGTTGCGTCCCAGAATCCCCTCGCGTACTGCCTGCTCTAACGCACAGTGGAGTACGGCATGCATATATTGCAACGTTCGAGGACCACGGCCTTCCGCTTTCTTTCGGGTATACAGTTGTCGAAGGTGGATTGGCTGGATTTCCTGCAAACGCATTTTTCCCAGTGTTGGCAGGATATGGTCACTGGCCATCTTCCGATATTGAAAGACCGTCCTTGGTGCACGTGACAAGTCTTTCCCATCCAGCCAGGTTGCCACGAAATCTTCCAATGTCACCTGCATTCCATCATAGGTGAGGCCGCGATCAATCTTTTTGATTGTCTCCTTTAACCAGTCCCGGCATTCCACTTGTGTCCTGGCGTATTTGGTCAGGCGTCGCCCGTCCAAACATACCTGCGCGCACCATCTCTTTCGATCCTCTCGAAAGTAAAGTGTGCCTTCGTTATTTGCTCTTTTAGCCATCTCTACTTCTCCTTTCTTCCTGTGAATAGGATTTTTAGGATGTAGATCTGGCGTTGCACTATTCGACTGTTAAGGTTCAACTTGATTACAAATAGATTGTAACCGATTGGGCAATGGTTGAGAACAGGTTTCTGAGAGGAATCAGGCTTTGGGTAGTATGAGGGAGATGTTATGGTCTCCTCTTTCATGGATGTATCGCTCCAAGTCTGCCCGCCTGACACGTACCGATTTACCGATTCGCACAGATGGGATCTCTCCCTGGTTTAATAATTTATAAGCCATCGCCCGGCTCACTTGCAAGATGTCCGCCACTTCGGCGGGTTTCATTAATCTTTCTTCCATGATTTGCTCCATAAGTTTGGATTCATTATATAGAACTAATGTTCTTATGTCAAGCTTGAATTTATCTTTTGAGTCTATATGTTATTTATTTTCTCGAAAACGGGTGATATTCATCGTTGACCTCCTTGTATGCCATTGCAGAAATTATGATTTGATGATAAATTTTGTTCACCGAGATTTTGGCTGCTCCCCTCAGCCAGAATCTTGGCTTTTTTTAATGGAAAGAGGTACAGGCATTCGCTATCTTTTCCTCCGTGAACACTTTGCTCGATCGGAGCCAGCACCGTCTCAACCGCCCGCTGCAACAGGGTCCGGTAGCGTGCCACGTCGATGCTGCGGATATCCGGTTGGTCAGGCACGTCCCAGGCTGACACGCCCGGTTTACCGAGCGTATATAGAAAACGCACGCGCTGTCCTGGCCGGACCACCTTGCCGGCCGCCTGCATCTGCCAGACAGCCCGCGCAGCCGGCGAAGGGCTGGAATATTCGCCCAGCTCCCGGCTGAGTTTTTGCGATACCAGCAGCTTCTCCACCGGTACCCGCCTCAGCCTGAGCGCGGTCATTTGCTTTTGAACGAAAGCCTGTGCTTTCGGTAATACACCTTTCAACCCATCCGCGTCTTCTGCCCTGGCCAGGATCTCCATGATGGCCATTTGCGTTTCAGAGATGAAAGATGCAGTATCTCTCCTTCGTGCTTCAATACCGCGCACCTTGATCTCACCACTTTGGAACACCCCGAAATAACGGTTGGCCACCGGCACGCGTTCATCCACGCGCGAGGGCAGGAACACCACCCAGCGATAGACTCCATCCATGGAGATCGGCAGGCCGGTCCGGTCGGTAATCTCCGCCAACAGGGCCTGGAAATCTGCCGGGGTTTTGCAGCCTTGCTTGTGCACCCACAGCCCATCCACGTACATGTGCAGGATCTCGTAATCCATGTCTTCGGCCGCTTCCTTCGCTCGCAGCAGCGCTTCGCGCCCATAGGCCGTCACCGCTTCGTGTGCTTCGATCCGTCCAAAGCGGGCATTCTTGTAGCCCAGGTAGCCAAAGCAGGTCACCAGCAGCCATTTCTCGGCCGAGGCCAGCGCCTGGAAGACCGGTCTCCGGCAGTCGTACTTGTTCAG
>JBEKCT010000118.1:0-11071 GCA_050014715.1 Anaerolineales bacterium | reverse complement strand
CACAATTGCCGTTGAAACCGGCAAACTCGCCGCGCAAGCCGGCGGAGCCGTCACGGTTCACCTGAACGATTCAATTGTATTTGCTGCCGCAACCATGGGCGCCATTCGCGAAGGGATAGACTTCTTTCCCCTCAGTGTGGATTATGAAGAACGCATGTATGCCGGCGGCAAGATCCCCGGATCGTTCTTCCGGCGGGAAGGCCGTCCTTCAACCGATGCCATCCTGGTCGCACGTCTCACCGACCGGCCGTTGCGGCCGCTCTTCCCCGAAGGTATGCGCAACGAAGTCCAGATCATCATGTACTCTCTCTCAGCGGATGCAGATAACCCGCTGGATATCCTCGCCATCAACGCTGCCTCCGCCGCCATTATGATTTCTGATATTCCCTGGAACGGACCGGTTGCGGCGGTGCGGGTCGGTCGAGTGGACGGCCAGTTTGTCGCCAATCCCACCTTCTCTGAAATCGATAAATCCGATCTCGATCTTCGCATTGCCGGTACTCGCGAAGCCATCCTGATGGTGGAAGCCGGTGCAGATGAGGTCCCTGAGGATATCATGGTCGCCGCACTTGAATTTGGCCATAAATCCATCCAACCTCTGATCGATCTGCAACTCAAAATGCAGGCCGAGATTGGCAAGCCCAAGCGAGTTATTGCTTTTGCTCTGCCCGATAAAACACTGCAGGAAAAAGTGTATACCCGTGTAAGCGGCCCGATGAACACCTTACTCGATCAGCCGCTTATGAAAGCAGAATTCTACGCCGGGATGGATGCGCTGTTGCAAGACCTGGTTACAGAACTAATCCCTTCCGCCGAGGCAAAAGTGACCGTCTCGGACGAAGGAGATGTGGAGGAAATCCCTGAATTTACTTTGCCGGGGGTTCTCAGTCTGGCCAACGTTAAAGAGGCTTTTGCCGAGGCTGAGAAGAAGGTTGTCCGTTCCCGGATCCTCGAGCAGGGTAAACGCCCGGATGGCCGCAACCCGACCGAGATTCGTCCCATCTGGTGTGAAGTTGGTTTTAGCCCGCGCGCGCACGGATCCGGCCTGTTCACCCGAGGCGAAACGCAGGTGCTGACCCTGGCTACCCTTGGCACGTTGCGCGAATCCCAGGAAATTGACTCACTCAGCCCGGTGGACAGCAAGCGTTACATGCACCACTACAACTTTCCACCTTTTTCCACAGGCGAGACCAAAATGGTACGCGGTCAAAGCCGGCGTGAGATTGGTCACGGTGCCCTGGCCGAACGGGCCCTCGAACCGGTAATACCATCCGAAGAGACCTTCCCCTATGCATTACGGTTGGTATCTGAAGTGATGGCCTCCAATGGCTCCTCCTCGATGGCCTCCGTCTGCGGCTCAACCTTGGCACTGATGGATACTGGGGTTCCTATCAAGGCTCCAGTAGCCGGTGTGGCCATGGGCCTCGTGATGGAAGGTAGCCGATACAAGATTTTGACCGATATCCAGGGCACAGAAGATCATCTGGGCGACATGGATTTCAAGGTTGCCGGTACCGAGCAGGGCATCACAGCTCTGCAAATGGATATCAAGATCTCAGGTTTAAGCACCGAAATCATGAAAGAGGCCCTCGAACAAGCCCGCCAGGCGCGTCTTTTCATCCTGGGCAAGATCCTGGAAGTCATCCCGGCACCCCGCTCTGAATTGAAACCACATACCCCTCGCATTACCACCGTCAAGATTCCTTCTGACAAGATTGGCGCCATCATTGGTCCCGGCGGAAAGAACATCCGCGCTTTACAGGAGGAAACTGGTACCAAGATTGACATCGAAGAAGACGGCACTATCTACATTGCCGCAACCAATGGAGAAGGTGCAAAGATGGCACGCGAGCGCATCGAAGCCATCACCGAAACGCCCCAATTGGGTCGCATCTATACCGGCAAGGTTGTCCGGGTCGCCGATTTTGGCGCCTTTGTGGAGATTCTGCCTGGCACAGATGGCATGGTTCACATTTCACAGCTCGACAGCGAACGCGTCGAAAAGGTCGAAGATGTCTGCAAGCTTGGCGACGAAATTACGGTCATGGTCACCGGTATCGACCCGATGGGCAAGATTCGTCTCTCACGTCAGGCTGTGCTCGAAGGCTGGACAATCGAAGAGGCCCAGGAGCGTGATGCCCGCAAGAGTGGTGGCGGACGTCCCGGAGGTGGTGGCCATCCAGGTGGCGACCGGCGCCCCGGCGGTCGCAGTGATGATCACCGAGGTCCCCGAAGATAAACCCGCAGGGGCGATACGCAAGTGTCGCTCCTGTTTTTTCGATTATGCTCAATCGCTTCCGCAACACTTTCACTGAGTAGCCTTCCCAATTCTGGCTTATGGCCTTCGGGCTATTGCTCAGCTCAGCCGGATCATCCCTGATCTGGCCGTTCTTGATGATTTATGTAAGCAAAAAACTTAACCTGTCACTCAGTATCGTCTCGACGTTAATTGCCATTAATGCTGGCACCGGCCTGCTTACATCCTTCATTGCCGGAACTGTTGCAGACAGACTGGGTCGAAAACCGGTCATGGTTTTTAGCCTGGCGGTAACAGGTCTGGGATACCTGTTCATGAGCCAAGCCCATTCCTACCTTGGGTTTGCCATTCTTATGTTCATAATGGGTGCTGCGAATCCGCTTTATCAGGTCGGCGCGAACGCAATGTTGGCAGATTTGGTTGTCCCGGAAAAACGAACGAACGCATACGCAATTATTCGTATGGTTAATAACGCCGGGGTCGCGATCGGGCCAGCCGCAGGCGGATTCCTGGCTTCCCGTTCCTATACCTACACCTTCATAAGCGCCGCCGCCGGTATGCTCATTTATAGCCTGTTGCTCCTCTTCAGAGCCCGCGAGACGCTCTCCAGAGCGTACCATCCAAAAAAAGAATTAACACGGGAAGGCCTGGGCGGGTACGAATCCATTGTCCGCGACCGCCCATATATTGTTTTTACAGTACTGATCGGTGTTGGTCTGATTACCCCACCCTAATTATGGACGCTCCTGGAAGTTTATACCAAGCAGAATTTTGGCTTGCCGGAAAACCTGTTTGGCTGGCTCCCGACCACGAACGCCCTGATGTGTGTGTTTGTCCAGCTATTTGTAACACGCATCTCGCGGCGCTTTAAACCCCTGCCTGTCGCAGCCGTCGGAATGTTGACCTATGCCATGGGCGTGGGGAGTGTGGCACTAATGAAGGACTTTTGGGGTTTCTGGGCAAGTATGGTATTTATGACTTTTGGGGAATTGATTCTTATCCCCACCATCAGCAAATATATTGCCGACCTGGCTCCTGCTGATATGCGCGGTCGTTACATGAGTGTTTACTGGTTTGCCTGGGGTATTGCGCGAACGGCCGCGCCGCTGATTGGTGGCCTTCTTAATGATAGCTTTGAACCACGTGCCATCTGGTCCGGCGGGTTGGGGATCGGCCTGGTCAGTGCAGTCGGTCTTTATATTTTTTATCGGTTTCGCACCTCTGCCGGCAACTTGGAACTCCTTGAAAATTCCACCATTCAATTGCACATATTTCTGTCCGGATTGGATTAATCTGTCATGGACAAAATTCTCTTCAAAAGGTATGATACGTCAGTTTTCCCATGCCAATTTCCCGATTAACTAAAAATAATCAAATAAAACCTTCTGGATGATGTGTTTTACCAGTTTTATCATTAGGACATATTGTGAAAAAAAACGTCTCCGTTCTAGCTTTCTTTCTAGCAATTATATTGGTACTATGCTGCTGCCTTGTCATAATCCTGGGCGGGGTCCATTATTCTTTCAATCGTCTCTCTAAAGTACTCCCGACTTTGGCAGCCAATCCAATTGGTTCATCCAGCAGGCCAACCCCCACTGTATTTCAGGTAAGACCTCCGCCGGCCGTTCAGACACCCACCGACACTTTGAAGCTGCTTGAAAGGATCACAGTCCCGGAAGATGATCTTGCCTCTTTAGCTTGCCGGTTCAAGAATGTTTGCAACATTCCACCCACTCTGCTTCCCCCACCATCGCCTCTTGTTCTTGGCGCTCATCAGAACTTCTGGACACTTAGTGAAGATAACAATTCTTATTTCCAGGTTCAGGCTACGTTGCGCTATATCACCCCTCATTCCTATTTTTGGGTCGATAACTCTGTTTCTTATAATCAGCAGGATGTAAAGAACCTGATGGATGCATTCGAAAACAAGATCTACCCCACCGATCGGCGGTTCTTTGGCTCTGAATGGACGCCCGGAGTGGATGATGATCCACACATTTTCATCCTATACACCGATGGCCTTGGAGCCACTGTAGGTGGGGCATTCTCATCAATCAATGAATATCCCCCGCAGATCGACCCATACTCCAACGCCCACGAGATGTTTTACATCAGCTCATCTGAGGCACTCACTGACCGACATACTTATGGTGACCTGGCACATGAATTCCAGCATATGATCCATTGGTATGAGGATCCCAATGAGCCTGCCTTTATTAACGAGGGTTTTTCAAAACTGGCTGAATTCATCAATGGGTATCCCTCGGGTGGTGACGAACAAGTTTTCATCAGCAACCCGGATATGAACCTGACCGACTGGATTAGTGGACCTGCCGGTCAAGACATTGCACATTACGGCGCCAGTTTCTTGTTCACCACTTATTTCCTCGACCGTTTCGGCGCGGATACCACCAAGGCGCTGATACATAACCAGCACAACGGGCTCGAAAAAATCGATGACACCCTGGCCCAACGTAAGGTCATGGACCCAATGACCGGAATGGTCATTACGGCTGATGACTTTTTCCTGGATTGGGCCGTCACCAACTATGTCCACGATCCATCTGCAGACGACGGGCGTTTCTTTTACCATAATTACCCTGATTCTCCTCAAGCCGGCCCTACTGAAACGATCAATAATTGTCCATCTGACCCGGCCAGCCGGACTGTTAACCAATATGGTGTGAATTATGTCAAAATCACTTGCCCGGGCAGCCATACTCTGTATTTCGCAGGCGCTACTTCCACCCGGCTCCTGCCCGTCGACCCACATTCGGGTTCTTACGCGTATTGGTCGAACCAGGGTGACCAGTCGGATATGACCTTAACCCACCAGTTTGATTTGAGTGGTATTTCCGGTCCAATCAGCATGAACTATTGGACATGGTATGATATAGAAAAGGATTATGATTATGTCTACGTTGAGGCTTCCAGCGACGGCCAGGATTGGATTTTCTTGACCACTCCTTCCGGCACGGATAGGAATCCCAACGGCGCTTCATATGGTTGGGCATATACCGGACAGAGCAATGGCTGGATCCAGGAATCGGTCGACCTATCCCGGTTTGCAGGCAGGAAAGTTTCCGTACGCTTTGAATACCTCACAGATGAGTCATTGAACGGAGCTGGTTTTCTCCTGGACGATGTATCCATTCCTGCCATCCATTATTCCACTGGTTTCGAAACCGCTGATAATAGCTGGCTGGCGGATGGTTTTGCTCGCATTAAGAATACCATCCCCCAAACTTTCCGTTTGGCACTTATCACACAAGGTACTAAAAGGTCATCCGTTCAGATCCTTCCAGTGCCTGCCGACCAGTCTGTTGATATTCCACTGACTATCGGGCAGAATGGTGTTCAGGATGTTGTCATGGTCGTTACCGGCACGACGCGGTTCACGCAGGAACTTGCTCCCTATCAATTCTCGATCCGGTGATCCAATTGGATAGACGGCATCTGCCCAATTCATAGGAAATGACAAATTCATCTACCAGGAGTGACCCATGTCTACAGTACCCAAATCCGAAATTCTTGACCTTGTTGCGTTGGTTGATTACCAGACCGGTGCGGTGGTTTCCCGCCAGTTAACCAAATCCGCAAATGGTAACATCACTCTGTTTGCCTTTGACCAGGGTCAGGAACTGAGCGAGCATACCTCCCCGCTGGATGCCTTCGTCCAAGTGCTGGATGGTGAGTTGGAGATTAATATATCCGGCCAGCTTTATGGATTGAAAACCGGTGATGGCATAATTATCCCTGCCAATGCGCCTCATGCCCTAATCGCCAGGCAGAATTTCAAGATGCTTCTTACCATGATTCAGGCCTGACTTAATACCCCCCTTTAGTTCTGATTAATAAACCACACAATCCTTCCACGAATTAATCACAGTCCCATAACAATTATCTGATAAACTAACCTAGATATAATTATGTCCACTTTCACACCCTTACCATCCAAATCACCCAAATTGCCCAAATGGGGAGGCTTGTTTTCTGTGGCAGTAGTATTGATGCTTCTCGGCGGAGGTATTCTGTTAGTCTACGCGGCCACCAAGCCAAAAAGCACCCCCGCCTCCACTACACAAATAGACTCCGTCTATTCCACCGATGCAGCCAATACGCTTGCCGCGCTGCAATTGGCCTCCACATTAACCCCATCACTGTCTACAGACACACCAATCGGCTCACCAGTGGTGACCGGGTTCCCCCAGTTTAACTTTACTCCACCGGATACAACTGCTACGGTGCTACCAATAGCCACACAAGCTCCCATAACGAACCCGGTTTCATCCTGTAATGATTCGGCTTACGTAAGTGATGTGACCATTCCAGATAATACCGTCATGGCTCCCGGGGCAAGCTTTGTCAAGACCTGGGCGTTACAAAACACTGGTACCTGCACCTGGGATACAAGTTTCCAGCTGATTTTTGCCAGTGGCAGTCAGATGGGCGGTGCATCCACCAAGCTTACCTCGTCCGTGGCGCCTTCACAGCAGGTGCAGATATCCGTCCCATTGACTGCACCCAATACTGCTGGTTCTTACACGGGTTATTGGAGGCTTGCCGATGACCAGGGCAGTGCCTTTGGTGAAAGTGTTACTGTGGTGATCACTGTTTCCAGCACACTTACCAGCACACCGACCGGAACTCTTACCACCAGCACACCGACCGGAACGCTTGCCACCAACACACCTACACCGGTCGGGCAAACACCAACTCCCACAACCCAACCTTCTACGCCGACTGCCACAACCCAGCCCCCCACACCGACTGCCACCTAGGCGTCCTAGGCGACTGCCACCCAGATCTCTTAAGCGACAACTATCTAATAATAATGGTCTATTGAGAATCCCTAATACATAAAAGAGGTGAATTGCGAGCCATGGCTCGCTATACACCTCTTTTTCCTTTCTCCCCATGTTTATTTCGAAAAAGCCATTTATAAAAATCCCATTACTGTACTCCCCGCGAGATCAGATGTGGATCCCCATACCTTCTGCAACGTGGGCCGCTTCCATCAATGTCTCGCTCAGCGTGGGGTGTGCATGCACATTTCGGGCAATCTCGGCCGGAGTAAGTTCCATCATGTGAGCCAGGGTCAGTTCAGGCAGTAACTCGGTCACTTCCGGTCCGACTAGCGTGGCGCCCAATAACTCCCCAAACTTCTCGTCCGCAATCAACTTAACCCAACCGGCGGAATCCCCCAGGCCAAGCGCCTTACCATTGGCCTGGAAGGGGAAACGTCCCACTTTGATCGTATATCCGCGTTCCTTAGCTTGGGCTTCGGTCATTCCGAACGAAGCCACCTGCGGCTGGCAATAGGTGGCGCGAGGCATCATTTCATAGTCCAGGGTAACTGTCTCAGCCCCGCAAATGTTCTCGGCACAAACGATGCCCTGGGCCGTACCGACATGCGCCAGCATGAACTTGCCGGTCAGGTCGCCGATCGCCCAAATTCCCGGAATGTTGGTGGCCATCCTCTCATCGATTTCAACAAACCCGCGCTCGGATATTTTGATACCGAGCTCTTCCAGACCCAACCCTTTTGAATTGGGGCGGAAGCCGATTGCCACTAAAGCCTGTTCGCTTTCGATGACTTTAATCTGTTCATTTGCAGATACCGTTACCTTGACCCCAGTCTCAGTGATATCCACCGATTCGACTTTGTGTCCGGCCAGCACTTTCACTCCGCGCTTGACATAAGCTTTAGCCACCTCGGAGGCAGCCTCATCGTCCTCCATTGGCAGTATATGCGGAAGCATCTCAACAACAGTCACATCCACTCCATAACTATTCCAGATTGTTGCAAATTCCATCCCGATGGCACCCGCCCCAATGATGACAGCAGATTTGGGTAGTTTCTCCTGAAGGATGGCCTCCAGGTAGGTCAACACCTTCTGCCCATCCAATTTCCAGGCTGGCGGAACAGTCGCACTGGCGCCAGTGGCGAGGATGATATTCTTGGCCATCAGCTCTATGACTTTTCCATCCTTATCTGTAACTGCAACCGAATTCTTCGAACTGAGTTTCCCTGTGCCCAAATAAACGGCAATATTGTTCTTTCTCATTAAAAAACCAACACCTTTAGTCAGCCGGTCGGAAACCTGGCGCGAACGCTTAACCGCCACAGAATAATCTAGAGTGAGATTTTCAAATGAAAAACCGAACTCTTTACCGCGTTCGCGCAGGATGTGGGCGATTTCGGCATTCCTGAGCAGCGACTTCGATGGTATGCAGCCAACATTTAAACAAACTCCACCCAACCATTGTTTGTCAATAATGGCAGTTTTTTGTCCTAGCTGTGCCGCGCGAATGGCAGAGACGTAGCCTGCCGGTCCTGCACCTATAACAATTACATCAAAATTATCAGACATGAGTAACTCCTATTATCCTATGGAATGGTGGTTAAACTTTCCTATTTTACTACGACTGTCCAATCTTTATCTTCTGGCACGTATGCCACTGAGAATCTAATCATTGAGAAGGGTTTCCGCCTCGACTGATTATCCTAACCTCGACAAACCTATTTGCCATCTAGCAAAATATGACCACCGATTGCCAATCCCTGCAGATTTGTTTTACTGCAAATCTAACCAACCCAAATAAGTCCTATGTATGTATTTTCCCGGAAAGCCCTCGAGTTTATATAAATTCCTTAAATTTTTTCTGGACGCATAAACTTAATAATGAATTATAAATATTCCAACAAATAAAATGGTCTCCGGAACACCTTCTTTTTTTCCGGAGACCAATTTCTAAGCCAACCATTAAGGTGATGAGGGTGTATCACCTTTACCTCGCCAGATCATAGTAAGTGCAAATCCATCACCTGGCGGAAATGATACCCATAAATCGTAAAAGTGATTGCCAAAGCAAAGAGTTCCGGGCGGCGGAATAACGTCCAGAAGAACAGTTTCCAATATTGGACCCGTTCCTTACCGATTATCCCCAAACGTAGAATGGAACGGAAGAACGCAGTGATATATTCAGCGTTTAATGGAATGGTGATTACGGGCGCTTTGTATTCTTTCAGGAAGGTCTTGACGCGTGCATAGTAATTCTTAGGGGTGTAAAGGTGCTTCACAACCGCCCGGTAACCCTTCAGGAGTACCTCAATATTCATGTCTTTAGGGATGATATTCGTCGCACCATCCACATTGTCACCTGAAAAAGAACCAGTCAACCGGCCATCCTTTTCCATGCGTTTATACAGCCGTGTTCCTACGGGCGCCTGCAAAAGGCCTACCATAGCAGTAACAATTCCGCTTTTCTGAATGAAATCTATCTGTCGTTGAAAAGTGGAGGGAGTGTCATTATCGAATCCTATGATGAACCCGCCCTGAACTTGCAGCCCGGCTCGTTGGATTCGTTTTACATCTGCCACAAGGTCGCGGTTCAGGTTCTGCTTCTTATTGCACTCAGCCAGACTGTCATCGTCTGGGGTTTCCACACCAATAAAAACGGTATCGAAACCAGCCTGGGTCATCATATCCATTAATGGTTCATCGTCGGCAATATTAATGGAAATCTCAGTATTAAACGGCATACCCTTCTTACCCTTGCGCCATTCTATCAATGCGGGAAGAAGATCCTCTTTGAGATGTTTCTTATTACCTATGAGGTTGTCATCCACAAAGAAGACGGGTTCGCGCCAACCAAGTTGGTACAATCCGTCCAATTCTCGCAGGATCTGTGCGGACGTCTTGACGCGCGGCAGATGTCCAAATAAGGTGGTGATATTGCAAAACTCACAATCGAACGGGCAACCGCGAGAATACTGGATCGACATGGTCGCGTAATGCTTCCGATCCACCAGTTCCCATAAAGGTGCGGGGGTTTTTTGAATGTCTGGGAATTCATCTGATGTGTATACTCTCTGGGCCTGACCTTTTTCAAGATCACTTAAAAATGGCGCCAGAGTCATTTCAGCTTCGTTTAGTACAAAATGATCCACACCCTGGAACTTGTCATATTCGGCAGTGAAGAGCGGTCCTCCAGCAACCACTTTCAGCCCGGCTGCTTTGCAGCGGTCGATAACTTGATGGGTAGATTCTCTTTGAACAACCATGGCACTGATAAACGCATAATCAGCCCACTCCAGGTCTTGATCTTTTAACGCTCTCACATTCAAATCTACCAGGCGCTTTTCCCAATCCGTTGGTAACATGGCAGCTACGGTCAGTAAACCAAGCGGTTGAGTCGAAGCTTTCTTATGGATAAATTTCAATGCATGCTTGAAACTCCAAAACGTGTCAGGAAATTCCGGGTAAATCAAAAGGACTTTCATCAAAACCTCCAAAATAAATGTGCTAAATTCTTACTGTTTCAGGTAATAATCATAATCTCCGGACAACAGTCATTTCTGGCTGGCCGATAAGCTGATAAGCAAATTAATTTCACCACTCCCTAATGACGAACGAATTTTTCTTTCCCCCACCGTTTTCCTGGATACAAAAGGAATCGTGCGATATCTATAATAAGTTTCGTCAAATTTTATCAGACTTGTCGACATTATACACCAAAAAAGATTAGGTATCCTTCCTGATAGAAGATGAATAGGTATTTGTTAGCTAAACCCCCCATTCAACAATAAGGTTCGATTCGAAAAATCTAGTGGATTGCGTAAACGTTTATATTGGCAGGTTAAATTGATTAGTAAGCTACTATTGACCCCTATCGGGAAGTTTAGTTGTCTACTCTGAAAATAGATTATAAAAGTGATCGGCTGGCATGGATACCCAAAGAGTTAGATTCTACTCTACGTGCTTCCATAAAAATGGAGCGACAATTGGCGGTGCCCACAGGTATCCCGGT
>JBEKCT010000117.1:0-11133 GCA_050014715.1 Anaerolineales bacterium | reverse complement strand
CTCGGAAACGTGGTCATGCCGGGACTGTGGAACCTGAATCCCTACCTGACCGTGCTGGCGTTCTCCCTGATGGCGTTTCTGTTGTTCTATTTGATCGACCGCGCCGGCCTGCAGCGCAAAGAAAAAGACAAGGATAAATAATGCCGAATACCATTTCACGACGCGACTTCCTGAAGATCGGCGGCGCGAGCGTTGGCGGGCTTGTGCTGGGGCAGTTCATCCCGCCGCAGGTGGCTGAAGCAGCGCGGGCCAGCGGAATACTGGATGCTGCAAGCAGCGGCTATATCCCCAGCATGTGCGAAATGTGCGTCTGGCGCTGTGGCCTGCTGGCTAAGGTGGAGAACGGCCGCGTGGTCAAGCTGGAGGGCAATCCCGAGCACCCGCATTCGAACGGCAAACTGTGCCCGCGCGGGCAATCCGGCCAGATGAACACCTACGACCCGGACCGGGTGCTGTCGCCCCTGATCCGGGTGGGGGAACGCGGCCAGGGGCTGTTCCGCAAGGCTTCCTGGGAGGAAGCGCTCGACATGGTGGCCGAGAACATGCTTTCGATCAAGAAGAACTATGGGGCTGAGGCGATGATGTTTTCGACTACGCACTGCCTCAGCCAGGCCCAGTTCGAGAACCTGCTGAACGCATATGGCTCGCCCAACTACGGTACGCAGCGCAGCCTGTGTTTCAACGCCATGATCGTCTCCAACCTGACCACCTACGGCATGCAGGAACCCGACCGCAAATATGACAACCTGAAATACATCCTCCTGACCGGCCGCAACCTGATGGAGGCCATCTCCACTTCCGAGACGACCGCGTTGAGCCAGGCGATTGACCGGGGCGTGAAAGTGGTAACACTCGACCCGCGCTTCACCAAGACGGCCGCCAAATCCTCGGAATGGCTGCCCATCCGCCCGGGCACCGACCTGGCTTTTCACCTGGCCATGCTCAATGTCATCGTGGGGGAGGGGCTTTACAACAAACAATTCGTCGCAAAGAATACCTCCGGTTTCGAAAAACTACCGGCAGCGGTGGCAAGCTACACGCCTGCCTGGGCGGCCGAGGTCACCGGCATCCCGGCTGACACCATCCAGCGGATCGCCCGGGAATTCGCGGCGGCTGCGCCGTACGCGCTGGCACACAACGGTTGGCGCACCTCCAATTTTATGAACTCCTTCCAGACCGAACGGACCATCACCATACTGAACGCCATTGTTGGCAACTGGGGCGTGGCGATGTTTAATGAATCCGGGGAAGAGACCGGCTCGCTGGGTTCCGTTCCGCAGCCGCCGTATCCGCGCGTGACCGCCCAACGGCTGGACGGGGTACCGTGGAAATATCCGTTCGTCCCGCTGGACATCGGCGTCTTCCAGGAGATGCGCGAAGGCGCCCTGAGCGGGCAGCCCTACCAGGCGCACGGCTGGCTCATCTCGCGCCAGAACCCGGCCCTCTCCCTGCCGGACCGGGGACGCACCCTGCAGCTTTTCCAGAAGATGGACTTTATTGCCACCATCGATATCATCATGAACGACTCGGCCTGGTTCTCGGATGTGGTGCTGCCGGAGGCCTCCTACCTGGAGCGGTACGACCCGCTCAACCTGGTTGGCAACCAGGCTTTCCTGCGCCAGCCGGTGATCGCTGCGCAGGGCGAGGGGAAATCGACGCTGTGGATCTACAAGCAGCTCGGTCAGCGCCTGGGTTTGAGAGATTATTTCCAGTACACCGACGAAGAAGATTATCTCAAGCAGCAATTGAAACCCCTGGGGGTTACGCTCGACCAGGTGCGCCAGCAGGGCTACGTGAACCTGCCCGGCGAGACCCCGGACAGCAGCGACGAAGCCATCGAACCGAAATGGAGCACGCCCAGCGGCAAAATTGAGATCTATTCAACCACCCTGGCGAGCGGCGGGTTTGCGGCGCTGCCTGTGTGGGAGGAACCTGCCAAACCCAAGGCGGGAGAGTTCTACCTGCTAACCGGCAAGGTGGCCCAATATACCCAGATGGGCACCCAGAACAACCAGTATCTGCATAAATATGCCGACCCGCCGCGACTGTGGATGAACACCCAGACTGCACGAAGCCTGGGGCTGGCCGACAACGACATGGTGGAAGTCACCAGCCCGGCCGGCATGATCCACATCCAATTGCTGGCCACCCAGGCGATCCGCCCGGACTGCGTCTACCTGACACCCGGTTTTGGGCACATGTCCAAGGGACTGAGGGTGGCCTACGGCGAGGGCGCAAGCGACTCTGACCTGCACGTGACCTACACCGACCCGGTCAGTGGCAGCCAGGCGCTCAGCCAGACCTTTGTAACGGTAAAGAAGATATAACATGACCGATATCCAACATAAAGCCTTCATTTTCGACGCCACGCGCTGCATCGACTGCCGGGCCTGCATGGTGGCGTGCAGCGTGGAAAACAAGATCGACATGGACAAAACCCGCATCTGGGTGGCCGGGATTGGCATGAAGGGCCAGTTCCCCGAATTGACGCGTGCCTCGATGGTCTACCACTGCATGCACTGCAACGAGCCGGACTGCCTGTCGGCCTGCCCGGTGGGGGCCTACAGCAAGCGCAGCGACGGGCCGGTACTATACAACGCCACCAAGTGCATCGGCTGCCGTTACTGTATGAACGCCTGCCCGTTTGGCGTGCCGCACTTCGACTTCGATAAGGGCCTGCTGGAAGGCGCATTCATCGATAAATGCACATTTTGCCCGCAGCGCATCGACATCGGGCTGCAGCCGGCTTGCGTGGCGACCTGCCCGACCAACGCGCTGGTCTATGGGGAACGGGCCGACCTGGTGGCGGAAGCGCATGCGCGCATCCAGGCCCACCCGGACCGGTATGTGGACCACGTGTACGGCGAGTTCGAGAACGGCGGCACCTCCTACCTGATCCTTTCACACGTGCCGTTCGCCGAGTTGGGTCTGCCGCCGCTGACCGAGCGCCCTGTCAAGGAAGTCAGTGAAGAGGTGATGGGATTCACCATTCCGTTTGCTTTGACCTGGGGAGCCATACTAAGCGGCACGGCGGTGGCGGTGCACTGGTTCAACAAGCGTAAGGAGGCCGTGGCGGCGGAAAAGACTGCCAAACCAGACGACCTGGAGGAGGCGCCCAAATGAAAATGCAAATAGCGCTCAACAAGCGCCTGAAAATTGGCCTGCTGCCGCTGGCCCTGCTGGCCTTCATGGGCATCGCCTTCGTCATCGCGATGGTGCGCTATGCTTCCGGCATCGGCGCGATCAGCAATTTGGGTAACTCCTATCCGTGGGGCTTTTGGATTAGTTTCGACCTGTTCACGGGTGTTGCTATCAGCAGCGGTGGTTTCCTGATAGCCGCAACGGTATACATCTTCGAATTGAAGCAGTTCAAGCCACTGCTCCGGCCTTCGATTTTGACGGCCTTCCTGGGGTATATCATGGTTGTGGTGGCCCTGCTGGTTGACCTGGGACACCCGGAACGCATCTGGTACATGCTGATCCACATGAATGGGACTTCTGTGCTGCTGGAGATCGGCATCTGCGTGATGACCTATCTGACCGTGCTGGCGATCGAATTCGCCCCGGTATTGTTCGAAGGGCTTAAGTGGCAGAAGGCTGCGCAAACGATCCACCGTTACATTATGCCATTCGTGATCCTGGGCGTGGTGCTTTCGACCCTGCACCAATCATCGCTGGGGTCGCTGCTGCTGATCCAGCCGGCCAAACTTTATCCCCTGTGGTGGACGCCGATATTGCCGGTGCTTTTCTTTACTTCCGCCATTACGATTGGCCTTGGTATGGTCATCCTCGAATCTTCCCTGAGCGCGCGTTATTTCAAGCGAGGCCTTGAAACAAGTCTGTTGGAAAAACTGGCCAGGGTTATCCCAATCGTACTGGCGATATACCTGGTTATCAAATTCAGCCAGCTCACGATTTCAGGCGACCTGAAATACCTCTTCACAAGCGGCCTGATGAGCGTGCTGTTCTGGGCCGAAATCCTGATCGGCGCGGTCATCCCGATCGTTTTGTTCTCGATCAAACGCATCCGTCAGAGTGATACTGGTTTACTGGCCGGCGCGATCATCCTGCTGCTTGGGATGATCCTGAACCGCTTCGACGTGAGCTGGTTCGCAGTCAAGCATCCCGACCCGCTCACCTACATTCCGACCTTTATGGCGAACAACGTGCATTACATTCCCTCCTTGCCTGAGGTGCTGGTGTCGGTCGGGATCTTCTCGGCGGGCATCCTGGCTTTCGGGCTGGCAGTGAAGTATCTGCCGGTGTTCGAGGAAGAGCACCACCACGACACTGCCTAGTAATCCGATCATGGTGTCTTGCAGATCCATCCCATGAACCAAGAAAACCGCTCCTGGCAATGGGGCGGTTTTTATCTTCAGTATATAATTATTAAATGCGGCCCAACTTTTTCCACCATCTGCATCCGCCGAGCATCCCGGCCAGGCAGGCGCGGCTGCGCTACACGCTGGCGGCGGGCGGTCTGGCGGTGTTCCTGGTGGGGGTATTAATCGCCACAGGGATCCTGGAGGTGTTCTATTACATCACGACGCCCGACCAGGCAGGACCGTCGATCCAGACGCTGTCCTTCCTGGTGCCGTTCGGCGGGCTGGTGCGCAACCTGCACTTCTGGGCGGCGCAGTTTCTGGTGATTTTCTGCCTGCTGCACCTGCTGCGGGTGATCTTCACGGGCGCGTATCTTCCGCCGCGGC
Source organism: Anaerolineales bacterium (assembly GCA_050014715.1). GTDB lineage: Bacteria > Chloroflexota > Anaerolineae > Anaerolineales > Villigracilaceae > UBA877. The sequence continues at coordinate 6,424 of JBEKCT010000117.1, read as the reverse complement.
GTTTCAATTACCTGCTGGGGATGGGCCTGCTGGTGCTGGCGGTGCTGCTGGATTTCACCGGTTACCTGCTGCGCTGGGACGAGGGTATTCAATACGCGCTGATCGCCGGGACGAATTTGATCAATTCGATCCCGCTGGTGGGCGGTCTGCTGTACGGCAGCCTGGTGGGGGGCTCCCAACCCGGTCCGGCCACCTTGATCCGCATCTACGGGTGGCACATTTTCGGGCTGATGCTGGCGGCGGGCATCCTGGTAATATGGCACCTGTTCCGGGTGCGGCGGGACGGCGGGATCGCGGTGCCGCCTCCGCACCTACGGGAAAGCCAGGCGCGCATTTCACGCTTCGAATTGGTGCGGCGGGAAGTGCTGGCGATGCTGCTGGCAGCGGTGGCGCTGCTGATCCTATCGGCGCTGGCACCGGCTCCGCTGGCTGCGCCGATCACGGCGGAGGCAGGCGTCGCCGCAACCGCCCGGGCACCGTGGTTCTTCCTGTGGGTGCAGGAACTGCTCAAGCTGGGCAGCCCGTTCTTGTGGGGTGTGGTGGTGCCATTGGCGGTACTGCTGGCCGTCACGCTGATCCCGAATGTATTCCCCGAGCCGGGCGAGGCGGAGCTGGGGAAGTGGTTCCCGAAAGGCAACCGGATGGCGCAGGTATTTTTTGTTGGAATTCTATTGGCCATCCTGGTCCTGACGGTGCTGGCGTTGCTGCCGATGAGTTAATATTATGCGCCGTCTGATCGTGATCGCCTCCGCACTGCTGCTGCTGACCCTGGTGGGAATTGCCTGGCTGCAGAGCCGTCGCCCCAAGCCAGTCGCGCTGATCCCGACGCTAACCGGCAAGGTGGAATACTGCCTGACCTGCCACAGCGACCTGCCGGAGATCAGCAAATCGCACCCGGTCAAGACCTTCGGCTGCGTGATCTGCCACGGCGGAGAGCCGCTGGCGCTGGACGCCACGCTGGCCCACAGCACGCTGCGAGGCGGGGCCAACCCGGCGGACTACTCAGTCGTCCAGGCCAACTGCGGCGGAGCGAACTGTCACAGCGGCACGGCGGCTTCCTACAGCGACGATATACAGAGATCCACAACCAGCATCCAGGACACCTACGCGGGCGCAATCGCGATCATGCGCTACACGTACGGTGCACAAACCAGCTTGAAGGCGCTGTTCGGAACCTCGGCGGTCCAGAATCCGCACAGCACGAGCGGGATCACCAGCCTGCAGATGTACGATCCGAAGGCAGAAACCAACCCTATGCTGCGATTGTTCGGGCAGAACTGCCTGACCTGCCACCTTTCGGCGCCACCGGCGCAAACAGGCGGGCGCTATGACCATTTCACCGGCTGCGCGGCCTGCCATACACCGACCCAATTAACGAACCTGACCAGCATAAGCACTAAAACTGCCACCTTGGTGCACAAGCTGACCACGGCAATCCCATACACCCAATGCGACGCCTGCCACAACCGGGGCAACTATGACCTGCGAACAATGGTATTCCAAGCGCGCACAGACTCAGCGGTGACCCGCTTGCAGGATTACTACCAGCCGATTGCCCAATTCACGAAATGCGAATGGACGCTGGACTGCATCGACTGCCATACCCGCACCGAGGCGATGGGGGACGGCAGCCTGTATAGCAGCAAACTGGACATCCAGTATATCCAGTGCAAGACCTGCCACGGCACATTGACCCAACTACCGCTGACGCGCACGCTGACTGATCCGAACGACCTGGCCTTCCGGCTGGCGCAACTCAATCCGGTGGTGACCTTGAAACTGGGCGATACGATCCTGGTAACAGCCAAGGGCGAACCGCTCTGGAATACCAGGGTCATGCCCGACGGGACCTACCAGCTGGTTGGGAAAGCTTCCGGGCAGGTCTTTACCTTCAAACCGGTGATGGGCTCGGGCTGCCAGCAGGACCCCAATAACCAAAGTTCGGATGCCTGCCACCAGTGCCATTCGGTGCAAAGATGAATGCAGGGAAAAGTTGAGTTTGGGTATCCGGTAATTAGAAATTCGATTAAGCTGTTCTTGACCTTCACATTTATCGTCATATACGGAGAGGTCCATGAGAAAAGTTGTTTTTGCGATCAATATCAGCACTGACGGGTACTGCAACCACACGGACATGATTGCCGACGAGGAGTTGCAAGACTTCTTTACCAGGCTGCTGAGCAATGCGAACCTGCTGCTGTTCGGTCGGATCACCTATCAACTCATGGTGCCCTATTGGCCCGGCGTTGTCAAGAACCAATCGGAGTCAGGTGCAACCTATGAGTTCGCGCGCGTGTTCGACTCGCTCGACAAGGTCGTATTCTCTACGACGTTGAAACATGTAGAGGGAAACAACACGAGAATCGTACGCGCAAACGTCGCGGAAGAAGTGCTCAGGTTGAAGCAGCAGACTGGAAAAGACATTTTCGTAGACAGTTTGAGCATTGCGTCCCAGCTATCGGAGCGCGGTTTGATCGACGAGTATCATTTCGTGGTTCACCCGGTTGTTGCCGGCAAAGGACCGCAGTTATTCGACACCGTGAAGCTGCAGGAGAGGATTCTGCTAGACTTTATCGGTTTGAAAACCTTTCAATCCGGTGTTGTTGCACTTCACTATAAAAAGCATTCGTGAGGAGAAACGCCATGAGAAAACTGGCGCCTTCTACCATTTCTCACATGATAATTGTTTCGTGGGCGCCAACAGCGATCATTCAGTGTTGCTCCCGATGAGGCGTTTAGCCATTTGTTAAGGCAACCCACTTCGACGGCGGGCCTTGAACACATAACAAGCCGCACTACTGATCAATTTGGCCAGGCCAGGCGACCTTCGGTTTTTTCCTGCCTCCAAGTAGAGTCCGCCTCCCCCCAGTGCTGATAACGCAAACCGTTAACAATTCCTTGCATAAAAATCACTTGCGGGTGAAAATATTGGATGGAAAGAACTAAACCATGGCATTAATCATTTTCGATTTTGACGGTGTTCTTGCAGATACTCTGAACGACCTGATCCAGTTTGGTCAGGAAGTTTGTGATGAATTAGGGATAAGCCATGTCGTAAAAAAAGATGATCTAAGCAATCTTGAGAGCATGTCCTTTGCAGCATTCGGGCGGGCCTGCGAAGTCCCGGAAGATCTTATCGAGGAATTTATTCAAAGATGTTTGAAACGCTTCGCCGAAAAGAAATCCCCGCCGGCAATTTTCCATGGGATGAGGGCTGTTGTCAGAAAGCTGGCCACCGGTAACACGATCGCCATCATCACGACCAATTCATCACAAAATGTAAAGGCTTTTCTTAACGAACATGGATTAGATGAATATATTCGTGCAGTGTACGGAATTGATATTCCCGGCTCCAAGGCACAGAAAATATCATTAGCACGGAAGCAGTTTTCAGCAGATACAAAGCGGGAACCAGTTATTTTGGTAGGTGATTCGTTAAGTGATATGCGCGCGGCAAAAGAGGCATCTGTCACGAGCATTGCGGTTACCTGGGGGCATCAGAATTTGGAACATTTGCAGCGCGGCTACCCCGATCATGTGGTTCGATTTCCGCAAGATCTTATAGAGGTAATTAATAAAACAGCATGAGAAAGGCGCCTTTTCATTTGCCAGGATATTGTACAAAAGAAATGTCCAAGAAAGCATGCACCGGACGGCGGGGGTTCGCCGCCATTTTCGGGCAATTTCCTTGGTTTGAATTTTTGCTGGTCCACAGCATTGTTTATAATCACGCCGCCGTTGTCCCACACGGGGACGCTACGCGATCAGCCAAAGGTTTGGCAGCTAAAGAATCAAGCCTAAAGGTTTTGCTTGAGTCAATCCTTCTACCAAGGTTCAATAGGGAAAGGAACAGATGATCAATGAATGCAATTGATAATAAAAAAGCCGTTTTACACTGCATTGAACTGTTCAACAAATGCACGCTTGAGTGGGCGGATACCTGCTATTCAAAAGAATTAAAATGGACTGAATTGCCCAAGCCCGGTACGCCACAGGGTCGACATGGAAACATCCAATCCTTCCGCGAAGCCGGCAAACAACTTTTAGGCTTGTTCCCAGATCGTAAACTGACTGTGCTGAGATGTGTAGCTGAAGATGATCATGTTGTATTGGAACAAGATTGGCAAGGTACTGCCGTATTTACCATCGGGGATTTCGTTGCAGGCAGAATTGCCAGACTCAGGGTAGTGTCCTTTTTTACACTGGAGGGTGGTTTGATCACGGGGCAAACCGATTATTGCGTTTCCCTGCCCTAAAGTTCCTGTCGAGGATCCATAAACCATTACAACCCCGATACCCTTCAGGTACTGTGCGGCGGCTCCCCCTTGAGAAGAGCCCCATCCCGGAATAGCCCCATCCGGGAAGAGCCCCATCCGGGAAGAGCACCCTCCTGGGGCAGGCTACCCTCCTGGGGCAGGCTACCCTGCGGGAACGCGATCCCCCATTTTGAGATACACCCAAATAACTCTAATAAGACTAGGGTAAGCGGGGCAGGCAGAAAAGGGGGAGATAGTTAAATTTAACCATTTGCATATTAGAAATTATGTTCTAGGAATAATATGTGAATCGGTAATGGAGAAGAAGGAAAACGTTACCTGTAATTCGGAATTAGTAATTCGGAATTCGAAAATGGAAAGAAGCCGAGGTGAAGGATGGGAGCACCGAAAGTGAATACGAATGCTTTGAAGCACGGACTGTATGTGAAACGGACAGCCCGGAAGAAATGGCAGCGCTGCGCAGGATGTCACCGCAGGAACTGGGGTATGAATTCACCTTGGTGAGAGTGGCGGTAAAAAAAAACATGCCATGGTAGACAAGATGCCGGGTTTCGTAATAAGGTTTTGCAGCAATTGACTGTATAATGCTGACCATGTGCTCTTCAGACATTTTTATCGCTGGCAGGTCGTAGATCAATGCCATACTGCAGCCATTGTGGAACAGAAAACACAGCCGACAGCAGATTTTGCAGGAATTGCGGCCGACCACCGTTTGGGAATATGCCTCTCCAGCCGAAGCCAAAATTGCCATTCTGGAAAAAACTGTTTGGGAATATTTCGGAGAAGAGCAAACAAAAACTTGCATTCTGGAAAAAAATTCCAGAGCGAGGCAGGCATCCGGCGATTGGAACGCTTGGGATGGTTCTGAGCCTGATCGGGTTAGTGTTATTTTGCTCCAAGCCGCCGCTGGGGATGACGATTCTATCTTTGGGGGTGTTGGTACTGGCCTATGCCGCCATTACAGGCAACCTGAAGCTTTTTCGATAAGACGCAGCAGAACTTGCCAACCTTTCAACAAGCAGACCCCCGGTCAGATTAGATTTTCATTAGAAAACACTTACAGAATTGATATACGAGAGTAGGGTTAACGTGGGGATTGCGTCAAGCATTTTTCAGGCTGAAATGATACCATGCAGGTGTAAGGCGATATCCTTTCTTTCTCCTTTCATGAGAGCCGGGTCCGGAGTCCCCGGCTCTCGCGATTCCAACAGGGGGCGGCAATTGACGAAAAATTATTCAGGCTATGTATTCTGCTCCGGTTTTTTTCCGTCTGGATGGTGCGCAAACCTGCCACGCCTTCGTCTGATCTACTGGATTGTCCTGGTTCTATTGGAAAGACGGATCATTTTCTGCGAGTTTTGCCCGTTCTTCCGCCTGGTGAAATTCTGCGGGGGTATTGAGATTCCAGAAGGCCAGGCCGTGCGGGTCGAAGGGCGCCACTTCCCCGGGCAAAAGGACGCGCACATTCACTTCATGCAGCCAGTTGACCATTTTTAAATCGCCGACCGCGAGCGCCGAATGCACCGCCGGCAGGCAGGCCTCCCGGCGATAAACGGCGTGCAATGGTTCAAGTCCATCTGCGGTGGAGGGGATGACCACGTCCGCTCCGGTCTGACAAAGCAACCGGTATTCGTATTTGAAGAGGGCCAGATTGACAAAAGGCATGTCGCAGGCGACCGCGGCTAGGATGGAATGCGCGGCCAGGCTGAGGACGGTGTGGAGACCGCCCAGGGAGCCGCAATCCGGTTTGATATCCGGGTAAGACGGCAAGTTAAGGAAGGCGTAATCAGCCGGGCGATTGGTGGAAAGGATGGTTTCTTCTCCCAAGAAGACAAGCCTTTCCAGGATGCGTTGGATGAGCGGGCGGCCCAGGAAGGGCATCAGCGCCTTGTCCTGGCCCATGCGGCTGGAGCGGCCGCCGGAGATCAGCGCGAGAGTCAGCATGGGTGGGATTATAGCGGAATAATCAGAAGGAAGAGGGAGAGAAAAAATAAATTAACCTAAAACCTAAAACCTAAGACCTAACCTAAGTTTTGTGCAATCAGTGGTCGAACCATAAAAAGTAGCTAAAAAAAGTAATATTTTTGAACCTTACCAACTGAATCCGGATAAAGTAAGCTCGAGGTCATTTCAGAAACCACGAGGAA
>JBEKCT010000116.1:0-11154 GCA_050014715.1 Anaerolineales bacterium | reverse complement strand
GAGAAGACCAATTATTGGTCAATTGATCCTGGAAAAGTACTGCCAATATCAATTTCTTTAGTCAAAATGACTTTCGTAGATTTACTTTGGCCTTTCTTATGGACTTATTTCAACACCCTCTAGTAGAACTTATGCATCCATCCGGGATAAATCTCAATAATCCAGAAGAGAGGTCTGTGCAAGGGGCTTTGATGCCCCGCGCACCCCGTTCCATTCCGGTCCATTATGTGCGACATTTTAAAAAGTCAAACGTCTGAAGATGATGGAGGGAATGTTCCTTACCACGAGCATGACCAGCCACCAGATGGAAGCGATATAGATCACCTGTCTGCGCTGGCGGATGGCTGTGCAAATATCGGCGGCGGCGCGTTCAGCCGTTATGGCGAAAAACAGATTATTACGGCCGGCAGTCATGCCGGTCAGAACGTAACCGGGCTTGACGGTCAGCACATGCACTCCCCGGCGCGCCAGACGGTTACGCAAGGATTCCAGGTAGCAGTTAAGTGCGGCCTTGGAAGCGTTGTAAGCGGGGGTGCCCACACGGCCGCGTTCTCCAGCAACGGAAGATATGCCGACGATTTGACCGGCTTTCAAGCGGTGGAACAAGGCCGCCGCCGGGTTCAACCAGGCCAGTGCACCCAGGTAATTTACCTCGGTCACGCGAAGGTCCTTATCGAACTCGAAATGTTTCATCCCGGACGGATAAAGGATGCCGGAATTATAGATGACCAGGTCCAGGCCGCCCAAAACGGCGGTTATTTCCTGGAACAAGCCAGGCACGGAATCGTAGTCTGTTACATCGTGAACGAAGTAAACGGCTCGTATTTCTCCGGCGGCAGCGTTAATTTCCTCGCAAAGGGCCGCCAACAGGCCGGCGCGGCGGGCGAGCAGGGCCAGGGTATAGCCCTCGGAAGCCAGTCGCCGGGCCAGTGCGGCGCCGATTCCACTGGAGGCGCCGACAATGATCGCCCGTTTGGCAGGCCGAGAAGTCATGATGCGAACTGTCTGGTTACCTTCTGGATGGGCCATGTTTTCTCCACAGTTGAATAATCCTCTGATTATACAGCCGGGTCTGGCTGCTAAAGGAATTTGAAATGCTGCTCCGGGAATTGCCGGGGTAGAGCGGATGTGAGGAGATTTGAACACAGACATCAATTTATTTTTTCCGGCTATAATGCACTCACGGAGATCTCCCCCATGCCAAATAAAATTAAACTCATCCTAAATCCAACCGCCAACCATGGACATTCCCAGCAACAGGCAGCAGATTTGCGTTCGCTTTTGGCCAACCATAACGCTGATTGGAGCGGCACGGAATACCCCGGACATGCCACCGAATTGGCCTGCCAGGCGGGTGAACAGGGCTACGACCTGGTTGTGGCCGTTGGGGGAGATGGCACTGTCCACGAAGTTGTCAACGGCCTGATGCAGGTGGCGCCAGCCTCGCGCCCGGCGCTGGGGATCGTCCCGCTGGGATCAGGCAACGATTTTGCCCATATCCTCAGCATCCCGGCCGAGCCGGGCGAAGCGCTGCTTTCGGCTGTCAACGGCCAGCCGCATTCGTTGGATGTAGGCTCGGTACGGGATGAGAAAGACCGGCTGGAATATTTCAACAACACCATCGGGATGGGCTTCGACTCGGTTGTCAACCTGTACACCCGCAAGATAACTGCCATCCACGGTTTTCCAATGTATTTTGTTGCCTTGATCATGACCATTTTCCGTCATTTCGATCCGCTTGATTTACATGTGGAAACCGATCAGGAAAGCTGGGATCTCTGCTCGTTGATGCTGGCGCTTGGCAACGGTCCGCGCGAGGGAGGCGGTTTCATCATCACACCGGATGCCAAACTGGATGATGGTCTGCTGAATTATGTCACCATTAAAAAGATTTCCCGAATGATGATGCTACGGCTTGTCCCGGAAGTCATGCGGGGAACGCATGGGCGCTTTAAACAGGTGCGCATGGGAACCTGCCGCAAGATGACCGTAACCAGCCAGCAGCCGCTTTATATCCATTGTGACGGGGAATCTTACGCCGGTTTCGGCACGGATGTGCGCAAGCTTGCCATCCAGATCCTGCCGAATTCCATCTTTTTCCTGAAGACGTGATGCCCAACTTGGTCCAGTCCCTGCAAACGCGTGATCTCGGCCATTTGCGCGTCGTGGCCAGATTATGGGGGGTGGAGCTCGGCTCTGCCGAATATGAGGCAGCGCTCAAGGAGCTCACTTCGGCTCTGCTGGACCCGGACCTGGTGGGCGAGATGGTGGACAGCCTCAGCATGGAAGCTAAATCTGCACTGGAAAAATTGGTGGAGACAGGTGGAAAAATGCCCTGGGCGGCCTTTGCCCGGCAATTTGGGGACATCCGGGAAGCCGGCCCCGGCAGGCGGGACCGGGAACAAGGCTATCTCAACTCGGCCTCGGCGGCCGAGACACTCTTCTACCGGGGCTTTCTGGCGCGGGCCTTTTTTGATTTGGCCAGCGGCGCACAGGAATTTGCCTATATCCCGGAAGATCTGGCAAAATTAATAATAAGCAAATCTTCGAAAGTATCCCCAAGTAATCCCGTCGATCCGCCAGGACGACCGGCCACAATTAAAGAATACGCCCAACCTATATCCGCTTCCGACCGGATCCTTGATGATGCCACAACCTGCCTGGCTGCGCTGCGCCTGGGTATGGAACCCCCGGAATTGCCCACTCCGGTCAGGGTGGTTAAAGAGCTCCTGGAGGCCGCCGGGATAGTGAATGGGGAATCTTCCCGCCCGGAGCAGGTCAAGGCCTTCCTGGAAATGTCGCGCCAGCAGGCGCTGGCCCTTTTGACCAAAACATGGAGGGGGAGTGAGGTTTTCAACGATTTGCACATGCTTCCCGGGCTGGTGTGCGAAGGCGAATGGACCAACCAGCCGCTGGCGACGCGCAGCTTCCTGTTCCACCTGCTGGAAGCCTTGCCAGAAGGAAAATGGTGGAATCTGCCAGCTTTCGTGCTCGGAATAAAAGCTAAATATCCGGATTTCCAGCGTCCGGCCGGCGATTACGACTCTTGGTTCATCAAGCGTCTCTCGGATGGTGCTTACCTGCGCGGATTCGAGTGTTGGGATGAAGTGGATGGCGCGCTGCTGCGCTATATCATCACGGGGCCTTTGTTTTGGCTGGGGCTGGTGGAACTGGCCTCACCCGCACAGAGCGAGTCGGTGACAGCCTTTCGGGTGAATGAGAAACCAATTGTGAGCGCCGAAAAGGGCAAATTGTCGGTCGCCTCAAATGGGCGCATCAGCGTGCCCAGGCTGGTATCGCGCGTCACCCGCTACCTGATTGCGCGTTTCTGCGAATGGGAAGGGACAACCCAGGACGAATTCCATTACCGGGTCACAACCGGGTCACTGACAATAGCCGGTAAGCAGGGGTTGAAAGTGGGTCAATTGCTCAGCCTGCTGGCAAAGAATGCCGCAGGCGGGATCCCGCCTGCATTTGTTAAGGCGCTCAAACGCTGGGAAGCCAAGGGCACCGAAGCGCGCGTGGAGGCGCAAACTATTTTAAGGGTCAGCCGACCGGAGGTGCTGGAAGAATTGCGAAAATCGAAGGCAGAGCGATTCCTGGGCGAGACGCTCGGCCCGGTGACGGTCATTGTCAAACCGGGGGCGCAGGCCAGAGTCCTGGCCGCGCTGGCAGAACTGGGACTGCTGGCAGAGTCAACACCCGCCTCTGAAGCTCCCAAAAATTAAGCGTGGCAGGCATCTGTCCATGCGGTAACCAGTATTTTCCGTTGAGGACAGGCTGGTGCAGGCAAATGGACTTAATCAGAATTATGTGTCATACCGTAACAGCTTTTTTAGTTAATATCGCTATAATGGATTCAAATAAACCATTTTCTACTTTCTACTCTCGGTTCTTTCGTCCCGGAGGCTCGCATGTCTAATACTGATTGGATCGCACAGGAAATCGAAGGTCTGAAATCGCAAGGCTTATACAACCGTATTCGTACCATCGGCTCAGCTCAGGGTGCCTGGCTGGTGGTGGATGGGAAAAAAGTGCTCAACTTCTGCTCGAACAACTACCTTGGGCTGGCAAATCACCCAAAGATCGTGGCAGCCGCCAAGAAAGCCGCGGATGAGATGGGGGTCGGCCCGGCGGCGGTCCGCACGATCGCCGGGACGACCAGCCTGCACCTGGAGTTGGAAAAACGCCTGGCGGCTTTCAAGGGTGTGGAGGCAGCTATCACCTTTCAGAGCGGTTTCACCGCCAACCTTGCCACCATCCCGGCGCTGGTCGGCAAGGAGGATGCCATTTTCTCGGACCGGCTGAACCATGCCAGCATCATCGATGGCTGCCGGCTTTCCGGGGCAAAAATCATCCCCTACGAACACTGCGATATAGCTTCGCTGGAGTCGGTCATCAAGGAAAACCTGTCGCAATACCGGCGCGCCATCATCATCAGCGACGGAGTATTCAGCATGGACGGCGACGTGGCTCCGCTTGACAAGATTTACGAAGTGGCCCGGATGTATGATATCCTGTTAATGGTGGACGATGCCCATGGCGAAGGCGTGCTCGGCAAGGGCGGGCGCGGCATCGTGGACCACTTCGTTCTGCATGGCAAAGTGGACGTCGAGGTGGGGACTCTTTCCAAGGCGTTCGGCGTGGTGGGCGGCGTGGTGGCCGGGAATGCGATCATCGTGGAATGGCTGCGCCAGCGTGGACGGCCGTTCCTGTTTTCCTCCGCGGTCACCGCACCGGATGCGGCGGCCTGCCTGGCGGCGCTTGACCTGTTGGAAGGCTCGACTGAACTGGTGGATCGCCTGTGGGAAAATGCAAGATATTTCAAGCAGGAGATGAAGAAACTCGGTTTCGACACCGGCCTGAGCACCACGCCCATCACCCCGGTCATGTTGGGGGAGGCACCGCTGGCCCAGCAGTTCAGCCGGGAATTATTCGAGCAAGATGTTTTTGCCATGGCGCTGGGTTTCCCAACCGTCCCGCAGGGCAAAGCGCGCATCCGCGTGATGATCTCCGCTGCTCATGCCAAGAACGACTTGGACAAGGGTCTGCAGGCGTTCGCCACAGTCGGCAAGAAAATGGGGGTAATTGGATAGTTTGCCATCCAGTCGCTAAGACGGTAAAACCGGTTTCAAACGCGGGTCTTAATAAAGATTTCCGTCCAGGTCCGGGATGTCTCACCGCCGGAGCCATCTTCGCCATGTCCCAGAAGGATGACAATACAATGTGGCAGATGGCCCAGGCCCGCAGGCGCTGCGGGTCGAACCCCAGCCGGCCGGATAGGATCACAATGCGCCGCTCCGTCCGGCGAATGGCCTTGCTCCCTTCCGGAATAGAATTGTAGGGATTGGTCAGCAACGGCCCGGCCTCATATTCTGCCTGTCCGATCACCCCCTTCGGATCGATCACCAGCCAGCCGCGTTCAGACAGCAGAATGTTGAAGTGGTGAAAATCTCCGTGCAGCAGTACCTGCGGGCGCTCCTCGGCGAACAGTTCCCTTATCAGGCCTTCGGCCGTGGCAAAATTCTTTTCAGGGAAGGGTCCCGTCCCGCCTCCGAAGCGTGGACGCAATTTCTTCAATTCGTCAAACCAGCCGCGCAGGCTGAGAAAATCATCCGGCTGCGGTGCCGGGCGCTGGATTTCCTGCATCCCTTCCGCGGCAATTTTGGTGGCCTCGTCATCATCTTATATTGTGGCCAGCATGATTCCGGGGCGCAGGCATTCCATCAGGAGCATGCCATTTTCGGGGTCGGCTTCGAGCAGTCGGCAGGCACCCTGCCCTTTGTAGAGGCGCAGGGCGTGGACCTTGCTGGTGAGTTCGCGGTAGGGGAGGCCAATTTTCAGAACGGCAGCACTGCCGTCTTTTCGGGTTGCCGCGCAAACGTAATTGTAGGAGAGCAGGAAAGGCTCACCCAGAACCAGCTGCCAGCGCCGGGCAGCCTGATCGAGAAGCGCGGGCAGCCGCTCCAGCCAGTCTGCTCCGCCCGGGAAACCAGTTTTAATGTTCCTGAGAAAATCGATCGGAAGATTTAATGCGGTCAGAGGCCGGTCACTTTTCGCCGTATTTTTGCCTGTAAACTCGCTGCTGGTCATATTGAGTCCGCGCCGGCTTTTTCGATTCCGGGTAGCCGACATAAATGATGCACAGGGGGGTGACTTTCCTGGGAATGGATACGATTTGCCTCACCGTATTGACGAAATTTGCCACAGGGTGAACACCGATCCAGACCGTCCCAAGCCCCAGGCCAACCGCGGCAATCATTATATTTTCAGCGGCAGCCGAACAATCCTGCACCCAGAAAAGCCGGGCGGGGGGGTTGGAGGAGAGGCCGGGGTTGCCGCACACCACGATGGCAGCCGGGGCATTACGGTTCCCGAAGATGAGACGGCTGTGGAATTGGGCCAGTTATTCCGGGTCGGTGACAACCACAAACTCCCAGGGTTTGCAATTCATGGCGGTGGGGGCTGCCATGCCAGCCTGCAGCAACAGGTCAATTTTTTCCGGCTCGACCGGCTGGTCGGTATATTTACGGATGCTGCGGCGGCGCAGGATGGTTTCAATAGTGGGGTTCATTAGTTTTCCTTTTAACCGGTACCTTTAAGCCGGTAAAGTTCCCGTCGTCTTCGCGAAGCACCCCCGTAGGAAGCTAAAGTGAGGGTACTTTTCTAACCCGGGAACATCCCGGCAAAAATCTCCGGGCAGTATTTCTGGACCATTTCTGAAGACAGGCCGTTCTCTTTGCAGATGGCCGCATACAGGTCCGCGGAGGGGCGTTTTTTGCGGGCCTGGGTTGCCACATCCAATTCCCACAGGCCAAAACGTTGGGTCCAGCCGCGCTCCCATTCGAAGTTATCCACCAGCGACCACCAGAAATAGCCGCGCACCGGCCAGTTGAAATTGACGGCCCGCCAGATTTGATGAATGTGCCCGGCCATATAACGCGGACGGAGTGTATCTTTGGCATCCTCGATGCCGTTCTCGGTGATCAGGATGGGTACTTTGAATTGCAAAGCCCATTTGATGGATCGGAAAAGCCCTTCCGGCAGGTTGGCATTCATACCACCTTCGGCCAGGTCACTGCCATTGGGATAGTACCGGTGTCCAAAAAGTTCGCCGGGATGGCGCAGGTCAAAGGCGACGGTATCCTGGGAGTAATAGTTCAGGCCTAGGAAATCCTGCGTTCCTTTGGCTTCGGAGATTCTGAAGTTGCCAAGTGGAGTGCGCATGACTCCGCTAAGGATGCCACTCGGGAAGGCCATATTAATTGCGTTGAATTGGATATGTTGCTCCAAAACATCCAGCGGGAACCACGAGTAGCGCGGCAGCATTGGACGGTGATGGTGGGCAAAGCCGACCCGCGCTTCCGGTTGTATTTCATGAATGGCACGGTAGGCAGCGGCATGGCCGCGCAGCAGGTTGGCTTCGACACGTATGGCCATCTTGAGGTCTGACAGACCGGGCGGGAATTTACTGTCAGCATAGGCTTCCAATGCATATACGTTGGGTTCGTTAATGGTGCACCACAACGTGCAATATTCTTTCAGAGCCTGCACCGTCTTGCGGACATATTTCTCGAACAGAGGCACCACCGCTTCGGTTTCCCAGTAGCACAGCTCAGCCAACCAGAGCGGATCGGTGAAGTGGTGCAGGGTGACCATGGCGGTCATATTGCGCTCACGCAAGCCGCGCAGAATGAGGCGATAGTGTTCCAGGGCATCCTCATTCCAGCGGTCGGGGGTCGGTTGTATGCGGCTCCATTCCACCGACAGGCGGTGCGCATTTTGACCGGCCTCGGCGGCGCGGTCTAAGTCTTCCTTCCAGCGTCCGCCCCACCAGTCACAAGCTAGACCGGATTTATCGGCGGTGTGGCCCTCCTGCTCCCATTTCCACCAGTTATTGTTGGTGTTGTTACCTTCGACCTGGTGGGCAGCAGTTGCCGTTCCCCATAAAAATCCTTTTGGAAAATGAAATGTGGCGGTTGGCATAAAGAAGTCTCCAGTCAAATAGCCTGATTGTCAGATAGACTTGTTGATGGATGGGATGGATTTCTGGCGGGCCAGATATGCCAGGTACAACGCCACCGACCCGGCGACGGAAGCATTGAGCGATTGAACCTGTCCCTGCATCGGCAGGCGCAGCAGGAAATCACAGGCAGACCTGACCAGCGGCCGCAGGCCTTCGCTTTCGCTGCCAACCACCACCACCAGCGCGCCCTGCAAACGCGGATCTTCTATCTCCCCAATGGGTTCGCCATCTTCATCCAAACCAACGACCCAGGAGTCCGCCTGCTTGAACTGGACAATGGCTTGCGACAGGTTGGCCTGTACGACCAGCATATGTTCGCAGGCCCCGGCCGAAGCAGAGACCACTGCCGGGGTGATCCCGGCGGACCGGTGGGTCGGGATGACCACACCGTGGACACCGACCGATTCGGCTGTGCGAATAAGCGTGCCCAGGTTCTGCGGGTTTTGCAGGGTATCCAGGATGAGCACAAAAAGTGGTTCTTTGCGGGCACCGGCGTTTTCGAGGATATCATCCAGCCCGACGTAGGGATAGCCGCTGACTTCCAATGCCACACCCTGATGGCTGTCATTGAGTTTATCCAGCCGGGAGCGCGGCACCCGCTCGACCGGAATTTTGCGCAAGGCAGCCAGTTCCAGGATTTCGGTCAGGCGGCCGCGCTCCTGGGCTCCCTCGGCGACTAGCAGGCGAAAGCCGTCCCGCCGTTTGGCACGCAGGCTTTCATAGACAGGGTTGCGACCATAAATGGTTTCGCGCATGGTTTATTTTGTGCTGGTAGGCGTCGGATCCGGCCAGCGGGTATCGGTTGGCCTGGGCGTCCAGGTTGGTAAAAGGGTGGAGCTTGCCGAAGGAAACGGTGTGGGAGTGCGGGTGGATGTACCGGTCGGGGTCTTGCTCGGTGTCCATGTGGCCCAATGGGTATCAGTCGGAAGAGGCGTCCGGCTCGGCACCATTTTAATGGTAGATGTTCCAACAGGCACGGATGTTTGGGTGGGGGTATCCGTCGGGACCGGGGCACTGGTCCAAATGGAGGTACTGGTTGGCGCTTCCGGGAGGGCCAGTGTGGCAGTCCATGTTGGAGAAGGAGTTGCAGAGGCGAGGATCAGCGGGTGTGTAATCGCTCCCGTTATCAAAAAAGAAACGCAGGCGATGGACACCAGGACCAGAATAATTGAAAGTCCAAAATAGCGCGAGCCGGCGGCCCTTTGCCGGCTGCGCTCGGGCCAACTGGCTTCGCGACGGCTGATCTGCAATGAATGGATTCCGGCACGAAATGCAAAAAAAGCCCCCAGCAAGCCGAGGAAAATGACAATGATCAGGCCTGTTTGCATGCCCATGCGGGCGATTATAGCATATGGGATTTGCGCGAGCGCGGCCCGGCAAGTTGAGCTTCTGGATAGTTATTATGAGTTTAAGAAAATTAGACGGAGATTCCCTGCGGGTACTATGTAAGCAAAGATGAATTAGTTGCAACTTGATAAAAGGTGTAAATCCGGTTTTCCGATTGAGCCCCAGGAATAATATCCGTTAATCTCCGCAAAATCAAACTAATCTTTTATGAACACTTACGGCATATTCTCCACGGTCAGAACGTAATTCACCAGTTGCAGGCCCTGGCCAGGAGTGGGTGCCAGCTCTATTTCCAGCGGGTGACCGACCGGGAGGGTGATCAATTTATTCTGGTCTCCGCAGGCCAGAGTTCCCCAACCGGTGACCGGGCTGCCGGCTTTTTCCAGCGTGACGGTCAATGTTCCATTTCCGGTACAGGTAAGGCTGAATACCAGCATGGCGTCGTTCACATTGATGGCAAAGGGAGTGAACTCCACCCAGTCCTCGGGATTGCCTGCCGGCGCGGAGACCTGCCCGGAATAAGTAATTTGGCGTGTCCCGGAGGCGGAGAATGTAACCTGGACGGCCGGGTTGGCAGCAGAATCGCCATTGTCAAAAGCCGGGCCGACAGTTGCGGTGGCGGCCGGCTGGCTGGCGAGCGGGCCGGTGGTGCTTCCTGGAACCGGCGTACCGTAGGCGTCCAGCACCGGCAAGTTCCCGGAAGCATCCGTCTGGATGTATTGGGAGGTGACCCAGGCGTACCCACCCGGTCCTTTTGGATAGCTGATCTGGAACCAGGAGGCGCTGGCATCCTTGCCGGTCAGAGCCACCGTGGTATTCGGTTGGAGCATGCCGAGCGAGTCGTAGGTTGTGCCTGGGCCGGAGCGGACATTTATAATCTGCAAAACGCGACCTTGCGAGCCACTGGGAGTGGGCGTGGCAGCCAGCGGGACCTGCACTCCGGCAGCCAGCGTGACGTATTGGGCAGACACCCAGCCAATCCCGCCTGGTGTGGCAGGATAGAGAATCTGATACCAGCTACCCGTGGCGTCCTTGAGCGTAATCTGGACTTTCCCTCCGGCATCCAGCTGGCCGAGCGCAGCGTAGCTGGTGGCGGGCCCGCTGCGAACGTTGACCTTGATGGTCAAGGTGCCGTCGATGGGCACAGGGGTGGCGGTGGCGGCGGGAGGCTGTGGCGTGTCGGTGGCGGCAGACGTGCCGGTGGAATATTGAGTAGGCGGAGGGCTGGCTGAGGCGGCTGTTGTACCACTTTGTGGCATATTGGTGACCGGTCGCAGGGTTATACAGCCTGCGGTCAGCAAGAGCATGACGGCCGGAACGAGTAAAAATCGCTTCATCAAATATAATTCTACTGCTTTTTGGGTGGTTCATACTTTAGAGTTATTTTTAAACTGGGAAGTCTTGTGGAAAGTGGAAAATTGGGGCAAAAAGATAGCCGAATCCCAAAATAGTGGGTTAATCCAACTACCAAATGCCTTTTACAGATGGAAAATGGAATGGTTGGAATTAATTCAAATAATCGGGAGGGCAAAAAAATAATTCAACGCTGTCCCAAGGGTAAGTGATCCAACGGGTTGATCACCCCGGCCGAACGGACCGGCCCATGCAATATAATGAAAAATGAGCCGGTTGTTCACAAGAATCACCTGATCAAGAAAGAGGGGCTGTCTAGAAACAAGCTTCAGACAGCCTGAGAAATGTAAAAACGGGGTTAAAAATAGGAAGGTAAAAAAAGTTGGTGGCTAAATGGCCGCCAACTTTTTCAAATTATGGGCAATACT
>JBEKCT010000115.1:0-11171 GCA_050014715.1 Anaerolineales bacterium | reverse complement strand
TTTTGCCATAAGGAGGCAAATAATATGTCTGAACGTATCGTCGGCACGGTCAAGTGGTTCAACGGCAGCAAGGGCTACGGCTTCATTGCTCGTGAGAATGGCCCGGATGTCTTTGTCCACTATTCCGCCATCCAGAGCGAAGGTTTCCGCAACTTGGATGAAGGCCAGAAGGTCGAATTCGAAGTCGAGCAGGGCAACAAAGGCCCTCAGGCTACCAACGTCACCATTCTGTAATTTTTGACCAAACCAAAACAAAATTCCCGCCCTTTCAGACGGGAATTTTGCTTTAAATCCATATTTGAAGATCCTAGGATCAGCATATATTAAAGACGAAGACTTAATATGCGAAAACCAACTGAATTCTCAGGCAGGTCGGTAGCACGAAAATTAAGGAATGGCCTTCCTGAAGACGCGATGGTTCTTGTACTCGATACCGTTCAGGTTCTTTAAATCGGCGCGCATCTGCTTAGTAGTCTCAGCCACCTGGGTCATCTCCACGAATTTAAAATTAAAATCTTCCAGGACAGTCTTGCCCAATTCGTAATAGAGTAAAGCATTACCGCCAGTCCCCTGAAATTCGGGAAGAACACCCATACCATTCCCGGAGACAGTTTTGGTACGTTTCATTTCTATCAGTAAATCCACTATTCCAAAGGGAAACAGGTGACCTTTGGCTCGCTGAAGAGCGGCTGAAGCATCCGGAAAGGCAAACAGAAAGCCGACAATATCATCGCCGTGCATGATCAATTTGATCAGCCGATGATCTGCCACCATAAAGACATTTTGTACCGCGTAATCGACATCCCCCTGGGTAAAGGGGTAATATTCCCAGTTATTTATGAAAGTTTTATTATACGTTCTGCCAATCCGTTGTGCCCAGCCAACCAGTTCTTTCTTACTCTTGAAATGTTTTACCCACAAATTGCCGCGCTTCATGGCCCATTGGGCTATTCGTTCCACCCGCTCAGGGATTTTGAAGGCTTCCGCCGGCAGGTAGCAGGATACGAAGTCAACTTCTTTCTCAAAACCCAGGGCCTCGACCAGTTTTGGATAATAAGCATAGTTGTAATTCATCATGGTCATCATTTGTCGTTGCTCAAAACCTTCATTCAGGATGCCATACCCATCAAATGGAGAAAGACCTTTTGGGCCGATCATGGTATCCAGTCCACGCTGGCGAGCCCAATCAAAGGCAGCGTCAAAAAGTGCCCTGGCAACTTCCAAATCATCGACCGTATCGAAGAAATAGAACTGGGCCTTTTTGGTCTTGTGATATTCATTGAAGAGCTTGTTTTCACCGGCGCAGATGCGACCTACAACCTTACCATCCTGGAGGGCCAGAAAGAAATCAGCATCTGAGTGTTCAAAGAAAGGATGTTTTTTCCGATTCAGGGGAAGGTAGGCATCTCCAAAAAGTGGCGGGACCCATTGTGGACAATCTTTATAGAGATCATAGTAAAACTCGACGAAGCGCTTGACTTGCGTTTTGTTCCCCGTGTCTATTTTTTCGATGCTTAGCATATGGATCTCCTTTATTGGGAATAATTGCTGACATACAATATATAACACAAATCTATTTTCCGGGTGCGTTAATCGTAGGTTTTGGCCGGTCTTCTTTGAACAATTCCCTTGCGTTAATAAAAACTTTTGGTAATGACAGTTACAGATGGGCAAAATTATGCGATAATACTAGCGATGTCTCGACAAGGTGAGATATCGTCTTGGCTGTTTGAAAAAATTCCGAGGAGTCCACGCATGTCAGAATTTCACAGGGAAGAGTTTCATGTAAACGGTGAGGAACTAATCGCCAAAATCAAAGAATTAATACATGCAGGGAATATTCGCCGCATCATCATCAAAGACCGGGATGGAAAAACGATGATTGAATTTCCGCTGACTTTTGGCGTGGTTGGGGCAGTGCTGGCACCCACGTTGGCTGCGGTAGGGGCGGTGGCTGCCCTGGTTGGGGAGGCCACCATCGTGGTGGAAAAAACGGATAAGTAGATAAAAAGCTGGCAGAGAAATAAGGACCTTCCCGCCTGATATTTGCCTCCATTTTTATGATCGGCTGTCCAGTTCTGCTTTGTTTCCATGAAACACATTAGATTCCGCCGTGTTTTTGTTATCGCAAGTTTAATGACGCTCGTTATCACCTATGCCATATTATGGCTGCAGATGATTTCCAGCCCAGCGCAACGAACTGGTGCGGATTTTATGGTCTTTTTTACAGCCGGGCGTATTTCGCAAATAAACGGCAGCGCGCTTGTATATAATACGCTTCTTCAACAAACGATACAGCAAGCGGCAGTCGGTTTTCAGCTTGCCCCAGGGCAGGTATTGATATACAACCATGTACCCTATCTCATACCCATTTTGAAGGTATTTATCAGCGGGAATTACGTAGCTTCGTTCTACCGCTGGGGGGTTCTTTTGTTGGTGCTTTATTTGGCTGGCATGGTTCTCCTGACGGGAGTCTTGCGGCAGGCCGGATGGCGGCAGGCGGAGACCTGGCTGATGGCAGCGGGAATGATCACGTTCTTCCCGTGTTTTGTCAGCCTGTTGAACGGACAGGATACTGCTTTTACATTCTTTGGGTTATGCCTGTACCTGGCCGGTTTTTTAACCGGAAGGGACTGGCTGGCAGGGGTTGGACTGGCATTGACAAGTATTCGCCCGCAAGTGATGGTTCTGCTGGCGGTTCCTTTTATTTTCAGAAGACAGAAAGTGTTTGGCTGGTTTTGCCTGGCGGGTGGAGTTTTAGGCGGCGTTAGCCTGGCCGCAGTAGGCGTAGAGGGTATGCGCGGATTCTTGAACCTATTGCTGGTTAGCGCCGGCGGGGAATGGTATGGATTGAAAGAACCGCTCATGGTAAACCTGGTTGGCTTGTTATGGCGGATTGCACCAGGACTGAGCGCCAATGTCATTCATTGGACCGGATGGATGGTTTATGGAATGACGCTGATTGGGTTGTGTATCCTGTGGAGGCGAACCCACCAAATAAATGAAAAACAAATCGGCCTGGCGATCGTGCTGGCTGTTTTTACAGTTCCGCACCTGCATTATCACGACCTGGCGTTGCTGCTGGTGGCACTGGTGGCTGCGCTTCTGATACTGGTGCGAGAAGGGTTCCTAAATACACAGAAGGCCGCACTTGGCCCTTTGGCACTTTCAATCGTTTTCCTTCTCAGTAATTTTACCCAGATTTCAAAGTTAAACTTCCCATACCTGATCATGCTATTGCTGGGGTTGGCCTTGTATTTTCCCGGTGTGATCTTTCGTGGCAAGAAAAGTGCCTATGAAAGGCAACCTGATGGAATTGAAAATTAAGAAAAAGCATTCCGGATTTCTTTTTCGAAATAGCCTGTTTATCGCCGGGATTGCTTCGCTGTTGTTGATCTACCCATTGCTGTATTTACGTGTCATCAACGACCCTGCCCAACGAACCGCAGCGGATTTTCTACCCTTCTATGCTGCCGGGCGGATAGCGATCACACAAGGCATGTCCAAAGTCTACGATTGGGAAGCTCAAAGGAATGCGGAAAATGATGTTCTTAATGAGACCATCCGGCAGATGCTCGTCTCAAGAGGACAACCGGTAAACCCTCAGGATTTTGGAGCTCCCATTCAAATGACGGAAGTCAACCCTTTTCCCCACCCACCGTTTATCCTTCCGGTGCTGTTGCTGCTGGCCCGGCTCGATTATGTACCGGCCTTCGTGACATGGTCAGCGTTGATGAGCATCCTTTTTATCCTGTGTGCAATCATGCTGCTTAGATTGGTGCCCCAGGCTCAGGGAAGGAACAGGTGGATCTTATTCTTCGGGACTATCTTATTCTTTCCGGCGTTCTACAGTGTAATAAACGGGTGGATCTTATTCTTCGGGACTATCTTATTCTTTCCGGCGTTCTACAGTGTAATAAACGGGCAGGATACTGCTTTACTTTTACTGGGAGCCTCGATGTGGTTGTTTGGATTGATCCAGGAGCGTGACCGGCTTTCGGGATTGGGGCTGGCATTGACCCTGATCAGGCCACACATGGGGGTGATGTTAGCCTTGCCTTTCATATTTAAAAGAAGAAAGGTCTGGTGGTGGTTCGCCGCCGGTGCGGGCGTTCTGGTTCTTATCAGCGTATTGCTCTTAGGATGGAGCGGGATCGTAAATTTCCTGCGGATCTTAATTACCAGTGCGGATGGAGAAGGCAACAAGTTCTTTAACGAAAACCTGATGGTAAACTTGATCGGACTGCTTCGCCGAACATTGCCTTTCCTGGAGGCGAATTTCGTACGTCTGGTTGGATGGATCGGGTTTGCCATCGCGATTATTTTCCTTTGTATGGTCTGGGCAAAGAATGCCGAGATAAAAGACAGGCATATTGGTATGGCGGTCATTGTAACCGTCATTGCTGTGCCACATATCCATTACCACGATCTGGCGTTGTTACTTATCCCATTATTTTGCCTCATCCGGGTTGCCCTGGATAAAAAACTTCTGAAAATCAGCGATGCGGTTCTCATTCCTTTGATTGCTTCCCTTCTCCTTTTTATCAGTTATCTATTAATTCCAGTTCTAAAATATTTTGTTCCTTATCTGTTGGAGATCGTCATATTAGCGGCGCTTTGGTTCCCTGAGAAAGTAATCTTCTGGGAAATGTCAAAAAAGCAAGAGGCGGTTCCATGAAATCGTTTCGTAAAGAGCTCTGGTTCAACATACCCGACCGGCGGGGGTTTGTGAACATTACTTCCGAAGTGGAAAAAGCCCTGGTGGAAAGCAGTATCCATGAGGGATTGTGCCTCGTGAACGCCATGCATATAACTGCCTCGGTCTTTATCAACGACGATGAGTCCGGCCTGCTGCATGATTATGAAGAATGGTTGGAAGGGTTGGCTCCGCACGAGCCGGTGGGGAAATACTGGCACAACCGGACCGGGGAAGATAACGCTGACGCTCATCTCAAGCGCCAAATTATGGGTCGTGAAGTGGTCATAGCTGTAACAAATGGCAAACTTGACTTTGGTCCATGGGAGCAGATATTTTACGGTGAGTTCGATGGACGCCGGCGCAAGCGTGTGCTGGTCAAGATCATCGGAGAATAAAATTTATTTATGCTTCATATGAGACCAGGATGAAACGTTTACGCTGGTACGATTACCTGACCATCAACCTGTTCTGGCTCGGGCTGAATATCCGCAATACGGCCCTGACAACCATATTCATGCCTTACCTGGTGACTTTGTTCGCACCGGATGCCATCAAGAATACCGCACTGGGTGCGATGCGCTCGGCCGGACTGGTGATCGCGATGCTGGTGCAGCCGGCTGCCGGAATATTAAGCGACCGTTCCACATCCCGGTTCGGGCAGCGCCGGCCTTATATCCTGGTGGGAGTGTTGTTCGACTGTCTATTCCTGGCGGCGATCGCACTCTCCTGGAATTATTGGGCACTTCTGATCGCAGTCCTGCTGCTGCAGTTTTCTTCCAACATTTCCCACGGCCCACTGCAGGGCCTGATCCCGGACCTGGTACCGGAAGATGAGCGCGGTCGCGCCTCGGCGGTCAAGGCCATTTTTGAATTGGCGCCGGTTATCCTGGTGGGATTGACCATCGCCAAGCTGGTTGGTGCCGGCAAACTGGATCTGGCCATTTTCGTTACCGCCGCATCGTTGCTGGTGGTGATGTTGATCACTGTTGTCTTCGTCAAGGAAACACCACTCCAGGAGAAACCGGACACCCCGTTCTGGCCGCCGATGCTGAGAGTGGTGGGCATGTTGGGCGGTCTGCTGGCAGGCGGCCTGGCCGGATTGCTGGGTGGCGGACTGTTGGGCGGATTAGCCGGGCTGGTCACACGAATTTTCACGAACCAGGCTACGGCACTTTCAGTGGGGATCGGTGTAGGAGGGGCGGTGGCGATGATCGTGGCCGTATTGGCCGGAGTATGGGCAGGCTGCCTGGGAACCCTGGGCAAGGACGCCCGCAAACAAGCTTCCTTCGTCTGGTGGATCGCCAACCGGCTGATGTTCCTGGCGGCAGTCACCTCCCTGCAAGGTTCTGTATTCTATTTTGTGATGTATGCTTTTAAACTGAGTGCGGAAGCTGCTGCAAGCCTTTCCGGAACGCTGACGACAGTGATCGGCATTTTCATTCTGCTGACTGCTCTGGCGAGCGGCTGGCTTTCCGACCGGCTCGGGCGCAAGCGGCTGGTGATAATCAGCGGGATCGTGGCAGCGGTGGGTAACATGGTGCTGTTGATCACCATCTGGGTGCCACAATTGGCGATTGTGTATGTGGCCGGGTCAATCATCGGGCTTGCCACTGGATTGTTCATGACGGCCAACTGGGCACTCGGTACGGACCTGGTACCGGCGGGTGAAGCCGGGCGCTACCTGGGCATCTCGAACCTGGCCGGGGCTGGGGCGGGCATCGTCGGATCTGGTATTGGCGGGCTGGTGGCGGATGCCATCAACCACTACTATATGGGGTTGGGCTATTTCGCGATTTTCGCCGCCTACGCGGTGCTCTTTGCTTTGAGCTCGGTGGCCCTGCTTTGGGTGAGGGAAGGCGGGCTTCCGGGTCTGGCCTCCTAGAAAGGTTGATTAATTATGTTACAGACGCGACGTTTTGGACGTACGGAACACATGAGCACGGTTGCCATCTTCGGCGCGGCGGCTTTCTGGGAAATCAGCCAGGACCAGGCTGACCTGGTTATGGAGCAGGTGATAGGCGCGGGCATCAACCATATTGACGTGGCGCCGTCCTACGGGCAGGCAGAGCAACGCCTGGGACCCTGGATGCGACGAGAACGGGGGCGTTTTTTCGTGGGTTGCAAAACAATGGAACGCACCCACGAAGGCGCCTGGAAGGAGCTGCACCAGTCGCTCAAGCTCCTGCAAAGCGAAATGTTTGATCTATACCAACTGCATGCAGTCATCAGTTTCGAAGAACTGGATGCGGTTACAGCTCCCGGAGGTGCGCTGGAAGCGCTGGTGGAAGCCAAACGGTCCGGGCTGATCCGGCATATTGGCATCACCGGCCATGGAGTGGATGCTCCGGCCATTTACCTGGAAGCCTTGCGGCGCTTTGACTTTGATACGGTCACGTTCCCACTGAACTTCGTACAAGCTGGGAATGCAAAGTATTACTTGGATGCCAAGGAACTCATCCGGCAGTGCCACAACCAGGATGTAGGGATAATGGTCATCAAATCCTTAGCCCAAGGACCGTGGGGGGAAAAGGAACAGACCGCCACCACCTGGTATGAGCCTTTTTCTGGAATGGAAGAAATCCAAAATGGAATCAATTTTGTGCTCTCGCACGATGTGACCGGCATATGCACAGCTGGAGATATCCATGTGCTGCCGATGGTGCTCAAGGCATGTGAAAATGTCGTCCCCTTGTCCCCAGAAGAAAGGGATAAGCTGATTGAAGCCGGGAGGTCGTACCAGCCTCTATTCATTTAATGAGCTTGTCTGCCGGGCCTTAATACTTTTCATCCGCTAATGCAACTGCGTGGTACGTGGTTGCACGAATTTCCATGAAATTATTTATGAAATAGCCAGGTTTCGTGTAGATTAGCGGATGATCTTTATATTTAGTTCTCCTGCGGCTTATCTTCCACCAAGGTCATCACTTTGAAAGCCTCGGCTGCCGGCAGGCCAGCTTCCTTGCCGGTATCGGTGGCCCATTCCCGGATCATATTGGTCGGATCCCAGTCGCCCAGCTGGCTGGCGTGCTTTTTAAGGGCGGCAACTTTTAGGTTAAGGGTTCCGGAAATATCCACCCAGACATCCGGCTTTTCGGCACCATGCAGGTAGAGTTTCTTAACATTATGAGGTTCGTAACCCTGATCCAAAAGATCGGTGAAGATCAGGCGCGTTCCGGCGGATGGGAAGGTGGCGAAAATGGCTGCTTCGGCAGCGGCGCGATGGTCCGGGTGGTTGATATAATTCGGACCGTGAAAAACACGCGTGGGGTCACCGGTGACGACAAGGTCGGGTTTGTACAGGCGGATGAGCCGCGTCAGGTCCTTGCGCAGCCCCAGGGTGGCCTGCAGTTCGCCGTCCGGATAATGCAGGAACGCCGTCTCCCGGATGCCCAGGACAAGGTTGGCGGCAATCTGCTCGTCTTCCCGCAAATGTGCCAGGATGGGCTTGTAGTCCGCCTCCCGGGAAGGTTCATTCGAGCCGGCATCGCCACTCGTGACGATGACCGAAATGACCTGGCAGCCATGTTGGACCCACCTGGCAAGCGTGCCGGCAATGGTAAATTCCTGGTCATCCGGATGGGCCTGGATGCTCATGGCTATGCCGGGGATGAATTCTTTTTCTTTCATAACAGATGACAAGTTAGCGCGGGATGCCGGTGTAGGTGGTAGGATTTTTCTTCTCGTTCTTCAATTTCCGTTTTTCCTTGGGATTAAGCTTGGCCTTCTTGCGTTCTTCTTTTTTGCCTTTATCTTTACTGCCTCTGTCGCCCATAGTTTTTTCTCCTTGGTTAGATGGATTGGTCAGATAGATAGAGGTGAGTATATCATCTAATATAAGAACCGAATTAAGAACCCGAATCAATTTACCAAATTGCTTGACCTGGCCTCTTATTATGGCTATACTTTTAGAAGAGCAGGTTGTTTCACAAAGAAATTGTTCCATTCGATCAGGGTGTGTGGATTATGAGATCTCTCTTCCTTTCCAGTCTCTGTGTTGTGTTGTTATCTGCTTGCGGGATTGCATCGGCCGGGACGGCGACACCCACCTCGACCGAACTCCCCACTTCCACCCAGGTGCAACTTCCAACCCCCACTTATACAGAAAGTCTCTCGCCTACACCAGCAGGGCTGAATTACTGTGTGGTACCGGCATTACTTAACCTCCGCAGCGGGCCGGGAACGCAATATTCCGTTGTGGCCATTGAGGCACAAGGTATTTGTGGCCTGGTTACCGCGCGAAATGGAGATGCCAGCTGGGCATATATGACTACTGGTAAGTACACTGGTTGGGCTTTTGTTAAATATTTATCAGGGAAAGGTGATATCAGCAGCCTGCCAGTATTTACAGAATTAACACCGACCCCCTAGGGCAGGAATAATCTTTCTGAAGATTTAACACGCAGGACACGGAGCCCATGACCTGGCTGCCAGCGTCATGGTTCCCTGCTCATTTGGCAATGGATTGCAGATATAACTCTTCAACATTCTTACGCGCCCAGGAAGTTCGGCGCAAGAACTTCAGGCTGGATTTAATAGTTACCCATTTTATAGACAATTATGCCATGGGTGTTAGACTGGGCTGATTGACTGTCAGCGGCACCTGGATAGCTGCCGCTTTACCTCTCGGCACATCCAATGGATGTACAGTTCTAGCTCCGGCGGATGCACTACGGGCATCCGGGAGACGGCGCATGAACCGGATCGCCAGGGCCGTCTCTACAGCACGGAAGGGCAGCGTATTCAGTTCCTCGTCGCTGAAACGTTCAGCAATATTGGAAGCCGCATTCTGATCCGCGTTGGCTTTAAAACCACACCACAGACAATGAAACTCGGCCTGGGAGCGGCGGTTCATCGAAATGGTAAATCCACACTGCGAGCACTGTTGGCTGGAATAAGCCGGTTGTACTGAGCGATAGCGTAAGCCGCGCTCATCCAGCTTGAATTTGAGTTTATCGCGTACGTAACCCAATTGGGAAGCATGGAGAGCCCGGTTCATTTGCCTGGACTTGAAGCGCATGTCTTTGAAGTTCAACCGTTCCAATGCCACTTTTGTGCCTCCAGGCAGATCATCCAGCATCTGGTTGAGCGTCCGGCCGTTCTCGTTGCGGGCAAAGGCTTCGTTCTTGTCGTCCTGTAAACTGACAGTTGCCCGGCTCTTGCGTTTCAAACAGGCGTTGAGCTGCTGCTTGCGGCGGCGCTTTGCGTTTGCATGTTCCACGCGACGACGTAACTCTGGACTGACCTGTCCATACTGCCGACCACTCGAAGTAGACACGATCGAGACCATGCCGATGTCCACTCCAATCACTTCTGCAGCTTGGACCTTTGACCCTTTGCATTCCACGACAAAGGTAGCAAACCATTCGCCCTCCCGTCGGTTGAGCGTGACACTGCTGCACAGTTTGGGGAATTGCGCCAACGTCTTTTTGGCGTGCTCGTATAATTTGATCGGGATACGGACCGGATGGCCTGCTTGAAGGGTGGAAATCCTCAGCCAATAATCGAATTGTGCTGTCTTGGAAGGTTCGATGACGACCACATTGGCATTGGCCTGGAGCCAGACATTCTGCAGTTTCGGCGGGTTTTCACGAGCATTGCTATACCAGGATTGCACAATCCCACAGGCTTGCTGCCAGACGCAGCGCTGCCATAGATCGGAAAGCTTTGTGGATATTTCCTGCTCAGGTATAGTTGCATACTTGTCCGGCTGGTGCATTTCATGCGAGATCAACCAATCGACATATGCCTGCGCGATCCGCTGGTATTCAGATGCCAGTTCATCCAATCTTTCCAGCTTGCCTGGATTGGCTTGGTCAAGTTTGAGATGGGTGATCGCTTTCTTCACTATATTCCAGCTCCGCAATGGTCCGTTCCATCCTAACGCTTCAAAGCCTTAATCCAGTACCAAGCTGTGTCGAATAAAATCCGAACTTCTTTGAGCGTAAGCACTCAAATTCATGCCTGAATATTAGCACAAACGTTCTTATTCGTCAATAAATCGACATAAAACGTTTGATCGTATTCGATACTCGGCTCGTTATAAAAACAACGGATAAGGATACGCTTGGCTAGTTCAGCCCAACCATATTGCTGAACAAGTTGTTCCAGGATCATTTCCAGTGTAATACCATGAAGGCGGTCTTTTGTTTTGGATTGGGGTACCACAATTGGTCCTTTAAAATGTATACAGAGTGGCCGGTAACACCCGCAGATCCAATTCCGGCCAGGTCACTTCCTTGTGGAGACAAAATTTTTTGGTAGGCATATCTGCAAACCATTGCTATTTTTCCCAGATGCCAGGTTGTCAAAATTATTGTACTCCGATAATCCTCTGGTCGAAAATAAAATCCGTGGGGCTGTCCAAAAAGTGCTGGACAGCCCTTCACTTTTTTAAAGAACCGTGATTCAATAGGGGCATGAAAAGGAAACCTGCCGCTCCTGTATTTAAACCGTACGTGATGAACCAAACCGC
>JBEKCT010000114.1:0-11212 GCA_050014715.1 Anaerolineales bacterium | reverse complement strand
TGTTGTTTGAGTTTGCGCAAAAAATGATCCTCAGGCACAATTTGATCGTATAAATAATCACCAAAAAAAGAATCCTTTCCGGTCTCTACAAAGTGTTCTTTTTCCATGTCAGACTCCTGGACTTGATTGACTTCATTTCGTTCGATATCTTCTATCTCAGTCATTATATTAAAGTCTGATGGATTGGTCAATTAAAAACTTGTTTTTCAACACTCTCATATTATCTATTGACACGCGCTTGACAAACAACGAGAAATTAATCTTTTGGAAGAATTAGGGATTTATTTATATGAATAATAACTTCATAAATATTAATTTTAAAGAAGCTGCTTATCGGCATGGATTATATTTCTAGACTTTCTCTGAATTACATACAAGTCCATCCAAGGAGAGTTATGATGTGCTTTCGTTAGAGCATGAGGATATAATGATCGGCTTAAATTATTTTTTGTAATAATAGTTGAGTCCACTGCAAAAACGAGGGAGCAAATCTCACCAAAATTAAACCCTCCTCAAGTAGCGGAATCTTTAATATAATAGGCCAAGACAAAGGCCTAAACCATGTTCAAGCAGAATGAGCAACACAACCATCCTATCCTGATCACCAGCGTCAACCAGCTGCCCGAGGAACAAAAGCAATATCTTTATGAATCCTGGGCAGGAGTCTTCTATCGAGAGTTCTTTCGTCGATTGGACGAACAACCCTTTGCTGTGCTTTACTCGGACAAGCCCTCGCGGCCGAATGTTCCCGTGAATGTGTTGGTGGGGTTGGAAACCCTGAAGGCCGGCTTTGGCTGGTCCGATGAAGAGATGTACGAGGCATTTTTATACAATATGCAGGTGTGCTATGCGCTGGGGTACGATGAATTTGGCACGGGATATTTTGATCTGCGCACGATGTATTACTTTCGAGAGCGCTTGAGCCGGTACATGCAGGAGACCGGTGTAAACCTGCTGGAGCGAGCTTTCGAGAACATTATGGAAGAACAATTGGCGGTCTTCCAGATCAAGACCGGTATTCAGAGGATGGACAGCACCATGGTGGGGAGCAACATCCGCCAGATGGGGCGTCTGCAGTTGCTGGTGGAGGTTCTGCAGCGCGTTCAGCGCATGTTGAAAAGGAAGGACCAGGCGCATTATGCCGAAGAATTCGCTCCCTACCTGCAGGGGCATGCCGGGTAGTATGTCTATCGCCTCAAGCGGGAAGAAAATACGGAACACATCCAGCGCATCGGCAAGTTCATGCTGCGGCTGCTGGGCGAGCTGAACGAAGGATACGGGGAGGACCCCGCTTATCAAGTCCTGGAGCGGGTGTTCCGCGAGCACTTTCATGTGGAAGGAGAAACCGCGAAAGCCAAAGGCGGTCGTGAGCTGAGCGCCACCAGCCTGCAATCACCGGTCGACCTGGAAGCCACCTTCCGGCAAAAAGGCGGCCAGGGGTTTCGAGGCTATGTCGCCAATGTGACCGAGACCTGCGATCCAAAGAATGAAGAGCAGTTGGTTACCAAGGTGCAGGTGGCTCCCAATCACACCGATGACAGCCGTTTGTTGGTAGAGGCCCTTCCCAACCTGAAGGAGCGCATGAACCTGGACCAACTCTACACGGATGGGGGTCATGGAGGTCAGGAAGCGGATCGTGTGCTGCAGGAGCAGCATGTCACTCACATCCAAACCGCCATTCGCGGCCGTGAAACCAACCCGAAAAAGCTCAGCTTCTCCGATTTTGTGATCTAACTGAACAAGGCAGGCAAACCCGTGCAAGGTACCTGTCCTCAACAGCAGAAATCTTCAGTGCATCCGGGCTCCCAGAAGAAGGGTTTCGTGGCCCTCTTCGATTCAGCCATTTGCTCTCAATGCCCATTCTGGCAAGCTGCTCAATGCCCCGCCTCCCCGGGGAAACGCGATGCCCACCATCATCTGAGGTTCCAACTCCAGGACGTCTATTCTTCCCAACGCCGACGCCTCAGCCTGGCCCAGAAAAAGAAAAGTTCCAACCTGCGAGCTACGATCGAGGCAACCATCCGCTCGGTGAAACACCCCCTCCCTACCAGCAAATTGCCGTTACGAGGATCGTTCCGGATTACTGGCTTGGTGATCGGTTCGGCGTCTTTGGCCAACATTCGAAGGATCCAGCGGTACCTGGAAGCGAAAAACCGGCCAGGCAAGTCCCTCAAAGTCCCAAAATGTTCTTCAGAGCGATAGGGCTTTTCTTTTTGGCCATCGATCAAAGCCGCTTTGGGGTCTCGATCCTAGCTCTCCATGCCTTCAGAACAGTGCCTGGGTTTTTAAATGTGTGGGTTCTTACTGGAGACTCATAGTTACAATGATGAGTTTATTCGTTTTGTGATGGCAGTCGGTGCTGGCGGGGCTTGAGTCGCTGTAGCGGCAGTGGGAGTGGCAGCCGTTCCGCAGGCCGTCAGGACGATGGCCAGCAGTATAACGATACTGCCGAAAACTTGCATTTTTTTGAACATTCCATTCTCCTCGTTTAGGATTTTGGATTTTTTCCATCGGAAGATTGGATCCATTCAGAAGGATAGGATGGATGCTATCTGCGAGAATGAGTTTTCTGATTTACTTTTCACCTCCTTTTAGGGGGAGCATTTCCCTGTGGTGTTCTCAGCAACGATCTCAGAATCAAAATGCCGTTGCAGCAGGTCACTGCGGATGGGGGCAAAGAAATCGGTCAGGATCGCGGCCTGGTGGCTATCATTCCGCTCGGCATGCGGGGTGCTGGGGGGGATGTGGTAATACTCACCCGCATGGACTATGTAATCCACTCCTTGGATAGTGAAGATGATCTTGCCCTCCAGACAAATCCCGATTTGCTCGTGCGGGTGAATATGCTCAGGTGCACTGGCACCCGGCTCCCAGCGCGACCATAGCACGGTCATTTTTTGCCCATCTGCCAGGAGCTTGGATACCACCCCAACATGCTTTTCGAGCGGCCATTTCTCGATCGTTTCCGGGTTGATAACAGGGTTCATCGTTTCTGGTCTCCTTATTAGGTTGCTTGTCCGCATCTTGGAATATTTAAACACTATATGGTCAAAACAGATTATGGCACAACAAAAAATCTGGTGGAAGACATCCCTATTTCAACAATGCGACAGGGTGAGGGGTATTGGCCATATAAGGTATCGTGCCTGGGACATGTCTGAAAGAACGGCTCATAACAAGTTTTTCCTTTCGGCTGAGCACTCTGCACGAATCCCTGATGACCAATTTATAGATTTCTCTCCCAAATATCTTCAGGATATTATGGATTGCCGCATATCATTGCTACGATAATTTATAGCGCCAGTATATTACCATGCAAGTTTGAGTTAATGCGGAAACAAATTCATCCTCATTAACATAGAACCGGATAGATGGCACCGGGATCGTGATCACCGCCATGGTATCCTGGGGTGCGTTTACAACTGCACCCACCGAAAAGATCACCAAGGTGTGTTCCTCGCGATCAGAGGCGATTCCATCGGCGCGGATGGTTTCTAGATCCTGAAGGGATTGCTGGCGCGATTGAATTGTGTTTGGGGTGAACATTTCAAGTTTTTTTCGGGAAGATGCGGATCACCCCGTCAACAGGTAACAACGCGAGCAACGCTTTTCCATTGGCCATGCAATGCAGTAAATTTTTACCCCCCCCCTGGAAACTGCCCGTAAACGCTGGAGCCTGGCGACCTGATCCAGAAACACCAGATGATCTTGATCCAAGACGGATAGATCCACGGTCTCATCCACTTTTTCGGAGAGCTCTTCCAGATAAGTTCGTAACTCGTGGCGCACATCCGTCCGAACTGCAGCGCCAAAATGAGTAGGCGGATAGCCTACTCACAGGACGAGGTGGATAGCCTGTCCGCGTAACGTTCCCTGAACTCTGACTTGGGAGAGACTCCGCACCCTATCGCCGTAAGTGTGCCAGGGGAGCGTGTGTCCCGATGGCACGGGGAGGGGAACAGGGATGTTTGATCTAAGCAAGGATGACATCACTAACAAATGCGTGCCTTGCGATTCTCACCGGATACGCTTTTTACGAACGATCGGAATCGATATTTCTAACGTTATGAGCAGGTGCCCCCAAGGGGCTGCGAACTGCACTTATGATAATTTTTCGAGGATTGTGTAAGTCATTCTTAATTGACCAATCTCCGTTTTTACTCTTCCCGTGGAATCTCTCGTTTTACTACCATTTCTGAATAATCTGCCCATTTATAAACAATCCCTTATTACTACCTGCTACGATAAGTTTTTGTTATTTTACTTACTTTGGAATCGTACCAACCGAAGGCTACAAGAGATATAAGGACACCAATAGTTGAACATAAAATCAAATTCTCTTGCAAGATGTTGTTGATTTTTGATATAAAAATACAACTTGTAAATACACCAGCCCAGCACGCAGCTAATTGACAAAAAACGCCTCTCATCAACTTGAGACGTGCAGTTATTCCAATTATTTGTACCGTGGAATATTTTGAATTCGCTAATTTTTCTAACTTGTGTTGATTATAAGGATTGATACCTCTACTGTATTTTACTAACAAATAAATCAGCAAAATAGACGATAAATTAAATAACAACCGAACTGATATTCGTGCCCATTGTGGTTCAAACATAATAACAATTTGAGTTATATACATCACCATGAGGATAGATATCGCTGGTATTAAATCAAAACGAGGAAGATTTAGCTTTTTCTTCATTTTCTTACCCCAGCCCGTATAAGTTCAATTAATTGCGCGCGGTTTTTATCATCGGCGCTTATGATGGAGTTTAACACTTCCTTAAGTTCAGGATCTTGATTGGTAATTTCTTCTAAACGTTCAACAAACTCTGAATCTAACCATCCAGCTAGCCGATAAAATTTAAGGCGCGGTATTTCTAGAAAATCAGCAAGAGCATTACATACACCGGCTTCTGGTATTTTTTTCCCGCTTATGATTTCCGACAGATATGTATGACTAATATCAGCACCAGCGGCCATAGCTCTTAGTGATAATCCTCGTTCTGATGCCACTATTGACAAGAAATTTCCTAATTCTGCAGATTGCATATTGGGTTTGATTTTCTTAGGCATAGCTATTGACTCCAATGTAGATTTTGAGTAAAATCTTGGCAACTACAGCGACCATATTCGCATCGTAAAAGATAAAATATGTATTGCGATTCAGAACAAAATTTCAAAGAGCTTCTTGCTGAATTTCGGCGTTATCTTATTATTAGCAGAAAACGCGATTCTGCAACAGCCGATGCCTACTTACGCGATAGCAAGGTATTCATCGGGTTTTTCTTTGAGCACGTAGATGCTGACGCAGAGAGATTTATTATCACACCTGATATTTTTCAGCAGTTCCATGAGCACCTTGTTGAACGGGGGTTAAAAAATTCGACCATCGAACGACGCTTGATTGGTGTACGACGCTTTTGGAGCTTCCTTTATAAAACGAAAAGAGTTGGCCATCCGTCTATGACTTTTGACGACATGGATATTGTGTTCAAAAAAGGCAGAAATCCGACCCGTCCTTTATCTCCAAAGGATTTTAATAAATTTAGAAAGGCGGCAAGAGATGGATTGTATAGCATCTACTGAATTTACTTTTTTACGAGAACTGTCAACTTCTTTCCTTGTAAGAGAAAGTGGTTGGGAATATAGAAAAATACTAAATCTTCACCGGGACAATGTATTGTCTGATAGCACTTCAATCTTGATTGAAGAAACGTTGGTTTCTCCAGCTCCGCAATATTTCCTTGATTATCTTCACAGGCTCGAGCTTTTATTCCCGACAACTGAGATTCTGTTTCCTACAACATCAGGGACTAGCTACCGCCCGGAAAAATATTTTGCGAGGTTTCGGCATCTTTTGGCTTTGACTGGAATTCAAGATACGCCAAGGCATCCAGGAGAACTGACTGATGAACAGTTTAAGCAGTTAATTTGTTTGCGATTTGATATGCAACGTCCTTGGTATCAAATGACAATCGTCAGCATGCTTACTAGCCACCTCGGATTACGTCCTAGCGAATCCGCAAAATTAGTCAAGAAGGATCTCGATTTCGGGAATTACTTGATCACTTTGCGAGACACGAAGTCACAAGAGGATCAAACATTACCTATTTTGAGCATGATGATTAAGCCCTTATCCAGGTATGTATCGCATTTATCTGATAGTGATTACCTCTTTGTAAACTTTGCTAGGAATCAATGGGATAGAAAAGATGTTACTTCGGCGGTAAAGATATGGGGAAATCTTCATGGCATTGAACATTTAACCTCTCGTTGTTTACGTGCTTCCTTGGGTGCAATGTTATCTCGTCTGGGTGTTTCACCTGCATTGTTGGCCAAAATCCTACGTCACAAGGATCCTGCGACAGCATTGCGTTATTACAACTTTCGCGAGTTGGAAGAGGCGCGCCAGTATTTAGAACAAGTACAAGAGTCTTATGTTGAAGATTTTGTATATCAACAGGA
The DNA here is from genome assembly GCA_050014715.1 of Anaerolineales bacterium. Classification (GTDB taxonomy): domain Bacteria; phylum Chloroflexota; class Anaerolineae; order Anaerolineales; family Villigracilaceae; genus UBA877. The sequence goes on along the minus strand of JBEKCT010000114.1, from coordinate 4,740 downwards.
ATATATTCGACTCTACAAAGAATTGGCCAACGATAATGAGTAAACTTTCGGTTTCAATTATTAAGGTTCTGTCTCCCTCAAGATGGAGGGTTGAAGAAGTGTCTTCAGGCCAGCCTATAAGCCGCATTCTGTCCAGCGTTTGATTCCGGTTTACGCCTGAAGCCCTTCGCCGAAGCTCAGGACATGGCTTCATCCCGGCGCGCGCGCCTGTGCGATCATCTCTCTGAGCAACCTACCCGGGACTAATTAATGAAGCGAGCAGCTTCTCGTCCCTGCTTGGCCTTGCTCCCGGCGGGGGTTACCTGGCCGCCCGCATTGCTGCGGACGCCGGTGGTCTCTTACACCACCTTTTCACCATCACCTCTGCACGAGGCAGAGGCAGTTATTTTCTGTGGCCCTGATCCGGCAGGTTTCCCCGTCCCGGGGTTTCCCCGGCGCCGTGCCCTTTGGAGTGCGGACTTTCCTCGACTCTGGACTTACGCCCAAGGCCGCGACCGCCCGGCCAGCCTGAAGACAAAGGTATCATACCGTCGATGAAGCGGCGAGTCAATCCAAAAAGAATTCACCACAATCCTGCAGAAGTGCACTGCAGGACAAATTCCCGCGGGAGAACACCGCGGGACAAACGGGAACAATCCTGCAGAAGTGCACTACAGGACAGGCGGATACGAAGGAAGAACTTTATTTGGTTTTTTCTGTGTCTCGGTTGTTCTTTTAGGAATAACGGACTCCTAAGTCTCCTGCCTTCGGAGTCCGAGTAAAGTGCGGGACAAATTGAGGAGATTTATCACCCCGGAATGATGACCATTTTATTGCGGTGAAGTGCGCAGAATATGCTTTAATATAATTGATAAAGAAATCATCCTAATGGAGGTAAAAATGTCCAAGAGCGTTGATAATTTGAAGATGGCCTTTGCAGGCGAGAGCCAGGCCAACCGCCGGTACCTGGCGTTCGCCAAGAAAGCCGACCAGGCGGGTTTCCCGCAGATTGCCAGGCTCTTCCGGGCGGCTGCCGCGGCGGAGACGATCCATGCCCACAACCACCTGCGGGCCATGGACGGGATCAAGGACACGGCGGAGAACCTGCAAGTGGCCATCGCCGGCGAGAATTACGAAGTGGTCACGATGTACCCGACCATGCTGGCCGAGGCCCAGACGGAAGGCGATAAACGTGCCGCCCAGAGCTTCAATTATGCCTTGCAGACCGAGAAGGTCCACGAGTCGCTCTACCGCGAGGCGGCCGAGACGCTGGCAAAAGGCAAGGACCTGCCCGAGGACGAGTATTACATTTGCCCGGTGTGCGGTTATACCCACCGGGGCAAGCTGCCGGAAGGCGGACGGTGCCCGGTCTGCAATACGCCCTACGAGAAATTCGAGAAGGTTGCATAATAAACTCTTTAATAATCAAGGATTGATTTAACCGGAGATCCCCCAAAAGATGGGGACGATGTACACCAAAGGACGGGTACGGTGTTCCCCAAATTACGGGGACGATGTAATCAGAGATAAACTGGATTCATATAAACAACCCCTCGGTTGTTTATTAGAGCGAAACATATTCAACCCCGTTTATCTCCGGTGAATTTTTATTTTCGATGGCTATAATAAAAACCCGAGGGCAGTAAATCTGGACAGATTCCCCGGCGTAAAGTAAAATACTGTGCTTTGGTAGCGGGTTATTGCCTGCTGCTTGTTTGAATGAATTTTCCAATGAAGAGAATGAAAGGTGGAGGCTTCAGCTTATACACTCTGCCGGGCAATCGTATTATTTATGGAGGAAGCAAGTGGCTAATATCAAGTCCCAAATCAAGCGTAACCGCCAGAACGATAAGCGTCGTCTGCGCAACCGTGTTTACCGCGGCACCGCCCGCATCGCCGTCAAGAATGCCCGCAATGCCTTCGATTCAGGATTACCCGAATCGAAAGCTGCCCTGGCCACTGCCATCAGCGCATTGGATAAGGCAGCCGAACAGGGTGTCATTCATAGAAATAATGCCGCCCGCCGCAAGAGCCGTCTGGTGAAGGCGTTTGCCAAAATGGAGCCGGTGGAAGTGGTAGCCGAGCCCGCCATAGTCGAACCGGCGGCTGAACCAGAAGTGAAGAAGGCTGCGCCGCGCCGGCGGGCCGCCAAGCCGGAAGCGGAAAGCGAAGCCAAGGCTGAACCCAAGGCTGCCCCCAAGAAAACCGCTGCAACCAGGACTCCGAAAGCGAAGAAGGAACCTGCCACGACCAGGAAACCACGCGCAAAAAAGGAAGAGTAAGTGTTCACGGCTTGCAAAAACTTTGAGCGGGAGCGCCCAGAACGATTGGGCCTCCCGCTTTTTGCTGCGATTGAATGAGATATAATCCCGACCAAGGTGACCATGTTCCAGTCAGAACAGCAAGCCATTGAAGACAAGATCAAGAATTTTGCGTCGGCGCAGGGCCTGGTTCTCGCCACGCTGGAATGGAAGCCCATCCCTTTCAGCGGGGAGTGGGGCATTTCCACTTCGTTTTTTGCCAGCGCGGCGCTCGAGGCCCGGGCCGGGAAAAAAGTGGTCGTACCGCAGCGTGCCCAGGAAATGGCCTTGCTGGTCAGGGACGCCCTGGTCAATGCCGCCGGCATCAGCCGGATCGAGGCTGTCAAGGGCTATCTCAACCTGTACTTCGAAACGGTGAAATATGCCGGCCGGGTGGTGGAAACGGTGCTGGAACAAAAGAGCCGCTTTGGAAGCGGGCCGGCTACCGGACAGCGCGTAATGATCGAATTTTCACAGCCGAACACGCACAAGGCTTTCCATGTCGGTCACCTGCGTTCCGCCATCCTGGGGGATGCGCTGGCCCGGATTATCGAATTTGCCGGTTATAACCTGGTACGCGCCAACTACCCCGGTGACATGGGCCTGCACGTGATCAAGTGGTTGTGGGCATATATAAAATACCATTCCGGCGAGGAGCCCGATACCGATATCACCGAGTGGATGGGCAAAGTCTACGCGGATGCCAGCCGAAGGCTGGAAGAAAACCCTGATCTGGAAGCCGAAGTGCGGGCCGTTTACGCCCGCTGGGATAAACGCGATCCGGAGGTCGTGGCGCTGTGGGAGAAGACCCGCCAGTGGTCGCTGGAAGGCTTCCACCAAATGTACGACCAACTTGATATCCGCTTTGACAAGTATTACTTCAACAGTGAAGAAGAAGACCCGGGCAAGCAAGTGGTGGAGCAACTGGTCCGAGACGGCATTGCCACGGACGAACGACCGCAGGGTGGGGCGGTGCTGGTCAAGATCGATGAGCTGCTGGGGCTTACGAAAGAGCAGTACCGTACCACGGTGGTGCTGCGCTCGGATGGAACCGCATTATATGCCACCGAAGACCTTTCCTTGGTGCTACATAAGTTCAGGGATTACCCGGACCTGTTCCGCTCGATTTATGTGGTGGATGTGCGCCAGTCCCTGCATTTCACGCAGATCTTCAAGATCCTGGAAATTGCCGGATATGAACAGGCCAGGAAATGCGTGCACGTAGCGTATGAACTGGTCACCCTTCCGGGGAACGTGGTGATTTCCAGCCGTGAGGGAACGGTGGTGCTACTGGAAGACCTGCTGCGCGAGGCCATTTCAAGAGCCAGGGCGGAAGCCACCAAGAAGAATCCCAACTTAAGCGGTGAACAGCTAGAGGCGGTGGCCAAGGCGGTTGGGCTGGGGGCATTGAAATACCCGATCCTGGCGCGCGAGAATACCAAGCTGGTCACCTTTGACTGGCAGGCTGCACTGGATTTCAATGGGCAAGCGGCACCCTATATACAATATGCGCATGTGCGCTGCAACTCGATATTAAAGAAGGCCGGAGTCACCATCGGAGACCTTCCGACGGCTACATTTACTTACACATTGGAACCAGCTGAGATCGAACTCATCGATATCATCAGCCGCTTCCCGGATGAAGTGCAGCGCGCGGCAACCGAATACAAGCCACTGGTCATCGCCAGCCTGGCCTATGACATCGCCAAAGCCTTCGCCGGCTTTTATGACGCCTGCCCGGTCGTGCAGGCCGATGTGCCGGTACGGGCGGCGCGCTTGCGATTGGTGGCGGCGACCAAATATGTTCTTGCCAATGCATTGGCGCTTTTGGGCATCACAGCCCCAGAAGTGATGTGACGCACTGACCGAAGGTCAGCTCGAAAATCAGCGCGTTCCTGCTTCACCGTGGGATGATCAAGCAAGTACGGGAGCTCCGAAAAAGCGCAGGAGCCTCCCAGCCTGTTGCTGCTCCATAAAAATGGCAACGGCTGCCGCGGTGCAATGAAGAACCTGGCTGAAATTCATCTTTTCTGTCAAGGAGTTTAGCTATGTCCCCTGTTCGTACTCTCATCATGGGCGCCGCCGGGCGCGACTTCCACAACTTCAACGTCTTCTTCCGTGACAACCCGGATTATGAAGTGGTGGCATTCACCGCGACCCAGATCCCCGACATCGAAGGCCGCACCTATCCGCACAAGCTGGCCGGGAAGATGTATCCGAAAGGTATTCCGATTTATGCCGAAAGCGACCTGCTCAAGCTGATCAAGAAATTCAAGGTGGATCAGGTCATCTTTGCTTATTCGGATGTGCCGCACGAGGTGGTGATGCACAAGGCTTCGATGGTGCTGGCCGCCGGGCCGGACTTCCGCCTGATGGGCGAGAAGCTCACCCAGGTCAAATCCACCAAGCCGGTCGTCTCGGTGTGCGCCGTGCGGACCGGTTCGGGCAAGAGCCAGACCAC
>JBEKCT010000113.1:0-11396 GCA_050014715.1 Anaerolineales bacterium | reverse complement strand
AAGATTCTCTGGTATAATTCGCCCGCTCAAACGGAGAGGTCGCGTAGCTGGCTTAGCGCGCACGCTTGGAAAGCGTGTAACCCACAAAGGTTCGCGGGTTCGAATCCCGCCCTCTCCGCCAGAAGAACACCTCTTCCCTAGAGGTGTTTTTGGTTCTTTGTTGATCTTTCGGATGCATGAACGCAGGTTTCTGTTATACTTGGCTGGAACATGAAACCTGCCCGCATCCCCCATCCGCTCATTATTCTAAGTATTCTTCTGGTTTCCGTCACCTTCCTGGCAGGCGTTTTGCATGCCTTTGACTCTGCCCGGGCAGCTTCTGCTGAAGCGGCAGCCTTTGTAAGCCACCCATCGGGAAATGAAACTGAATTTACGCCAACCCCAGGTCCAACCTCCAATTCGGTTCCTGGAGATACCACCGGTATCATCGTATTTGCAGGTGTAATTGTCATCATCGTGTTGGTCGGTGCCATCATGGGCACAAACCGGTCATTTAGGAAGAAAGCTTCCTAAAAAAAGCCTGTCGTTTTACCTGCTTGGGCTGCAAGATTCTCCTGCGGACTGATTAAATATCGCCTCGCTTTTGGTCCATTATGTGAAAATTGTAAGGGTTGTCAACTTACCCAATCGCCTGTATAATCCTCTTTATCTTATCCGTCGGAGTTTCCCATATATGGATCAAAACGATTCCCTGCTCGGGCAGGGGGCTGCGCCCGAGAGTATTCAGCCCGCCGAACACAATAATAATAATGTCAACATGGAAACCCTCCTGAATCAGGAAGGGATGACCTTGGATTTTCCCCAACCTGGGGAAATTCGTACTGGCGTGGTCGCCAGCCTCAGCCCGACCCAAATATTGGTCAGCGTTGGAGCAAAATCGGAAGGTGTGATTACCGGCCGTGAACTGGAATCTATTCCGGTTGATGAACGCGCCGCTCTACAGGTGGGCCAGGAAATCCTGGTTTATGTGCTGAATGCCGAAGATGATAATGGTAATGTGGTGCTTTCGTACACGCGTGCCCAGGAGCAAAAAGGTTGGGCTGAAGTCGAGAAGATGCTCGAAGACAGCGGAACCTACGAAGGCAAAGTGGATGGATTCAACAAGGGCGGCATCATTGTCCCTGTCTATGGATTGCGCGGTTTCATCCCAGCTTCCCAATTGAGCATTTCCCGTCGCATGGGAGTTACAGGCGATACCCCCGACCAGCGATACGCCAAAATGATCGGTGAACCGATCAGTGTTCGCGTTATTGAAGTGGATCGCAAACGCCGCCGCCTGATCCTTTCCGAACGGGCAGCTTCCAGCGAAACACGCCAGTCCATCAAGGAACGGGTCATCGAGTCGTTGAAAGAAGGTGAAACCTATACCGGCAAGGTCACCAGCCTGGCAGATTTCGGTGCGTTCGTCAATGTAAACGGTGCAGACGGCCTGGTACACCTTTCTGAAATCTCCTGGGACCGCGTCCAGCACCCCTCCGAAGTGCTCGAAGTGGGACAGGAAGTCAAGGTCAAAGTCATCAATATCGACCGCGAGAAGAAGCGTATTGGCCTGTCCATGCGCGCTTTGCAAAGCGATCCTTGGCAAAGCAAGGTGGACAAATTCAAGGTGGGACAGCTTGTCGAAGGTGTCATAACACGTTTGACCAAGTTCGGTGCCTTCGCACGTCTGGAAGGCGACCTGGAAGGTCTCATCCATATCTCCGAGATCAGTGAAAACCGCATCGAGCATCCTAAGGAAGCCGGTCTGCACGAAGGCGATGTGGTTACCTTGCGGGTCATCCGGATTGACCCCGACCAGCGTCGGATTGGCCTGAGCCTGCGCAAAGTGGATTCGGGTGCATTCAAAGACCTCGACTTGAAGCAGATCAGTCTGGATGGAGTCAGCCTGGAGATGGCCGGGGAGGTGGCCGTACCAGATGTAGCTGCACCAGATGTAGCTGCACCAAATGTAGCTGCACCAGATGTGGCTGCACCGGATGCGGCTTCACTAAATGTTGCTGCTCCAGATGTGGCCCCCTTACAAGAAGAACCTCCCACAGGTCCAGAACCTTCCACCGGGGAAGCTCCCGAAAAGTGATCCCGAAACCCGGTTTCTCCTGAAACCGGGTTTTTTATCCGCCTATGCAACCCACTTTGATTGTTGACGCCCACGAAGATATTGCCTATAACATGCTGACCTTCGGGCGGGATTACACCCGTTCCGCAGCCGAAACGCGCCGGATCGAAACGGCCACCGGTTCCCAGGTGATTAAGTATAACGGTCAATCCGTCCTTGGCTGGCCTGATTTTCAACGCGGACGAGTGGCCATTGTTTTCAGTACATTGTTCGCCACACCCCTGCGTCGCAGAATCGGCGACTGGGAAACACAAGCCTACGCCGACTTTAACCAGGCCCATCGCATTTACAGTACCCAGCTGGACACGTATCATAAACTGGCAGATCAAGCCCCTGATAAATTTAGATTGATCGCCACCCGCGCAGACCTGGAAACCGTTTTGGCCGACTGGAATGATTCCAGCCAAACTACTCACTCGGTAGGTCTGGTTCCATTGATGGAAGGAGCCGAGGGGGTGCGCACTCCGGCTGAATTGGATGAATGGTGGCAAGCCGGCCTGAGGATAATCGGCCTGGCCTGGGCCGGCACACGTTTCTGTGGCGGAACCCATGAACCAGGTCCCCTGACCGATGACGGGCGCGCCTTGCTTGAAGCAATGGCCGAATTGGGCTTCACCCTGGATATCAGTCACATGGATGAATTATCAGTGCGGCAGTCTCTGGATATGTACGAAGGTCCCATTATCGCCAGCCACGCTAACGCCGCCGCCCTCCTGCCCGGCTACGGCGGCAACCGGCTGCTTCCCGAAGATGTCATCAAAGGACTTATTTCGCGAGACGCCATCATTGGTGTTCTGCCCCTTTGCGCGTTCCTGAAGGCTGGCTGGAAAATGGGGGATAAACGTGATGGTATTACCCTCGCAACCCTGGCTGCTCACGTGGACCACATATGCCAGATGGCTGGGGATGCCCGGCATGTCGGCTTGGGAAGCGACTTTGACGGTGGGTTTGGCCTGAACTCCTTACCTGCTGGTATGGACACCATTGCTGACCTGCAGGACCTTGGCCCAATCCTGAAAGCGAAAGGATATCAGGACGAAGAGGTCACGGCCATTCTTGGGGAGAATTGGCTGCGCCATCTGCGGACAAATTTACCGGCATGAACATTAATCTAAAATCTTCCATATCCCCTGAAACAACCCCCCTGGGGGCCATTCCTTCCCGCTTCCGCATTCGCACCGGGTTGTCCATAACTTTGATTGGCCTGCTGGTTTTCTTGGTGGGCGCCCGTCCGGCTCTTTTCGACCTGGATCGTAGTCCGGTGGTCGGGTTTGTACAAATATCTGTTTTTCTGGTGGGTCTGGCCACCATTTGCATAGGTGGATATATTTGTTTGATGGCCTTCTGGAGAAATGGCGACCGTTCCATCCCTGCAGATATCGGCATACGAATGGTTACCACCGGTTATGTAATCTCCGTCTTCTCCGGCATGGCAGACGTATTCGGCTTTGGCTCCCAGTTACGACCGCAAGTTCCCTATTTCGGACCTTGGCAGGCCGCCGGAGTACAGGTGGGTGAAGTGGTCATTGCCATCGGATTCCTTTTGTTGATCCCCTACCAACGCGCCAGGAAGAAAGCTAAATAACCGCCACGCCCCGAATGGGGTGTTTTTTTTATCACGGGTCTGGTTACTTCGGATTATCCAGGATGACTGAAAACCTCGTCCCGCCTGTTCTGCATATTCTGGCAGGAAGATTTCCTAAATGGAACCACGTCAGTTTCAAATAAATATCGGAAGGCTTGTTTCTTTTCTTGGTCGAAAGCTGTAAAGGATCTATCCTTGTCAAGGGTTTTAGAGCTTGGCAAGCCCAGCCTTGGTAATGTGAACAAGGCCAGCCGAGCGTTGAATCGACCCTTCCGCAATCAGATATTTGGTGATTTCATCGAATAAGCGGTCCTCGATCTTAAGCGCCCGTTCCACTTCTACGATCTTAACAGCATTTTTGTGGTTGGTGGCGCCACTCTTATTAAGAAACTTGAGATAGGCTTTAATTTTGGCTTCTTTGGCCTCAAAAATATTCATGGCTGCTCCTTTCTTGTAAATCATACCGCACCTGGAAAGACGGCGCAACCGCATTTTCATGCCTTGCATTATTCCTATAATCATGTATAATCCGCCCTGCCTCACGGTTGGTTGCCCCCCTCAATCAGCCGTGAGGCTTTTTTTGCGCCATGGTTCCATTGAACAGTCTTTTTCCTCCGGACTTCAGGCAGCCGGGTGTGGGCGTGAGGCGGTCAATAAACAATATCCCTATTTTCTTCTAGCCAGGCTTTAAGGCAAGAGAAATTATTTCATGATATTACGATTACTGAATTTATCCCATTTACTGGTAAATGAGATAAATATGGAACCCAAGAATTTGCTCTATCTTTTCTTAATCGTTGTCCTATTGGGATCCTTATCATTTACCGTGACGGAGGCAGCCGCTTCTCCAAAAGATAAAGGAAACACCATTGACGCCAGGCCGGTTTGTCCCGGCCCGGCTGCCCGCGGCGATGTTCGTTGTATTGCCTGGGCAAGGCCAAATGCCGCTGGTTCCCCGGTCGGACTGACGCCTGCTGTTATGAAAGCAGTCTATGGTTTTTCCACCAGTAACACTCCGCCGGCGCGGAAAAAACCATTGCATTGGTGGATCCCTATAATGATCCGACCGCGGCAAACGATCTGAGTATGTTTAGCAAGCAATTCGGCCTGCCAGCCTGCATGGCAGCCAATGGTTGCTTTAAGAAAGTAAACCAGACCGGTGGGACAAGTTATCCAGGTAACAATGCAGGCTGGGCGCTTGAAATATTGCTGGATATCGAATGGGCAAATGCCATCGCCTCGGGAGCGAAGATTTTGCTGATCGAGGCCAAAAGCAGCAGTTTCCTAATCTGTTGGCAGCAGAAAATTACGCCTCCGCCCATGCCAATTACGTCAGCAACAATTGGGGCGGAAGCGAGTTTTCCGGTGAAAATGCCTACGATTCGAATTTCGTACGCTCGGGTGTGTTATTTTTCTTTGCCGCCGGGGATTCCGGGCTTCCCACTGATTATCCCTATGCTTCGCCGAACGTGATTTCGGTTGGCGGCACTCTCTTGACTTTCAACACAAATGGCAGTCTGGCCAGTGAAACCGGCTGGACCGGTGGCGGTGGCGGACGAACGGACTGCCACAGGCGGCGCTTGCAAGCCGGCATACGCGGTTGTTATGGCAGCGGCAATTTCCGCCGGGATCTGTGCTCCGCTGAAAAGCGCACCGATCCCGCGGGAGGCCGTCTCCAGGCTGGCCGGCTGAGCGCTGTCAGCTTCCCGGAGCGCATCCAGGATGCGGGGTTGGAGCCGGTTGTCGGCGACGAAGCGCCGGTAGGCCTCTGTTGTGATGTGGAAACCACCCGGAACCGGCAGCCCCGTCCGGGAAAGCTTTGCCAGTGAAGCACCTTTCCCGCCCACCACTTCGAGTGTGGCAGCCGGATCAGAGAACGGCAGAGTGAATTCAGACATAATGATCTCGATTCTTTTGTTAATCAAAAACTGGGCAAGCAAAAATAGTCAGCCTGGTCACCAGATTCACCTCTTGAAGATTCATTCCACAATACCTAATGGGATTGTTTACAGTATACAGATGAAACCAAATCGCGACAAGCTAAATCTGCTTTTTATGGGGGTTGGACACTGATTGATAGGAAATGTTTGGTTATGCATATTGCAGATGATCACTCCCCAACCGCTTCGCAAATCCTGGTAGCTTATTATCGTTTCATAGCGCCTGTTTTATGCGAGGTAGAATTGACATCATTTCAGGTGCGTTTTCAATGATTATCATTCCATTATTACAAAACTGCTTCACTCAATTATTCTTTAAGGAGATTCAATAATAAAATGGGTTCTTTTCCCTTTCAAATTCATTGACGTTTTTTGTTGGTAGGTATACAATCAAGTCACAATCGCTTATCTGGTCAAGGTGCCTTTTCCCCCGGATGGGAAGGCTCAATGGCGAAGCTGGTGAAAGTCCGGCGCTGTCCCGCAACTGTAAGCTCTTCGGAGCAAGTCAGGTCGCCCACCTTGGTCAATTCTCCACACTCTCGCGATAAGGAGGTGGGAACGGCTCTTCTGGAAGGCCTCTCCCCCTCCCCTGCCCAATCGGCAGGGGATTTTAATTTGATATTACTCCCAAGGAGAATTCGTATGTACCACAAATTACCATTGGCACTCTTGACCATGATTCTGCTGGTGGCTTGCGGTTCCGTTGCAACGGCAACGCCTACTCCTGCTCCGACCGCAACCGCTCTTCCACCGACTGCGACTGCCCTTCCCCCAACCCCGACTACGGCGGCCATCACGTTAACCGATGATCTTGGCCGCAATGTGGTCCTCCCGAGCCCGGCCCAGCACATCGTCTCGCTGGCTCCCTCAAATACCGAGATCCTGTTTGCTGTCGGTGCCGGATCGCAGGTGGTCGGCCGGGACACGTTATCGGATTACCCGCCGCAAGCCAAGGCCGTGGCAGATATAGGTGGCTCAATGGGCAACTTTAACACCGAGGCCATCGTAGCCCTGCACCCGGACCTGGTCCTGGTCGCTGAGATTAACGCGCCCGAGTTGGTTGCCTCGCTAGAGAAGCTGGGGTTAACGGTGTATTACCTGAAGAATCCGGTTACACTGGAGGGCATGTACGCCAACCTCGAAACGGTCGGTACCTTGACCGGTCATGCCGCGGATGCCGCGACTTTGGTAGCTTCGCTTAAAGCGCGCGTCGCAGCGGTGGATGCAAAGGTTGCCACGGCAATCTCCCGCCCCAGCGTGTATTATGAACTAGACGGAACCGACCCAACCAAACCCTATACCAGCGGTGGCGGGACATTCGTGGACCAGTTGATCCAGCGGGCGGGTGGGGTTAATGTTTTTACACAACTCAAGGACCAGTGGCCACAGATCAGTCTGGAGCAGTTGCTGGTCGACAACCCCCAGATCATCATCTTGGGCGATTCTGCCTACGGCGAAACACCGGATAAGGTGATCGCCCGTTCGGGCTGGGGGAACCTGCAGGCAGTGAAGAACAAGCAGGTCTTCCCCTTTGACGACAACCTGGTCAGCCGGCCCGGCCCGCGCCTGGTGGACGGGCTGGAAGCGCTGGCCAGGCTGATCCATCCCGAGCTGTTTAAATAGCTGCGCTAGGCGAGAGAACCACGGACCGTCCCGAATGAATTCGCAATCTTCCTACCGCCAATAACGAGGAGGCTAAATGAATGCATCCAGACCCCATACCGGCCTAACGATTGTCAATACAGGCGAAGGTAAAGGGAAGACAACCGCTTCGCTGGGATTGATTCTGCGTTCTTGGGGCCGCGGCTACCGCATTTGCATGATCCAGTTTATCAAGGCTGAAACGGCCACACCGGGAGAATTCACCGCAGCCAAAAAACTTGGCATCGAATGGTACCAGACTGGAAATGGTTTCACGTGGCTCTCCAAGGATACGGGTGAGGCGACTGCCCGAGCCCTGCACGGCTGGAAAATGGCACAGGAAAAGATAATGAGCGGCGCGTTTGACCTGATCGTGCTAGATGAATTTACCTACCTGCTGCATTATGGCTGGCTGGAGACCCGAGCCGTGGTTGACTGGCTGCGCGCCAACCGCCCTGCTGGACTTCACCTCATCATCACCGGACGCGATGCACCACAGGAATTGATTGAGTACGCTGATCTCGTTACCGAGATGAAGCTGGTCAAACATCCCTTTGAGAAGGGCATCAAGGCCCAGCCAGGGATCGATTTCTAGCTAGGCGCGTATGTGCTTAGATTCAATGAATATATAAAGGAGCCATTATGATTTATCCTACCATTCCCCCTTTCGATGTTTCTTCATCCAGCCTGGCCCGCAGCCGTCAGGACATATTAACAAAGCCATCAGGTTCTTTGGGGCTTTTGGAAGATCTTTCGATTCAATTAGCCGGGATGACCGGAAAAGCCAGGCCCCATTTTCACCGCAAAGGGGTCATTGTCATGGCCGCTGACCATGGAATCGTAAAAGAAGGAGTCAGCGCCTATCCATCTGAAGTGACAGCCCAAATGGTGCTGAATTTCTTAAATAATGGGGCCTCGGTCAATGTGCTGGCGCGTCAGGCAGGCGCATATGTAAGAGTGGTAGATATAGGGGTATCCTACGATTTTCACAACATTGAAGGCTTGCTTCATCGTAAAATAGCATTTGGCACGATGAATATGCTCAAAGGGCCAGCTATGACCCGTGCGCAAGCGGAAGATGCCATTCAGGTCGGAATCGATATTGTTCGATCAGAGATAAATAATGGACTTGATCTGGTTGCCATCGGCGAAATGGGGATCGGGAATACCACGGCTTCTTCAGCGATCACTGCCGTACTCACCGGGCTGCCGGTCGAACAAGTGACCGGACGAGGCACTGGCATTGACGATGCTGGATTGAGAAAGAAAGTGAAGGTTATAGAAGAGGCAATCCGCATCAATCAACCCAACCCGCAGGATGCGCTGGACGTCCTGGCCAAATTGGGCGGCCTGGAAATTGCCGGCCTGGCTGGTGTGATCTTTGGCGCCGCGGCCGAACGTGTGCCGATCGTTGTGGATGGCTTTATCTCAGGAGTATCCGCTTTGGTCGCAGTGGAATTGGTACCCGGGGTAAGACCTTACCTGGTCGCTTCGCACCAATCAGTTGAGATCGGGCACCAGGCCATCTGGAATAAAATGGGGTTGCACCCGCTGCTTGATCTGGGCTTGCGACTGGGTGAAGGCACCGGAGCGGTGCTGGCCTTTAACCTGGTTGAGGCGGCCGCACGAATACTGGATGAGATGGCAACCTTTGATGAAGCCGGAGTCAGCAACAAGGAATGAAACGCTTTGTTTTGGCAATCAGTTTTTTGACCATAATTCCGGTTCGCTTAAAGGAACCACCTCTTCCCGGCGATCTGGGAAAAGCAGCCGGGTGGTTTCCCGTTATCGGAGCAGTCATCGGCGGCCTTGTAGCAGTAGCTCATTATGGATTATCTTTAATTTTCCCACCTTTACTGGCGGCTTTGCTGGCTGCATCCGTTTGGATAGGGCTGACCGGCGGGTTACACCTGGACGGCCTGGCAGATTGTTTTGACGGCATGTTGAATGCATCCAGCCGAAAACGCCGACTGGAAATCATGAAGGACCCGCGTTTGGGGACATTCGGTGGGATTGGTTTATTCTTGGCCATCTTGTTGAAAATCATCTGCCTCTACAGCATGCCCACCAATACGGCCTGGATCGCTTTACCTCTAGCGGCGGCGGCGGGGAGAAGTTTGTTACTGCCGGCAGGGAAACAGCAGATGGCGCGTTCTGATGGGATGGGCGCAGATTTTGCAAGCGGCTTAAATAAAACCGCCTTTATCTGGGCTGCAATGGTGATTGGGATACTCTCTGGTATGGCGGGCTGGCGAGGCCTGTCCGTCATCCTGGTTGTTCTTGGCGTCACCTGGTTGGTGCTCTGTTCAGTCAAAGCACGCCTGGGTGGAGTAACTGGGGATGTGTTAGGCTTGATCGTAGAATTGGCTGAACTTGTGACAATAGTGGGTTTTTGTATCCGGTGAAAAAGCAGGTATTGATGAAGCAGTTGCCATTTCGAATTGGGACAACCTCTTATATCGTTCCAGATGAAATATTACCTAATGTCCATTTCTTGGCTGACCAGGTGGATGATATCGAGTTGGTGCTCTTCGAGGTTGATCATGGACCAAACAACTTGCCGGATGCAGAGACGATCCGTGAGTTAAGAATGGTGGCTCAACAACACCAGTTAAGTTATACCGTGCATCTTCCTTTGGATCTGCACATGGCTACAGATGGAAGCGAGCAACACATATCGATACGCAAGGCGAGTAAGGTGATTGAATGCACGTTGGAGTTAAATCCATGGGCCTTTGTGCTTCATTTGGATGGCCGAGAAATTCTTCATAATACAGACCCGGCAAATATCGAGAACTGGAATAACCAGGCTTCGCGAGCGTTGAAAATAGTTGCAGATTTAGTGCAGGATGCCCGTTTGCTGTCGGTTGAAAACCTCGAAAAATATCCGCCCAACTTTTGGGATGAGGTTCTTAAGCGGTCAGCGGTCAGCCGATGCATCGATATTGGCCATCTCTGGTACGATGGGCTTGATCCAATTCCTTATCTGGAAAAGTACATAGACGGGGCCAGGGTGCTGCATATCCACGGCATTGCAGAGAGAGACCATAAGTCATTAAATAACGTTCCTATTATTGAATTGACGAGAGTGATGAACTTTATCCTACGATCAGGCTTTCAGGGCGTACTGACTGTCGAGGTTTTTGGTGAGGAGGATTTTAAATCCTCCATGGCTGCTGTTCAAGAGGCATTAAACCGGTTATCTCTGGAGGGTTTATGGGAAAACAAATGACGTTAATTCTCGGCGGCGTTCGAAGCGGGAAATCAGATTACGCCCAATCCCTGCTCACAGCGACCCAACAGCCAGTTTTGTTTGTTGCAACCGCTGAAGCAGGAGATGATGAAATGGCAAACAGAATTGCTGCACACCGCGCCGGTCGTCCTGCGCGTTGGATCACTTTGGAAGCTCATACCCGTGTTGGTGAGGCGATCAAGAATGCAGCGATTACCCCTTATGTTCTTCTGGACTGCATTACATTGCTTGCCAGTAATGTGTTGACCTCGTGTCCAGAACCGTTGGATGAAAAACTGTATTTGCAAAAAATGGAATCGGAACTGGACGAATTGATTGCGGCTTATCATGACCATTCGGGTATATGGGTCATCGTGACTAATGAAGTCGGCCTGGGTCTGGTTCCGCCATATCCCCTGGGCCGGTACTACCGGGATGGTTTGGGAAAGGTCAATCAAAAACTTGCCAAATTTTCCGATCGGGTAATTCTCATGGTGGCAGGCATCCCCTTGACAGTAAAGTGAATTATCTTTCGACAAGTATCGGATCGGTTTCGTCGATATTCGTGCCCACAATCGCGGATCTGGCAGGAAGCGAGGAAATCCAACCTGCACCTTCGGTTGTGCATCGCAAGGTCATCCGCTACTTCCGCTTCGGCTGGGGCGCTCGGGCTTACGCCGCTATTGCATCGATTGTCGCTACAGTTGCCCTGAATGGTATTTCTTTCTTCGCTGAAAAGCCGATCATATCGTCAAATTTAATACCTGAGTTTATCATCCTAGTGTCCCCAACCCAGACTTTTTAGCACAGGTTTTACTGCGTCGGGGATCTCTGGTTCAGCCAATACCTCATTGCCATTGATAGTCACAATACCAGATCGGA
>JBEKCT010000112.1:0-11434 GCA_050014715.1 Anaerolineales bacterium | reverse complement strand
CCGAGCGTTTCCACGTTTTCCCCGGCCATGCGGTAGGTGCGGTAACCGATCAGGCCGGCGCACAGCAAGGGTGCAGCGTCCACATCTGAATAGGCTGCTGGCAGACTAAAACAGAACCGTTCGTCGGCGAGAGTATATTCAGCAAAGCCACCATCGTGGTGGTAGCCTGTGAAAGTGGGATGGTCACACAGATTTTCCTGTCCGCGCAGGCAATAGCGGCAGGTGCCGTCGGTGGCGCCCAGCCAGGGCACACCCACGCGTTCTCCCACCTGGAAGCGCCGGGCAGCCGACCCGGATTGCATGATGGTACCGACAATCTGGTGACCCAACACCAACGGCAGTTTCGGCTCTGTCAATTCGCCGTCGATAATATGCAGGTCTGTGTGGCAAACTCCACAGGCACTGACCTTGATCAGGACCTGTCCCGCTGGCGGCGTCGGAACCGGGAGATCGGCCTGGTGTAAGGAAGTGTGAGCGGCATCAAGCAGCATGGCGCGCATGGTTTGCATTTTGCCTCCTTATGGAGTGGGTAAGGGCGGGGTGATTTGCTGGCCGGCCCGCCAGGCGGTCAATAAAGGAAAAGGATCCAGCTTGGTGAAGGGGGGTTCTGGTATGGAGATCTCGAAATGCACATGCGGGGTGGTAAAACGGGCGTCGCCGGTATTGCCGACCAGGCCCAACAACTGTCCGGCCGGCACCCAGACCCCGATATGGATGCCGTGGGCGATGGCGGATAAATGGGCGCCATAATAGTGCAATCCATCATCGCCGAGAATACGCACGGATAAGCCACCGGCCGCGGAGGCAACATTGGAAGCGGGATTCCATCTATCAACAAAGGAAACCTCATCCACCGTGCCGCTGGTCACTGCGACGAAATTTGTCCCGATCGGGGCGAAGATATCAGTGGCAGGATAGGGATGCCCGCCTTTGGAAAAGGCGGCCAGATTTGGTGGCTGGATGGGGAATACATAGGAATACAGGTTGATCGTGGCAGTGGGAGTAGCGGAGGGCAGGCTGGTTGAGGTTGCACTTGGAGTGAGTGTGAATGTACTCGTAAAAGTAAGGGTATTCGTGGGTGCAGGGGTTGGTGTTAAAGTTGGAGGAAAGGGAGAAGAAGTGAGGGTTGGCGGTGGGGTTGGGGTAGGCGGTACAAACCCCGGCATGGCAACCGCCCCCAGATCACAGGCAATTAAAAGGAGTGGAAGAAGCAGGAGAAAGCTGCGCCTCATCATATGAATGATTTTTCTCAAACCCTCTTAAGAGTCAGGTAATGGAGGTGTAACGTTATGACCATCTTTCCAGGCCTGCAGGTAGGGGAATGGATCCACCTGGCCGCGGCGGGCTTTCCAATCATCGGGATAGGTGGGACGCGAAATCCCGAAGTGAAGGTGGGAGGTGGTATTGCGGGCATCCCCGGTCTTCCCAACCAGGCCAAGCAACTCGCCGGCTTTTACCCTGACTCCCGGAGCGATTCCAGCAGCAATGGCAGAGAGATGCGAACCATAGTAGCGCAACCCGTCGTCACCGATGATAGCGACGGATAGACCACCGCGCAAGGCAGGATCATCGTGGGCCGGATCCCAAAGGTCTTTATACGACACGAAATCCACCACGCCATCTGTTACGGCAACAAACTTAGTTCCAACCACGGCAAAAATATCGGTGGCGGGATAGCCGTGACTGGCGGTTCCCTCTGCAAAGCCGGCGGCCGAAGGCGGCTGAAGCGGAAAAATATGAATGAAAGAGATCTCTGTTGGAGTGGCTGTTCCGGTGGCGGTTGAAGTAGGCGTCAGGCTGGGTGTGAGGGTGGGAATGGTGGTGTCAGTTGGAAAGGTGCTTGGGGAAGGGGGAAGAATGGAAAGCGTGAATGTGGGAGATGGCTGTAGCATGGTCGGGCTCAAATCAATCGGTGAAAAGGGAAGAGGCGAAGTGGTACAAGCGGATAACAATAGACCGAGAAACAGAAACATGCCGGACCGCATGGCAACCTATCTCCTTTTCAACAATTCTTCCAGGTCGGGGATATCCTGGGCAGCCCGCCGCAGGATATCGAAGGCTGCATCAGTCAAGTGCTCCAAGCGTTCTGAGGAAATTTCCTGCCCAGAATCGGCTTCTTCAAGTACTTTGACAATATTACCGCGCAACCCGTTAGCGCGGCGGGCCCAGTGGGAATCGACCGAGAGGCGTTCCAGACGGGAGATAAGTAGACGAAGGAGCCTGATTTGGTCGGTTTGTGCGGAATTCACACATGTATTATACCGTCACAGTTGGCGGATGCCTATTTCAACCTTTTTTCGGCTATTATTGAGGATTTCATTGGTCCATGACGGATGGGCCGGAGATGCTGCAGCAAAGATACCTGTCTAGCCTTAAAAATAAAAGTGCTCACATATGCGAGTTGCCAATGTTAAAAAGGGCTATAGAAAGGTGGTTGTGAAGATTGGGTTGGAAGGATGGTTGGATTATAATCGACGCGATGTCTGAAGCAAGCAAACTTTCCCTGGCAGATAAACTTAAAAGTCTAGGTGTGAAGCAGGGCCTATCGGATGTTCCAAAGACTCGGTCCTTGGAACAGTTCGAGATTGATAAAGTTGTGACTGGAGCTTACCGGCCCGGCACTGCCGGAGAAACTTTTGTTGCCGAACAAAATTTTGGAGCGGAGTACCGGCATGGACAGGCAGCCATCCGACCGGAGGCGCCATTGGATGTGCTGGCAGCCTGGGCGCGCGAGCCGCGTTTCCTGGAAATACCACTGGAATCCTACGCTTTTCTTGATGCTGAAACAAGTGGGCTGGCAGGCGGGACAGGTACATATGCTTTCCTGGTGGGCGTGGGGCGGTTCATGGATGACGCATTTCACCTGGAACAATTCTTCATGCGTGATCCGGCTGAGGAAGGCATCATGCTGGAGGCGATGGCGAAATTCCTGGCCCCCACGCAAGCGCTAGTGACATTCAATGGCAAAGCATTTGACGCGCCACTGCTGGTTACGCGTTATTCATTACATAATATTCCGATCCCATTCAAGAATTATGCCCACCTGGATTTACTGCCGCTGGCCAGACGCCTATGGCGTGACCGGCTACCCAGCCGTGCTCTGAAGTATCTGGAGGAGAATGTACTTTCTGCGGTGCGGACGGTTGATGAAGTGCCCGGCTATGAAATCCCTTATCTTTACTTTGATTACCTGCGCAGCCGGGATGCCCGTCCATTAAAAGGCGTGTTTTACCACAACGCCATGGATGTAGTGGCAATGGCGGCGCTGCTTTCACACGTAACAGACATTCTGGCAAATCCTTTCGATGAGGCAGTTGAACATGGCCTGGACGTGGTGGCACTCGCAAAATTGTATGAAGACCTGGGTCAGGCGGACACCGCAGCCCGTCTATTCGAACGCGGCCTGGAGATGGAATTGCCCGAGGCGGATTTCTGGCTGGCCATTCAGCGGCTGGCGCACCTGGAAAAACGCAGGGGAGATCTGGAAGCGGCTGCCGGCTTGTGGGAACGGGCAGCCGCCCAAGGCCACATCTTTGCCAATGTGGAACTAGCCAAGTATCATGAGCACCAGCGGCGCGACTATGCCGAAGCGCTGAAATGGACTAAGCGTGCAAAGGAGCTGGCAGGCACACTCGACATTCCGCGCTATATATACAAGCAATGGATGGAAGAATTGAATCGCCGCGAGAAAAGACTGGATCAAAAGATCCAGAAGCGATCTACACGCAAGTCAAAGGAGAGCAGTTCAGAATGAAATCAGGTAGAAAAAAAATCATTTCAGGCTTCGTGTTAAGTACCTTACTGGCAGCGGTGCTGGCTTGTGGCAGCACGCCCACCCCACCACCAGCCACTGCCACGGTAAACCTGCCGCCAACACAGACCAGCCTGCCCACACAGACGTCCGTTCCGCTCTTTCAATTAGTGACACTTACATCTACAACCCGAAATGAGACAGGCGCAGCGCCCGGGCCCGTTTACACGATGAAGGCACAGATTCCTGTGCTGCAAGGTAGCAGCGATACGCGTGTAACGAATTTTAATAACGAAATGACCCTGTTAACGCAGGAAGAGGTTGCAAAATTCAAAGACAATGCGGCAGAAGTACGGGTTCCCACTGGCTCATCAGGAAGCAGCTATGATCAGGTTTATACACTTCTATCTCCTCCTGGCAATCTAATCAGCTTACAATTCCAGATCAAGATCTTTATATACCAAACATCCCGTCCCAAAACCCACAGCCGGACGGTCAATTATGATTTACAAGCTGGTGCTGACGTGACGATGGATCAACTTTTTCTCCCAGGCTCCGACTATCTTACAAGGATTTCGAATTACTGCATAGCTCAATTAAAAACTCGTCCAATCGATTTTGAGAGCTATTACAATGGAGCTCAACCCAGCGCGGCAAATTATGGGAATTGGAATATCACACCAACCGGATTGCAGATCACCTTTTCGGAAGGCCAGGTGGCCGCCACGGAACAGGAAGTGGTCATTCCGTATGCCGAGGTTCAGGGCGACATCGATCCGCACGGAGCGCTGGCAGGATTAATGCCATAACACGCGTTCAAAGAATATTTACCAGAGATACCCTGCACCCTTATGTTTTAGGTGGGTACGATGTTAAAAGGGATAAACTGATTTTAGTAGAGAATTAGGAAAGTATCGAGATTTATTTTGCATAATATTCCTGATAGAGTGCATACCGGACATAGATCAGACCAAAAGCGTCGCGATATACCAGGTGAAAGCCTGTGATGGTCTGGTTGTTTGCATCGCGATAGAACTGCTGGTTACGGGCGAAAAGCGCCGGATCGATGCCGGTAACATTTGGGTTTAAATAGTCGCGGATGCGCTGCTCGAGCAACAACAAAACGTCGAAATGGTTCTCTTGGATGTAGCTATATTCCAACAAATCGAAATTAGTATCCATGACCCAGCCGGGTTTCGCTGGCACATACATGCGATAATCGTAATAAACACGCAATTTTGTATTTTGTAATGGTTCGAGCTCTGCCAGCGCCTTACTGTACCACTTAATGCTGGTACTGTTCTGTTCCCGGTGTAGATCGGAATTGTAGGCCAGCACATCCGAGCGAACGAACAGGACGAATTGGGCGAATAACACCAACAACAAGGCCATCCGGGCGAACCAGGCCAAACGATCAGTCCGATCCATTTTCCACTTTTCGGGGAAAAGAACCACCAAGCTGGAAATGAGCGGCAGCGCAACCGGCATCCAATATTGGAATTTAAAATGTGTCAGGAAGAAAACAGTTACGCTGATAGGAATGAACCAGGCCAGGATAATGGCATGCAATAAGCGCTGCGGTCCCCGCCAGGCTCCCCAGATGGCTGCACCCAGGGCAATCAGCAGGAAAGGTACTTCTCCATATGAAGCGTGAACATCAGGCCAGGACGCCAGCAGACCCTTGGCATAAAACACACCATAGCCGTTTTCGAGCAACCCACCCTGTTTATACAAAATATACTGGTAAGCGGTGCGGGCCCAATGCGAGAATAAGAAAGGATTGGCGATCAAGTAAGCCAGGCCCATCGTCAAGAGAAAAGCTGCTGCCATCCCAACCAGTTTCTTCCAGGAAGCCTTTTTGAGCAACAGTCCCAAGAGCAATGCCAGACCTACTGCAAGGAAAAAATATACCCCGACCAACTTCGTGGCAGTCGCGACCCCGCTCATGACGGCAGCCAGCAGGAAATTCCATCCGAAACGTAGATTATCCCTTTTCAAGAAGTATATGGTCAATACCACCAGTAGAAAGGTGATTCCATCCGGGTGATACCAGGAATTGTTCTGCACCACCGCCGGTACTACCAGTAGAAAGGCAAACAGAACCGGCGAGCGATAGGTGCGGAACCCATCCTGCATGAAAACGAGCAACAACAAAGCCGCCAGCATGGGTAATACACTGATAAATTGGCGCAGGACCAACATGACCAGAGGCATATCCCCCAAGCGCCCCAACCATTGCAAGGGCAGCATCAGCAAGGCAGAAGCGGCAAAGAATGGGAAACCGTAATAGTAATAATCGTAGAAAATGAAATGCCGCAGGGCCAGATTCAATGTTGGGGCAGGGGCGATCATTTTCATAATGTATGACAGGGGTGCGGCCTCATCCGGTTGGAAGATTTGCACCATGGCCAGATTCTGTGAGGCGACTGCATTAGGCAGAGCAAACAGAACAAAAGCAACCACTGCCATGAACAACAGCAGCCCGAAGATACGTTTCTGGGTCAAGGTCATACCGGTATTATATCCAATGTAGAACCGGGATGAATACGATTAAGGAGAGGATCGCGATAGTCCAGATACTCCCAACGGTGATGAGCTTATTCCTGAAGGTTTTCATGTCGAAAACCCAGAAGGCCATGATAAAAAATGTCAGGTATCCGAAGAGGAATATCAGCCAGGGCGCGCGGCGTCCCCACCAGGCATAGTCCCAAGTGAGCGCCCCGGCCCAATTGAGAATGTATTCGACAAAAACACAGAATGCGGCTCCGAGAACGGCGACAAAAGCCCGGTTTGGGATTCCCAGAATACGGGTTTTTTTATCCGGGAGCAACATTCTGGTCCAGATAAGGCCTGAGACTGCGAACATAAAACAAATTTCGATGTTGAGGCCAATCAAGATGAGGAAGGCTGTCCGGCCCGGTGCACCCCAGATGGGAGCATAATTGGTGAAATGAAAGACCAGCCCATTGATAATCTCATTCAGCCAATCCATGCCCCAGAAAGCCAGACCAGCTAGAATGAGATTCCAATTACGCTTTTCGGCCTCGATTGTGTAAGCGTAGAACACGAACGCCATCAGCGGGATGACATACCATTGAAAGGTCTGACTGCCCTGGCGCAGGATGACTAACGCCTGTTGTGCGGATGTAGTTGGCATTTTGTCTCCTTAAAGGAATTTCTGCAATGCTTCAAAAATGGCCTTGACACCGAATTCCAATGCGACTATTGGCACGCGCTCATCGGCGGCGTGAATGGTATTGGCGAAATTGAAATTGTCCGACAGCTGGAGCGGTATATAACCATAAGTCTGGATGCCAAGCTTAGAAAGAAAACGTGCATCCGTCGCCCCTGAAAGTACATAGGGCAGGGGGACGCCGGTTGGGTCGAGCATGCGCAGGATGTCACCGAGGGTATCGAACAAACCCAAATCCGGCGCGGCGGGGCCTGGTATGGCTTGGATAACTTCGATCCGTACATCTTCTCCGAGCAGAGAGTGCAACTCCCGGATCAGATCTTCCGGTTTAGCGCCCGGCACCAGCCGCCCATCCAAGCCGAGATTGACCTCGCCTGGGATGACATTGACCTTATCGCTGGCTTGCAGCATGGTGGAGCTGACTGTATTGTGCAAAAGAGGAGTGAACAGGCTGGCCTGATCGCCGAGTATCTTCAGGATTGAGTTGGTCAGGGGCGGATTGAGTAGTTGCCGAATTACCAGGCTGGCAGGGCCAGCCAGGTTTTCTGCCAGACTCTCAATCATCGCACGGACAGCTGGAGTGATATGAACGGGCAACTGATGGGTATCCAGCAGGAGCAATGCGCGGGCAAGCTTAGCCATGGCCCCCCCATGGATCGGCAGAGAGCCGTGGCCAGCTGGCCCGGTGAAGGTGGCTTTTATCGAGCAGGTCTGTTTCTCGGCGACCATGATGGGATAGAAGCGTTTCCTACTTATGGAAAAGTTGAAACCGCCAAACTCGCCTAATGCATAGCGGACATCTTTGAAAATATCAGGATGCTCATCCACCAGGAAACGCACCCCGAATTCTCCGCCCGCTTCTTCGTCTGCAACTGCGGCGAAAAGCACATCCCCGGGCAAGGGGATTTTCTCGGCGCTGGCTTTAAGAAAGGCTGCCAGAAGCATGGCGACACCGCCCTTCATATCCAGAGCACCGCGGCCCCAAATAAAACCGTCGCTGATACCGCCTTCGAAAGGTGGATGGGTCCAGTTCTGGCCAGCGGTGGTAACCACATCGACATGTCCATACAGCAACAAGGGCGGAGCCTGGCCGGTGCCTTTCAAACGGGCAACCAGGTTCGGGCGCCCGGGCGTTCGCGCCACGATGTTTGTTTTTATCCTGGCACTTTTAAGTAAACCGTTGATGTATTGGATGCATGCGCGTTCATTTCCAGGTGGGTTAGTCGTGTCGAAGCGGATGAGATTCTGAAGAAGCTCTGCAGGATGTTCGTAAATTGAAAGGGATTGTTTTGACATGACTACCTCAATACCAGGAAAATATAAAATGAAAACGCCAGGTGGTTTGTTCTCATGATATAGCAGAAACCACTTGGCGTCAAAGGGAAATCGGAAAAAATATTCAGGGTTTGAGAATCAGGTAATCAGATAGAGGTGGCTAATTGAAAAAAAGATGGAAATGAGGCTCTTCAGGAGGTTATTAGGATATCAGTCAGCGCTGACCTTATTGGCCTGAGGCATGCGCCGGAACCTGACAACCAGTCTACGCCGAGTCCCGCTGATCCATCTCCGTACTGCCGGCAAGCGCATGGCTAACAATACGAATGTCAACATTAACCATAAAAAAGGCCTGAGGACGTTACCGCGCAAGGTGAACAAATCCCCTTTCTGGGCCAGACCATAATGAAGGATGGAAACCACCACCGCAGGATAGACCAACCAGTGCAGCCTTTTCCAATTCTTAGCCATTTTTCGGATGAAATAATCGAAGGAGGTGACTGCCAGAGGAATGAGCAGAAACACTGCCAAAACTCCAACCCATAAATAGACTTTTCCGATTATCAGACTCCACGTCTGGTAGAAATTGAAGCCATAATCCAGACCGAAGAAGACCAGCAAGTGCAAGCATACGTACATGAAAGCGTACAACCCAACGGCCCGGCGGCGACTCGGCAGATCCCGGTAGCCGGTGAGAGTATACAAAGGTGTGACTGCCAGGGCCGCCACCAACCAATAGATGGCAATCCGGCCCATGATTTGTTCCAAGTATTGAATCGGATTGACGGTCAGCAAGTTGGCAAAAAAACCGTAAACAAAGTACATCAACGGCAGCCAAGCGATAAGATGGACCGAAATGCGCAGCCAGGGAAAAGGATGATTTTTTCTCATTAGTAATTGGTTCTCAGATTCATGCCTGTATAAAGAGATGCCACCTCATCATAATATCCGTTGAACATCAATGTAGGGATTCGGCTGAACTGGCCAATGCGTCGTTCGGTGGCCTGCGACCAGCGCGGGTGGTCGACATTCGGATTGACATTTGAGTAGAAACCATACTCGTTTGAGGCGATGTCGTTCCAAAAGGTTTCCGGTTGTGTTTCGGTAAGTTCTATCTTCACAATCGCTTTGATGGACTTGAAGCCATATTTCCAAGGAACAACCAGGCGAAGTGGGGCACCGTCCACGTTCGGTAAAGGCTTTCCGTACATGCTGGTGGCCAGGATGGTCAAGCGCTGCATGGCCTCATCAAGTCGCAGACCTTCTTTGTAGGGCCACGGGAAGGACGTATCGGCTTCTCCAGGCATTTGGGCCACATCCATAAGAGTGGTAAAGGCAACGTACTTAGCACTGGCCATAGGCTGGACTTCATTCAACAAATCACTCAACTGGAAGCCAGTCCAAGGAATGACCATGCTCCAGGCCTCCACGCAACGCAGACGGTAGATGCGCTCTTTCTGCTGGAACTTGAGCAGGTCTTCGATGGCATATGTTTTCGGGTTTTGCACCAGCCCGCCGACCTGCACGGACCAGGGAGAAGTTTTAAAGTTCTTCGAAAGCAGGGCGGGGGCGTTTTTATCTGTAGAAAACTCGTAGTAATTGTTGTAGGTAGTTATGTCGGTAAATGTATTAAGTATATTGCCCAGCTCATCGGTAGTCAGCCTTTGAGCATTATCAGGAACGGGGGCGCTGGGAGTGGGTGTAAGAGCACTCCAGCCTGGTAGAGGGGTTGGTGCACCGGCAGGGAGGGATGGAGGGTTGGTTGCCACCCCGCAGGCTGCCAGGAAAGCCGAGGCGCTGATGATCCCGGCGGCTTTCATAAAATCGCGACGGGAGAGGTATTGACTCTCAGGTGTGATCTCGGAAGAAGGTACAGCAACGTGCTTCAGTTTACGTTCCATATCAAACTCCTTTCACTTTAAGAACCGATAAAATCGGACCAATTTCTCCTTATTATACTTTTACTTAGTTAAAGGTAAGTTAATAGAAATACTCGATGTGAAATTAAAAGCCTCCAGCACTTAGCACTTTATAACGTAATTAACCCCCCAAATAGTAAGGTTTTACGAGTCGTTGAAATCTCCCATTGAAGGAACAATTTAGAGAACTTGGTTGCCGGCAATTTCTCATTCAGGAGACTTCTACCCGGGCCATTTCCCAGCCCAGCATAGCCTTTTTACGGGAAGGTCCGTAACGATAATTCCCGAAATAACCGGTATTTTGAAGCACGCGATGGCAGGGGATAATGTAAGCAAGCGGATTATGGGCGAGGGCATTGCCGACGGCACGGGCGGCAGCGGGTGAATGAAGCTGATTTGCCAGGGCCTGGTAAGTGGTCAGTTTCCCCGGCGGAAGGTGCAGGAGGGCTTCCCAGACTTTGATCTGAAAATTGGTTCCTCGCAGGTGGATATGCAATGGAGCAACGGTGTTTCCAGGAGAGAAGATCCGCTTCACCACAGGAGCGGTTTGGTAAGGTGACTCGCATAACGTGGCATTGGGCCAGGCTTGGACAAGCCCTTCCAAAGCGGTAGAGCGAGTTTTATCAACGAACGCCAGGAAGCAGATACCGCGACTGCTCAATCCGAGCAGGCATTCGCCGAAGGGAGTGGGGTGGAAACCATAGTCGATCTCCACGCCGACACCTTTGGATTTATACTCACCGGGTGTGACGGCTTCGGTCTGCACGAACAAGTCGTGTAAACGGCCAGGCCCGGAGAGCCCAGAAGCATAAGTGGCTTCCAACAGGTTGGCGGAACGGCCAAGCAGAGCTTTGGCATGTTCCCGGGTGATGAACTGCAAGAAGCGCTTGGGGCTGATGCCGGCCCAGCGGGTAAACAGGCGTTGGAAGTGATACTCGCTCAGGCCAACTTGTGCAGCCAGCTCGTTCAAGCCCGGCTGGCGATGGGCATTAATTTCAATATATCGAATGGCTTGCTCAATGCGGGCGTAATCAGCGGAAAGCTGGGTCAGGTCGGTCATCGAATGGTTCCTTTGGTCATGACCCTATTCTAGTTGAGCGAGACGGAGATTGCCACCCGATTCTTGCGATAAGAGAGTTTGTTGAAGTTTGGATAATTCTTTAGATAAACACAAATGGCTTCCCTGAAAAAAGGGTCGCGTGAATGATAAAAGTTTAATATAATCGGCGACAACCAAAGCCGAGGAACTGAAACATGTACAAAGCCAACCAAAAGCACTTGCAACCGCTGCTGATC
>JBEKCT010000111.1:0-11565 GCA_050014715.1 Anaerolineales bacterium | reverse complement strand
GCGGTTGCCCCGCTTGTCGTTTTTACCCTCCGGATAAACGCCATGTATTCAATTCTAGCCCATCCCAAAACTCTGCCTAGTGTCCCGAAATTTCAAGTTTTACTCGATAAAATACTAAAAAAGGGGAGGATGATAAACTCAGGTATTAGGTAAGAAAGAAGTTTAAATCAAATTAGGCGACTGTAACACCTATATATCAAATTTGAACGCTGTCGATTGCCACGTTGTTGTCCGGGGTTTTTCATCGCCTCTGCATCTTTGTTTCTTAATTTATTCTTCTGCTCTTCGCAATTCGATTCGCAATTCGATGTTGACTCATCGCCCATTTTCGTCTATAGTTCGCCTCACCTAGCACTCTTCGAATTCCAAATTTCCTTTTATAATTCAGGGATCCTTTATCTCTCATGCCACCTCGTCAGATCTACCTGCTCTCCCCCAAAGAACTTTCACCCGAGACCATTGCAGTCGCTTTTGCAAAAACATCACGTTCACCTGAATCGTTTCGCGAAATTGCTGCCGAATTAAGCGACGAGAAATCCGCCCGCTTCCATGAAAAATGGGTGGTCGGTTACGGGCATGCTTCTGTAGCTGAACATGCCGTTCTGCATATCGCCATAGAAAACATTTCCCGCCTGGCGGTGGAATGCCTTGAGTCCAACCGTCTGGCTTCGTATACGGAAAAATCCACCCGTTATCAGAAATGGGATGCAAGAGCCTTCTTTGTCCCGCCCGAATTGGAAGGTCACGCACTTCTCGAGACATTTAAGCGTACCTGCAAATTGCTTTTCCAAACCTACCTGGATTCCCTTAAGCCCATGCGCGCTTTGATCGAGCGCGAATCCACCCGGCGGGAGCAGGAGAGCGATGATGCCTACGATCGGCGTATCCGTTCTCAGTACGTCGATTCATGCCGTTTCCTGCTCCCGGCAGCATCGCTGGCCAACCTGGGTATGACCGCCAATGCACGGGTGCTGGAGCATGCCATCGGAAAAATGCTCTCACATCCTCTTGCCGAAGTGCGTCAGATTGGCTTGGAGATCAAACGCGTTGCCCAGGCTGAGGTGCCCACGTTGGTAAAGTACGCCGATGCAATCCCTTATCTGATTGAAACCTGTCAGGTTTTCTCCTGCGATTCTAGCGAAACCTTGACAAGTGAAAAGACCGAGCACGACCAAATCGATTCGGATTGGTGCAAGTTGATTGATTTTGATCCGGAAGGGGAAATCAAGGTGCTGGCCGCTGCATTATTCCGTTTTGGCGGTTTTTCCTACACCAAGTCTTTGGAAACGATTCTTTCCATCACCCCTGCCGAACGTCTGCATTTGGCCGAGTCCTTGTTGGGGCGAATGAAGGAACATGACGCACCTTTACGCGAGTTGGAATACACAACTTATACTTTCGACCTGGTACTCGACCAGGGTGGCTATGCCGAGTTCAAACGTCATCGGATGATGACGCAAACGCCGCAAACTCTCACAGCCCGCCTCGGGTATACCGTCCCATACCGCTTTGCCCAGGCTGGCTTCGAACCTCGCTACCGTACTGCCATGGAAGCCGCTATACAAGCTTATGAAGAATTGACAGCTTTGAATCCGCAGGTGGCAGCATACATTGTTCCCAATGGCTTCAACCGGCGGGTTTTATTCAACATGAATTTGCGCGAAGCCTTTGCTTTTTGTCAGTTGCGATCCTCTGCGCAGGCCCATTTCTCCATGCGGCGGGTTGCCGGGAGAGTGGCACAAGAGATCCAACGTGTCCATCCACTTCTGGCAAAATATATTTCCCTGCCGGAAGAGCCCTGGCAGACCGTCGAAAGTCAGCATTTTATCCAAACTTAAATAAATTGCTCAGGGTAAAGATCCGGGGCAACCGAAAATTCTGAAGGGAGAATTTTCTACTCGCGGAATTCCTCCACCTGGTAAACCAGCACTTCCAGGTGCTTCCGTTTCCAGGTATCGGGCGCTGCGCCCATCTTATAACATAAATTCGCAAGGAACACTTCCGGTTCAGGGATTTTTTCCCATACCTGCGGAAGGAATGTCGCCCGCCTGGTACTATCCCTCAGGATGACTCCATCAACTCCTGGGTGGAGTTTGACAATCAAATCCTCTGCATTCTTATATTCCAATGGTATCGGGATCGTTAGCCGTGATACTTCGATCTTGATATTCCCCAATTCATTTTCCCGCACCTGTGGGAAGCGATAGTCTTCCAACGCAGCCGCAATTGCATGCTCGCATACATCTTCGGCCAGGGGTTGGTAGGGCTCTAATGCGCCGATGCATCCGCGCAGTTCCCCTTGCACTGTCAGCGTGACAAAAGCCGCCCCATCCGCCATTAGTGCCGGAGTCAAAGCAACCCGATCAAGGGGCGGGAGTGTCTCCCTGCGCACCCCGGCCTCTAACGATTGGCGGGCCAGGTTCAAGAGAATCTGTTTTTCTTCGGTTGTCAGTTTGTTTTCTATCATCTGCCTCCATCATACAATTCTCTTAGGATGGAGTCAAGTGAAATTGTGTCAATGTAAGTTTCTGGTTTTTCCTTTATAGAATCAGGTATCAATCACAAAGTCTTGAAGTCATTATCGATTAGAGAAATAATTCTCTAAGAGCTCTCCTCAGGAAAAAAAGACCCGGAAGGAAGAAAACCTCAAGGTCTTTTTTATTCTTTATTCGTCGCGTTTGCCAAGTTGATGGTCTAGCATTAATACTGCCGTACCGTGGGCGTCTATTAATTCCAATTGTTGCACAATTTCCGCCGCATTTTTTTCTTCTTCCACTTGTTCAGTAATGTACCACTGCAGAAGCACCTGTGCGGGATAATCTTTCTCTTTAAGTGCCAGCTCGTAAAGATTGTTTATTGAGGTAGTTACCGCTGCCTCATGAGATTGGACTTCCTTAAAAACTTCAAGATTGGACTTCCAATCAATCCCTGGCGCGGCAATCGCTTTTAGCAGCACGCGTCCGCCCCGGTCCACCAGGTATTGGTAGAATTTCATGCCATGCTTGGTTTCTTCGTCAGCTTGGACGCGCATCCACTTGGCAAAACCGGGCAAGTTTTTGCTCTCAAAGTAAGCCGCCATGGAAAGGTAAAGGTACGACGAATAAAGTTCCTTATTAATTTGTTCGTTTGTAGCATCTTGCATTGTCTTGGAAATCATAGTAGCCTCCTAGAATTAGATAAAGTTTATAGTATTATACTATTTTATGGGGAGGTGTTGCATATACGTTCTATTAATTTTACTTCCCTCTAGCAAAGCGTTAGTCCTTCTGGTTTATTCTTCGTTATCCCCGCCGTCTCCCTTCGATGCTGGTTGCTCCAGCCGGAGGACTTCACCATGAACATTGATCACAACTTTAAAACCCGACATACCCATAAAAGCACGGCTTTCCTCAGGAATTCCCATTTCCAGAATGGCATCGAATTGATTACCAATATTTTTTAATTGATTTTCAAGCATGGCGCGCGAGAAAATGTCGTCTGTCCCTAGTAGTTTGGCAGCCTGCTCACTTAACATATCCTCATTTCCTGTTATTTGCTGGCGCATAATTTCCAATATTTTCCGATCCACCTGTTCAGATGGAATATGACGGAGGAACCCGCCATCATTCACAACATAGCAAGGCTCATCCCCCACAAAAACAGTGCCGGCTGGGTGGTCGGTTTCATCAACTACCAAACCAGTAAAAAGAGGTTGACGTGCCATAATCAGTCAGCCCTTTTTTGAATCGGGTATATTCCAATTAGATATATGCGGTATCTATAGGTGCAGATCTTATTTCTTTTGATCTGGGATTGTTTGGCAGTTATCGAGCGATGCATTCATGTCTCCTTGTAAGGGCTTTGCGATATATTTTACCTGATGTTGCCCAAACTTCCCCAGGAGAGTGGAAATTCTTAACTTTGACTAATCTGAACCCGTGTCCCGGTTCCCGGTTGGAGAACCAGATTTTCCCCTGGCGGTACCGTTGGCAGGCTCCAGCGGTAGATCCATTTTGCATCCTGCAAAGCCATATTTATGCAACCATGGCTGTGCTGGGTGCCGAAATCACTATGCCAATATGTTCCATGCAGTGCAACCCCGGTATCGGTAATATACGAATCCCAGGGTACACCAGGGAGGTCAAAAATCGAGAACTCGTCGGCCCCTCCGAACATGTGATAAGTTGGGCGCTTATGAAACGTATGGAACCAGCCTGTGGGACTTTCAAAGTTTTTTCGACCGGTTGCTACGCGTGCAGCATAGACTAGAACATTCCATTCATAAGCCATTAGCAATTGCTGGTCAAGATAGACCTCGATGTGCTTTTCATTATCTGGTACTTGTGGAGAGAGTGGTGCAATCTCTTCTGGAGAAAAAAGATGTGTCCATTCCGGTCGAATGTAATAATATGCTTTCGTTGCGGCGTCATAAGCCCTATACCATAGGCTGCCATCGCGCTTATCCATAACCAAGGCTGTGACCCAATGCGTAGTCGCATAATACAAACGCGGTCCATACGAGGGGCTGATATTGATGCCGTAATATGAATCAGCAAATGGGATGGTGATTTCACCAAGAATGCCAGTTTCAGGAATTTCCGTCACTACTGGGTTAAGTAAGGTCTTGACGGATTGAATATAACCGGAATACACGTATGTCTGGTCGGTCAGGCGGTACCATTGGCGGTTGTAATCACCTTCTTCACCGCCAAACACCTGTCCGGCAATATTCACAATGTCATCGCGCTTCAACGTCGATATCTTATTACCGCTATATGCCGGTGCATCGCGCACAAATAGAGTAGTGGCCTGCACCCGTCCCAACATGGGTTCCGGGGCAGCCTCGGCAGAGTTAAGTTGAAGCTCCGCGAAAAAAAGGCTGAGCAGTGTTGCGCTGCTTAGTTTCAAAAAGTCACGCCGCGAAAGGTTACCAGTATGCATTTCATGTCCACTAAGATTAATAATAGATTCTTATGAAGAATTATAGGAATTGAAAGATTCTTAATAATGAATATTTACCAACGTCCCCACAGACGCCCAATAATACAACCACTCTGCATCCGGTGTGTACATGTTTACGCAGCCATGACTCATGGGATGACCAAAGTTATGGTGCCAATAAGTACCATGGATGCCATAGCTTTTATAGAAATACATTGTGTACGGTACATTCGGCAAAAAATAATCAGCACCATGCATATCGGTGTACAAGTACTTGATATATATATGATACTTGCCTGTCACGGTAGGGAATTCTGCCACACCAGTCGATACCAGGAAACTTCTTACAATGGTATTACCTTCATAAGCATATAACATCTGCTTGGAAAGACTCACATCGATCCAACGCACTCCATCGCCAGTAACGCTGACAACTGGTGCAGATGGTTTGGTCGGCTGGGGGGTTTCTGTAGGTGTGGGTGGGGGTGTATCTGTAGGAGCGATCGTATCAGTAGGTGGAATGGTATCGGTCGGGATGGGAGGATCAATGGAAACTAGCGTAGGGGTCAAAGTCACCGTGGGGGTTTGTGTATCGGTCGGGCTTGGAGTATCGGTAGGATTGGTTATATCACCAAGAATGCCAGCGAATACCGGAGTCGAATGCGGGGCATGCAGGAAGGCCAGTACCGGGGCGGCACTGACAGGCCAGAAAGCCCACACCGCGCAGACACAAATGGTGGTAAGGAACAGGGCCAGGATTGGCCAGTGATACATCGCCCAAGATTTTGGCGAACGATGCATAGTAGATGAAACTGGTTGTTCCACCTGCTGCGGATGTAATTCCACATCCTCAGGTTGGTTACTTGCATGTTCCTTCGATTCGGAAACCACCCTTCCAACCGAGGATGTTGGTTGCTCCTCTACCAGACGCGCTTTAGCCCACTGCATACCTTTTTGGGCCTGCTGGCTCTGAGGGTTTATTTTTAGCGCCTGCTCCAAGTAATAAATACTGGCCTGTGGGCTGGCAACCGCGGCCATGATGAGCCAAGCCTCTTCCGAATTTGGAGCCAAATCAACAGCTATCTCCGCCCAGTGGCGCGCGGCCAGGCGGTCGCCCAGCCGCAGGGCTTGCTGTGCGTTTAGGAGAATTTTACGAAAATCTTCCTCATTGATTTTCATGGTGTTGGTAAAGGCAGGCCTTGAACACTTTCATTGGCAACAAAACAGATCAAACCCGATACAATACCATCCGCAACCACTTCTGGATGGTTGACCAGGATATCGCGATCCAGATTCAGGAAGCCTGTTTCAATAATGGCGGCAGTTGTAGCCGGGTTAACAGCGCGAAAAGCATGATAATCCGTCATGTTTTCCGTGATGCCCCCTGGGTTGAGTTTCAATCCTGTTACTTTGGCATAACGACTTTCAAGGCACGCGGTTAATCGATTGGCAAGATTGGTGTCTCGACTGTAAGTCGATGTGGCAATCTTGAAACCAGTCGCCTGATCATTGATTACATCGCAAGTATCCGTATGAATTGCCAGCAAGACTTCACCATCATACCCGTCCAGGCGGGAATCGAATTCCTGGAGCATATCAACCTGGTAGCCATGTGCCTCGAGCTTCTGCCTGACTAGCGTTGCAATCGCCAGGTTAACAACCTGCTCTTTCGTTCCATCCGAACAAACTGCCCCAGGATCAGTTCCATTCCCCCAGTGGCCGGAAACAATACCGATCGGTTTTGCCGGACCTTGGGTGACCTGCACGAGTGGTCCATTCTCCGGCTGCGATTTCAGCCAATTGGAAATCAAGCTGTTTGGGTTATCGGAAAACATTGTCGGAGAAAAACCGACAAATAAACTTGCCAGCAAAATTGCAACACTTAGTGTAGTCTGCAAAATTTGCATGGTGCGCACGCCAACATTTTGCTGGTTCGAATAAGATCGAAGCTGAATATTCATATTTGAGTAATAGTACCCCAATTCACTCTATAAATACAAGGTCTGCCGGTCGAAAAGGATGAAAATGACCATTAATAAGCTGGTCATGGCTGCTACTTTTTCAGGTTCAAAATAAATTCTTATCAAATTTGCAGAATAATGGTTTTCTCTAAGTATTTAGAATTGACTTTCTTCTCATTTCCTCTTTGGTATGTTCGATAAATATTAAGGCTATAATAACGGCGGAATGGTTATTGTGAAGTATTTCCATTGCTACTAATAATCATGGATAATCACAATATGGAAAGCACGAATTGAAATTCTCTTTCTGTAATTGCTGCGCAACCCAATATGTAAGATTCTCGGTCTGATTATGGCTGAATACATTTATCTCACTCACCCAGTTCGTGAAGGTTTTTTTGAACAACCAACCCCTTACGAGGCTGTCGTAATGGAAGAACACTTTCTTTATCTGAAACACGCTACCGAGAGTGGCCGCGTTGTTCTGGCCGGGCCATGCCTTGATGATACTTTCGGATTAGTCATCTTTCACGCCGAGGATGATGCAGCTGCACAAGCCTTTATGTTCGGCGATCCATCTATTAAGAAAAATGTGATGATGGCCGAACTTCATCCCATGCGTATATCCCTAAACGGCTAATGACAAGCCAGGTATCTTTTAATCAAAGGCAGAAAACCGGCGGTTTTTGCCGTCGAATTATTGAAAAAGTTATAGGAATTTGACTATGCCTACTCATCCCCTGCTTGCTTTGGCCCGCACGCTGGGCAACCCCATTCTGGGAGGCAGTGTGGCCACCCTGATCTGGGAGGGAGAAACCGCTCCGCTGCTGATCGACGACCTGCATAAATGGGATGAGGCGCCTCAAAAGATGCTGCAAGCAGAGGGAGAATTCTGGTCGTTCTCCATGCAGCTACCCCAAGACGCGTATCTCGAATACGCCTTCATCGATCCGGAAACCGGAGAACGCATCCCCGACCCGCTCAACTCCAACCGGGTAAAAAATGGGGATGAGTACAACAATTACTTTTACATGCCGCAGGGAAGGCCAAGCCCGCTGGTTCTGCCTCAAAAAAGGGTGAACCGGGGAACGGTGACCAGGTACTCGGTACCCACCAATGATTATGCCTCCGGTCCAAAACGAACGGTTTACCTATACAACCCGCCGGTCGATCAGCCGGTCCCGCTGCTGTTCGTCTACGATGGGGTTGATTACCTACGGCGGGCAAAATTGAATGTCATTGCGGATAATTTGCTGGCCGAAAAGCGCATCCAGCCGTTTGCCATAGCGATGGTGCAAAACGGAGGAGCGTCCCGAACGGTCGAGTACTCCTGCAGCGAATCAACGATTGGCTTGCTGATGGAATGCGTCCTGCCGGTGGCTCAAGAGAACCTGAACCTGGAACCGG
The DNA here is from genome assembly GCA_050014715.1 of Anaerolineales bacterium. Taxonomy (GTDB): domain Bacteria; phylum Chloroflexota; class Anaerolineae; order Anaerolineales; family Villigracilaceae; genus UBA877. The sequence goes on along the minus strand of JBEKCT010000111.1, from coordinate 3,277 downwards.
TGGAGAGTGGCGGCTATGGTGTGATGGGCTCTTCGTTGGGCGGATCGATGGCGCTCTTCACGGCCCTGCGTTTTCCGAAGATATTCCATAAGGTGCTCACCCAATCGGGCGCATTCATTGCCCCGGATTATCAATACGTGGTGGTCGATCTGGTAAAATGCGGGCCGGCCCCGGAAATCGATATCTGGATGGATGCCGGGCGGCTGGATTGGCTGCTAGAAGGCAACCGGCAGATGTATGCCCTGCTAAAGGAAAAGAACTACCGGGTAAAATACCGCGAATTTTCCGGTGGACACAACTTCACAGCCTGGCGGAATGATATCACATATGGGTTGGAAGTTCTTTACAAAAGAGAATAAAGAAATAACCGTTTCATAAAAAAACAATCCTGCCGAACCGGTTTATCAAGGTTAGCAAAGATCAGAACTTGATAAAGAGTGTCGCTAAAGTAAAAATAGAAGCGATGGTAATCACAATCGTGCAAATAATTGAAAAATATTTCTGGAAAGCATTATTGACAAATTCACCCATTAATTTCCTATCATTGGTAAGGCGAATCAGATAATAAAATATCGGCGGCAGCGTGAAAGCACTGATGACTTGTGTGGCAATGATTATTTGAAACAGAGACACCTGGGGGAAAAGGACAATTCCACCAGCCAAGATCAATTGAAACAGGTAGATGATATAAAAGGTTTTTTTTTATAACTATCATCCAGACTTCCTGAAACGCCAAAGAATTCTGCAAATGCATAAGCCGTGGAAAGCGAGACTACCACCAGGCCCGTAAAACCAGCGTTTAAAATGCCAATCCCAAAAAGGGTGCCTGCCAGGTGCCCCGCGAAAGGCTGGATGGCTAGTGAAGCTTGTTCACCGGATTCAAGAGCAATTCCATGAACAAAGAGGGTCGCGGCTGTTGCAACAATCATAAAGAATGAGAAAAAATCAGTGAGAAAGGCACCCTAATAGGTTTCGAATTGGGAATAATTAATCTTCCCTTTTTCGATCTTCTTGTCTGAAGAGAAGCTGCTGATGAAGAATTGCCCCCAGGAAGTGACAGTGGTGCCTAGCACGACCATACCGATCACGAGTTAATCGCGCAGATATTGCGGGGTCACCTTAACCCCATGCGGATAGAAAAGATTGCCGATCGCGTTGTTCCAGTCGGGGTGAGCTTTCAAAGCCGAGACAATATATACAAGAAAGAAGAGGCAAGCAATCAGCATGAAGTATTGGGTAAATTTATAATTTCCTCTTACCACTACAATATATGCAATCGCAATGACCAGAATAACTGCTGGAACAGGCGGGGTCATGAATAATCCCGCAGTGACTTTCACAGCGGCTGCATCAACCACCAGGATACCTATATTAGCTATGCAGAGGGCCGCAAAAATAAATAAGGAGGCCTTTACCCCAAAACGCTCCCGAATCAGGTCCGCCAATCCCTTCCGGGTAACCACCGTTAGCCTTATACCCATCTCCTGTGTAATACCTAAAAGGACAGTGACGATAAAAAGGAGAAACAAAATGGGGTAACCCAATTGTGCACCCGCAACAGCATATGTTGCCACCCCGCTGGCATCATTATCGGCCATCGCGGTAATGGTTGCCGGACCAAACACAGAAAGGAAAAGCAAAATACTCTTCCAATATCGGGCGAAGAAGCCACGCTTACCAGGCGTAATGGATTTGGTCATAGAAAATTCCTACAATGATCAGCGATAAAAACGGGGCAGGCGCATCTTCCAAGTGGTCGGAATGATTTTATCCAGGGCATCATCGGCCGTTACAATGCCATGCAAGCGGTTCTGGTTATCCACCACCGGGATGGCCAGCAAGTCATATTTGGACACAATCTGGGCGACTGTTTCTTGACCATCGGTGAGGTGGACAGTGATTATGCGATCTGTCATGAAATCCGAGACCTTTTGATTTGGGGGAGCAAAAATCAGGTTGTTCAAGGAGAAGGTCCCTATCAGATGCTCTTCCTTATCCACCACATAAACATAGAACATCGTCTCCAATTCCTCGGCCATACCCCGCAAAACTTGAATCGCTTCTGCAGCCGTCAGGTCCGGAGGAATGGAAGCATATTCAGTTGTCATAATCCCACCTGCCGATTCTTCGGGGTAAGCCAGAAGTTTGCGTACTTCATCCGCGTCATCTTTCTCCATCAAGGCCAACAGGTCTTCCTTACGTTCCTTGGGCAGGTCACCGAGTAAGTCGGCGGCTTCATCGGGTTCCATCTCTTCTAGCACATCCGCAACTTTTTCATCCGACATATGCTCTACCAATTCGGCTTGGAATTCTGGTTCAACCTCCTCTAGGGTATCGGCAAGGTGTTTTACATCCAATGAAACGAGTAATTGCCCGCTCTCCAACCGATTCAAATCGCTGACGATTTCCGCCAGGACAGCCGGATGCAGTTCGTGCAATTTTTTGGCTGGGACGCGCAATTGCATTGACTGGTCACGATGCATGAGTTCTACATCCTCCCAAGAGATCCCATTTTGTTTGAGGTGCCCGCTCAAGGAATGTGCCAAGCCTCCCAACCCCATCCGGCGGAGAATTCCCAGCCAGGAAACATCCACATTGCTGACATAAATCGTCCCATTGAAACGCAATAACTCTACATCATTCACACGCACGACGCGCGCCCCATCTGTATCAATGATCTGTTTATCCAACACATCGCGCGAGCGCAGAACATCTTCTGTCATTAATTCATACATTGGAATCTCATCAGAACGGTACTTTAATGGAATAGCAGGCGAGAAAAGGGCCGCCACGGATGCAAAGGGCAGGTAATGAACACTTTTTTTTAATTCGACTGAAATTGCCTCGATGAGCGGATGCGGGAACTCCGCTCTTGGCCTGACAATCACATCTCTAAGTTTTCCAACCGACTTTCCATCCAAGTCAATGACAAGCCGGCCAAGGATTTCACTTAAATATGCCATAATCCACCTCCGAGGAATAACTTGGTGGTAATACCAACGTATTACAAAAACCAGTAATCAGAATATCATGATCAGAAATTATCGAAAACGCAAGATTGATGTTTTTTGGATAAATGTCTAAAAATAAGAACGCCGCCTTCTGCTGATGAAGAAGGCGGCGTTCTTGACATTTTGATGCCAGAGACAGGTTGTAGGGGCTGTCCAAAAAGTGCTGGACAGCCCTTCACTTTTTTAAAGAACCGTGATTCAATAGGGGCATGAAAAGGAAACCTGCCGCTCCTGTATTTAAACCGTACGTGATGAACCAAACCGCC
>JBEKCT010000110.1:0-11634 GCA_050014715.1 Anaerolineales bacterium | reverse complement strand
CCAATGGTTGCTACAATTCTTACTTTTCTCGTCACGATTAACTCCAGTTCAAATCCTTGGCTTGCTTCTCTAGGTCAGCACGGAAATCTGGATGAGCGATATGGATGAGCTCTTTAACGCGCTGGCGTACTGACTTACCATAAAGATCGGCTACTCCGAATTCAGTAACGATGAAATGCACATGGTTCCGTCCGGTTACAACACCTGCTCCTAGTTTAAGCATTGGTACTATCTTTGAGACTATTGATCCGTCCTTCATGGTATTGGTGGCTGGCATGGCAATAATTGGCACACCCCCCTTCGAGCGTGATGAACCATAAATGAAATCTAACTGCCCCCCTACTCCGCTGAAGAACTTTGGGCCAATGCTATCAGCACAGACCTGGCCGGTCAGATCCACTTCTATCGCCGAGTTGATAGCCACCATGCGTTCATTTTGAGCAATGACAAAAGGATCGTTTACGTATTCCTGGCGGTGGAATTCACACAGCGGGTTGTCATTAACCCACTCGTATAGGGAACGAGTTCCCAGGACAAACCCGGCCACGATCTTGCCAGGATGGAGAGTCTTGCAGGAGTTATTGACAACGCCCTGTTCCACCAGGCGGACCACGCCATCGGAAAACATCTCGCTATGAATTCCTAGGTCCTTCTTGTTATCCAGGAAATTCAGGACGGCATCCGGTATGGCTCCAATCCCCAGCTGCATGGTCGCTCCATCCGGGATAAGGTCGGCAATATAACCGGCAATCTTCTTATTGATTTGATCGTTTCCTTCGCTACCCATCGGAAACTCAGCGATTGCATAGGACACCGGGACCATATGTGTAAGGCGGCTTACATGGATAAAGGAATCGCCTAAAGTACGCGGCATTTGCTCGTTGACTTCAGCAATGATGATCCTGGCCGATTCAGCCGGTGATTTTGTTAGACCGACCTCTACACCCAGGCTACAAAAGCCATGTTCATCTGGTGGCGAGACATGGATCATTGCTACATCGACTGGAAGAACCTTGTTCTTAAATAAAAGGGTGAATTCTGAAAGCAACACAGGAGTGAAATCAGCACGACCTTCCCATATCGCTTTACGGACGTTGGGGCTTATGAAAAGCGAATTTACCCTTAGGTGGCCTTCCATTTCTGGTTTGACATAATCTGCCGAACCAATTGAAAGTGCTTGGCAGATTTCCACATTGGTTAGCGTGGGTGCACACACAACCAGCGCGGCTAGTAGCTTCTGCGGCACCGATACATTCCCGGTCATAAATATACGATCTCCTGACTTGATCGCCTTGACCGCTTCTTCCGCCGTTGTCACGCGTGATTTATAGACCGAAAGCCAGTCCATATACGCCTCCCTAACTGCTCCACGACGACAGTTGACGGATTTCACCTTGATAAGTGTTTATTGCCATCTCAATTGCTGGATTTTCCGCCATGGACCTTTCCACCCCTAGATTCGCAATCTTTAGAATATATGGAGCGGCCACATTCACAAAGCCATGTGTAGCAGTGCGAGCCACGATCCCTGGCATGTTTGGAACACAATAATGAACCACATTCTCCTCAATATACGATGGACGGTCGTGTGTAGTCGGTCGCGATGTTTCGATGCAGCCACCCTCATCTATGCTTAGATCAATAATGACAGATCGCGATTTCATCTTTCGAACCATCTCACGCGAAACCAGCGTTGGAGCCCGCGCACCCGGTACCAATACCGCGCCAATAAGTGCGTCGGCAAACTCACAACAGCGCATTATATTCCGTTCAGTGGAAAGCATGGTCACAACATTCATGCCATATTCGCTGATGCGCTGCAATGCGTTCATATCCTTATCCAACACCGTGACATGCGCTCCCAGACCTATAAACGCACGCGCAGCGTATGTTCCGGCCGTACCAGCTCCCAGGATAACCACTTCTGCGGGCGGAACTCCAGGAATACCGCCCAATAAAATCCCGCGTCCTCCCTGGTCACTTTGTAATAAACGTGCTGCCACTTCTGCGGCCATTGCTCCGCCAATCTGGCTGGATGGGCGCAGTACTGGCAGCGAGCCGTCCGCTTCCTGGATCTGTTCCCATGCGATTGCGGTGATTTTCTTGTCAAGTAGTAGTTTAATTCTACTCTGGCGGGCTGAAGGCAGGTGCAGAAGACCGGCCAGCGCAGATCCAGGTTGCATGTAAATCATCTCTTCTTCGGTTGGACGGGAAACTTTTAGAACCAAATCAACCCGCCCATAAACCTCTTCCGTTGAATAAACCATGCTTGCCCCGGCTTGCTCATAAGTTTCATCCGTAAACCCCGCCATATTTCCGGCCTCATGCTCCACAATGACTAAATGTCCTTCCTGGCGAAGGATTTCCACACCCGCCGGCGAAAGCCCCACCCGGTATTCAAATGGACGTCGTTCTTTCGGGATACCGATGTTCATTTTGAGCCTCCAAGTTTGGATCGATAACGCTGTCTAGTAATATTTCTATTCTACTGCAGAATTATCATCGACTTTACAAGCGAATATGAAATATGACTCAACCTAAAAGTCAAGCTGGGTCACATTTTTTCATCCTGGATATATGCCATGATCATGCCAGGTCTTGAATTCTCAATTATGTACAGCAGCTTTACTTGGTGTTTAGGACTTCACGAATTGATGGCAATGCCCAATCGATGGTTGTTTTGTCGATTACGAGTGGAGGCGCAAAGCGAATGGTATCAACATGTGTCTCCTTGGCAAGGATCCGTTTCTTTACCAACGCCTCACAGAATCTTCGCGCCCCCCCCGCACTCTTTTTTAATTCTACGCCGATTAATAATCCCTTTCCACGCACCTCTTTAACATGCGGACTTGGTATTTCAGTTAATTGCTCGATGAAGTATTCCCCCATTTCAGCGGCCCGCTCAATCAATTTTTCATCTACTATCACTCCCAAAGCAGCCCGCGCTGTAGCTGCTGCCAAGGGGTTGCCTCCAAAAGTCGATCCGTGCTCACCTGGCTGGAATAGTCCAAGTAAAGGCTTATCTGCCAGTACGGCTGACACAGGATAAAAACCTCCAGCCAAAGCCTTTCCAATGATCGTTATATCAGGACGTACATTTTCATATTGTGCCGCAAATAGTTTTCCTGTCCTGCCAAGGCCAGTCTGTATCTCGTCTGCAATTAGTAAAACATTTTTAGCCTTGCATATTTCGGATACTCTTTTCAAATATCCAGTCGGAGGAACTATGACCCCTCCTTCTCCCTGAATCGGTTCCACAAGAACCGCGGCGGAATTTTGTGTGATCGCCTGATTTATCGCCTCCGCCTGGCCGTACGGAACGCTGATAAATCCCGGCGTAAAGGGGCCGAAATCATCGCGATAAAATGGGTCACTTGAGAAGGAAATTTCAGTAATGGTGCGCCCATGGAAGTTGCCTGTGCAAACAATGATCTCTGCCTGGTGGCGAGGAATTCTCTTTACTTTATAGCCCCATTTACGGGCAAGCTTGAGGGCGGTTTCAACAGCCTCTGCACCCGAATTCATTAAAAGGGACATTTCATAACCGGTCAGTTCAAAGAGTTCCTTGTAAAGCAGAGGTAATTGATCGTTTCGGAAAGCGCGCGAAGTAAGAGTGACTTTCCCCGCCTGGCTTATCAGGGCAGCCAGGATTTTCGGATGGACATGCCCCTGGTTGAGTGCCGAATAGGCAGACAGGCAATCTAGATATTTCCTTCCTTCCACATCGTAGACCCATACACCCTCTCCACGCGTTATTACCACATCCAATGGAAGGTAGTTATGGGCGCCGTACAGGTTTTCAATTTCGATATATTCCTGCGTGTTCATGGTTTCACCTTTCTTGTTATTACTTTGTGAGGTTAAGCCCCGAGCGCCACGCAGTCGAGAGGCATTGGAATAAACTTGTTTCAGGCAACTCCGAAAAGGCGTGCAAGTATTGCCTTCTGCGCATGAAGACGATTATGGGCCTGCGGAAAAATAACTGAATGTGGTCCGTCCGCAACCTCATCTGTTAGCTCAAGGTTACGGTGCGCCGGCAGACAATGCATAACAATCACCTCCTTATCAGCTTCGGAGACCAGTTTATCGTTTACTTGAAAAGGCGGGAAGACTTGTTCACGTTTGGATGTCTCATCCTCCTGACCCATGCTCGTCCATGTATCTGTATAGATTACTTGAGCGTTCTTCACAGCTTCGTGTGGATCGCGCAGGAATTTTAATTGGCTTCCGGATGAAAGAGCTACCACTTTTGCCATTTTTATAGCCTGCGGGTTCATGTCATACCCTTCCGGATTGGCAATGGAAAAATTCCATCCTAATTTAGCCGAAATGTGCATCAATGAGACTGCCACATTGTTTCCGTCCCCAACGAAAACTACATTGAGGCCTTTTGCCTTACCGAATTTCTCCTGGATGGTCAGTGCATCAGCCATTGCCTGGCATGGATGGGAGAAATCACTCAAACCGTTTACGACCGGGACTGATGACCATTTTGCCAATTCCAAAATCTGGTTATGCTCGAATACACGTGCCATAATTGCTTGAACATACCCAGAAAGAACTCGGGCGACATCAGCGATGGATTCTCGCTTCCCCAGGCCGATCTCATTTGGCGAAAGATATAATGCATCGCCACCCATGTGGCGCATCGCCATATCAAACGATACACGCGTCCGAAGGCTGGGCTTCTGGAAAATCATTCCAAGTACTTTTCCCTTGAAAAGGGCAGGATTTCCTTTTAAGAAATACTCTTTTTTCAGCTGTACAGCTAGATTCAGAATATCTTGTAATTCGACCGGTGAATGATCATAAATATCCAAAAAATGTTCCATTTTTTCATCTCCTATGCCTTAGTATCAAGCCAGCCCGCCCTCCCGTCAAGAGTAGATTTGCTTGTAAACCCCAGAAATTATTATTTTGAAACAGTAAATTTCTGCAAGTACATCGCCGGCAAAGTTAATTTCTCACCAAGATCATCCCCAAAACCGACCTGGCACGTTGGTATATTTATGGACTGCAAGCTGGCAACAATTTTTTCAGATTCTCCTCGCCCCCCAAACGTCTCGGATTTTATCAGGATTACTACCGGTCGTAATTTACGCCGTCGCAAATCTTCCAGCGCATGGAACAGATTCGGGTGATTCGAGGTAGTGATTAATATGACTCCACTGCCAATCGGTAATTGTCTTGCTTGCATATTAATCAAATCAAAAAGCGGAATTATCCCCTCAGGTTGAAGAAAAGCCAGAGTCTCCAAAATTTTATTGATTTGGCGTTCTCCGCGCTCACACGAAACAACGAAGAATTTTCCTGCCGAGCAGGCCAATCCGACTGCCCGCCGATTCATCAGAAAATATCTTGCCAGAGAGGCTGCAACGCTAATGCCATATTCAAATGTATCCTTTGATAGGTGAACCGCCGGTTGGCGCAACCACATATTTTCAATCTGATGGGAAGTTGGCAACTCAGATTCGGAAATATGACCTGTGTGGTCAGCGTCCAGAAAAATCCAGATATCGGCCTGCGGATCTTGTTCAAATTCCTTGACCATTAATTGGCCACGGTGCGCCGTGCTAGGCCAGTGGATCCGTTTCATTGCATCCCCCGGCATGTATTCACGCACTTCTGCAGCATTTGGCGTCATATCGAAAGTCCGCTGGCGAATTGCCTTTCCTCCCGGAAGAAGGCCAGGAGGTGGAGGAAATATTGAAATGGGAAAGGTCATTGGTAGGATAACCAGCGTCTCCTTGGCTGAGACTACTTTCCGCGCAGAAAAAAGACCAAAGGGGTCTCCAGTAGTTAATGTTGTTGGTCCAAGCAAATAGGCGCCACGGCGGGTCAGAAGGGTTCGGGCAGAATAATAACGTACCTGTTGGGCGTCAACTCTGGTCAACAGTCTTGATCCGGCGGCATTTGGCAAAGGAGACTCATTCAGAATTTCAAGCCATGAACACCCTGGCCACTTTTCTTTCTTAATTTCATAATGCTCTTCAAATACTTCACCCATGCTTGCGCGTAAGGTACGAGTGCCTCTTTTCAAACGAATCCCATTAGAGGATAATTTTGTCCAAACAATTGCCCCTCCCGCCAATATGATACCCAGGTATGCAAGCCGCGCGTAAGTTAATACGCCAGTCACAACCCATCCTGTCAAACTTCCTAAAATAACTACCGCAACCAGCCAGCGTGAGGCGTGAGATACCTTCATATGCTAAGGTGCCTGGTAGTCTCCACCTGGTACAGGCAGGCTCTCCAATATTTCTTCCACAATCTTCTCGGCGCTCAACTCCCGTAAGCGGGCAGCAGGTCCGACAATCACGCGGTGTGCCAATACCGGTACTGCCAGGTTTTTTATATCATCTGGTAAGACAAAATCGCGTCCTGCTAAAGCGGCCACAGCCTGTCCTGTACGGAAAAGCGCCAGGCTGCCGCGTGGACTGGCGCCCAGGTATACATCAGCATTCTGGCGTGTGCGGTTTACCAAATCCACCACGTAACGTTTGACTGGCTTGGATACGTAAATTTTCTTGATTTCTTGCATAACTTCTTGAAGCTCTTCGACGGAAATGACAGCTTCCAATAATTCAATCGGGTGCTTCAATTGCTGGCGCTCAAGAATTTCTATTTCATCCGTCTGGTTTGGATATCCCAATCGGACCCGTAGCAGGAATCGGTCCAGTTGTGCTTCTGGTAATGGGAAAGTTCCCTCATATTCAATTGGGTTTTGGGTTGCCAGGACCATGAAAGGGCTGGGTAAAGGGTGAGTTAGGCCATCCACCGTTACCTGTTTCTCTTCCATTGATTCCAACAGGGCAGCCTGAGTTTTTGGCGTCGCTCGATTTATTTCATCCACTAGTACAATCTGTGCAAACACAGGCCCGGGATGGAATTCGAACACACGTTTGGATTGGTCATAGATGGAAACCCCGGTTACATCACTGGGCAGCATATCAGGTGTAAACTGGAGGCGGTTGAACGAGCAGCCTAATGATTTAGCCAGACTGCGTGCCAATACTGTCTTGCCTACCCCTGGAACATCCTCAATCAGAACATGCCCTTGGCAAAGTAAACCGACCACAATTGTCTCGATCGTCAGCCGCTTGCCAACGATGACCTTCTCAAGGTTGTTAAGTAATCTGTTTCCAAAAGATTGAATGTGCGTCAAGGTTATTCCTTTAATTTCGGTTGAACTTTATTTTACCCGTTCTTTAATCCAGAACCTGTTAGAACCACAACAATTGGGTCGGGTAATTTATCGGCCACTCGGGCTAGCGTAGCCCACGCAATTGCGCTGGTTGGCTCGACATAGCATCCAAATCTCGCCAGCGCATCGCGTGCCGGAATGATTTCATCTTCATCGACGACGCACATAAAACCACAACTTGCTAAAACAGCTGCACGAACCGCTTCGCTGCGCACTGGTTCGGGTACTCGCACACCTTCTGCAAGAGTTTCATTCACTTTGGTGGAGTCCAACTCCTGGTCTCCTCCAGTCCATAATGCCCAAAGAGGTGCACATGCGCGTGCTTGCACCCCAACCAACAAGGGTAACGGGTATTTATTATAAGTATTATGCAATGCATCAAATCCCCGCGCAAGACCGAGTAGGTACCCACCCTGGCCAGCGGGGACAATCACGGCACCGGGCATTTTCCCTAACTGTTCATAAATCTCGTAAGCAGCGCTGGCATATCCAGGAAGATTAATTGGATTATACGCATGGCTGGCATATACTGTACCACTTTCAGCTACCTTCCGAACAGCCTTGGTAACGTCAGAACGCGAACCGGGGATTAGAACTAATTCTGCACCATAGGATTCGATTTGCCTCCTCTTGGGTCCAGAGGCCGATTCGGGGATAAAAATTTGCGCTCTGATTCCTGCCCGCGCTGCATATGCTGCCAGAGATGCTCCGGCATTCCCTGAAGAGTCTTCTACCACTTCGGTTACGCCGCGTGACCTTAACCAGGCTGTTATGACTGCAGAACCGCGGTCTTTGAACGACCCACTTGGATTTAAGTAATCGCACTTGAGTGCTATTTTACGGCCTGCAGCATTTACCCAGATTAAGGGTGTGTTCCCTTCTCCAAGAGAGACCGGCGCAATGTCTGGTGACAGTCCAAACGTGTGCCTGAAGCGCCAGATACCTGGCTCGGAATGATCTATCTTTGTTGGGTCAAAAAGGAAGTTGCCACGAAAATCATACAATCCACCACAAATCGAGCAACGATAAGGAAAATTCGCACTTGGATAGGGTTCCCCACAATTGCAGCAAAAAACTCCAGGATAATCCATGCCTTTTTCCACCTTTTATCACAAAGGCGTTCTTATTCTCCAGATTTGGGTATATATTCACCTTCCACCCAGTATTCACCTTCTGGGCTGACTTCCTTTTTCCAGATCGGTACAATTTCCTTCAACCGGTCAATCCCATAGCGGGCTGCATCAAAAACCCCTGTATCCCTATGTTCAGCAGTGCAAATGATCATTACAGTCGGAGTCTGTGGATAAAGTCGTCCGATCCGCTGAACAATGGCGATACCTTCTACCAGGGGCCAGCGTTTACGGATTTCATGCGCAACTTGGCGCATCTTGGCTTCAGCCATAGGTTGGTACGCTTCATATTCAAGATAACTGGTTTCGTGAGCATTGCCACGTTCAGTCTTCCCACGCACAATCCCGGAAAATATGGCCGCTGCGCCGGTGGATGGTAGCGTCACACTGGCTATCAAAGCGTCAAGGTCAAGTTCTAATTTGGTGATGGTGGTTATTGTCGGGTAATCCATATTTTCTCAACCACCCGAAACCGGTGGGAAAAAAGCGATTTCAGCATCAGTGGGAATTAAGAGTTCATCGGCCGCATATTCGCTGTTAACAGCTGCAATTATGGATTTCTGCGTTGAGGCTATCTGGGGGTATTTATTTACCAATAGTTCCTTCAGCATGGCAACAGTTGTCTGTACTGGTACTTCCAATTCAACCGTTTTCGCCCCCACATATTCTCTTAGGGTGGCAAAAAAGAAGATTTTGACTCTCATTGTGCCTCGTCGAATAAGTTTATCTTTGACTATCTATTGATTTACCACATCCCCCGAACGCCCGCCGTGCTTTTCAATCAGGCGGATATTTTGAATTTTCATTGTTTTCTCGGCGGCTTTGGCCATATCATAAATCGTTAATGCCGCAACCGATACGGCAGTTAAGGCCTCCATCTCGACTCCGGTTTTTCCGTTCGTTTTAACGGTAGCCTTGATGAGAACGCCTGGAATATTATCTTCTAGGGTCAAGCTCACATCAATATGGGTAATTGGTAAAGGATGGCATAATGGGATCAAGTCCGCAGTCCGTTTTGCCGCTGTGATTCCGGCAATTTGGGCAACCGTTAATACATCACCCTTCTTGATCGATCCAGCCCGGATCAAACCAAGAGTTTCCTTCTTCATCATCACTTCCCCTTGGGCAATCGCCAGTCGCTCAGTCTCAGGCTTATCACCCACGTCCACCATGTGTGCATGGCCAGTATCATCAATATGAGTTAATTTGGTAGGCATGACTGAATTATACCAGCGGTAGGAAATCCTGTTTCTGGTTATAATAACCATATGGAGTTTTTTTTCAACGACACCAACATTATCCGTTATCCTCCAGCCGAGATTCACTTGCTTGATATGCGGGCTCATCTTGCCCCTGACGGCAAACGCCTGCGGGTTGCATTAGATTTGACTCCCTTCCAGCAAAGACCCATTATCGAACTTGACCTGAGAGACTCAAGTGGCAGTAAAGTCACTTCAGCCAGTATCTTAGAGCCGGTAGGATGGAAATTGGAGCTGACATTGCATATCCGCAATACCGGTCCAACCTTCGGAGAATACACTCTTTCGGCTAGTTTATCCTCCCCTGAGCTGGGCGAAGTGGATCGGCATACTCTTATCATCGAAGTTCCCATTACTGCATAATAATATGATCTTCCATCCAAGAACCTTGTCTCATAGTTCAATCTCGAAATTACTCTCTGTGTTTTCTGCAATCTGGATCATGTTTTTGCTTTCAGCCTGCAGATTGCAGCTTGGGCCTGACCTCACCTCTACTTCAACTCCTCTCCCACCAAGTCAGACTCCTACGGTCAGCTTGACACCCACTTATGCTCCCACTCAGACCCCTTTTGTAATAACAGCCACCCTAAATATCGGTACCATGTTACCGACGCCGCAAGGAACATTTTTCCTTTCACTCTTAGACAAAGGGTATTTTCACCTCTTTGCTTATGCGCCTCAAACATTGCCGCTTACCCGCCTCACCGCAAGTGATTGGGATGATATTACCCCTGCAATCAGCCCCGATGGTAAATGGTTGGCCTTCGCATCGAACAGAAACAGCTATTGGGATATTTATTTACTTGAACTTGCCAGCGGCAATATCGTCCGCCTGACTGACACTCCCGAATATGATGCAGCGCCATCATGGTCTCCTGATGGGGCATTTCTGGCCTATGAAACCTATCAAAATGGTTTTTTGGGAATATTTATCCGTTCTGTCAAGGATTCTTCCCAAGTATATGCACTGACACAAGATGAGGCCACTGACACATCTCCAGCTTGGTCACCACTTGGAAGGCAAATTGCTTTTATTTCAAATCGCAGCGGTGAACCAGAAGTGTGGATTGCTGATTTGAACAAATCGGGGCCTGACAAGTTTACAGATATCAGCAATTCTCCCCTAACTGTGGAATCGCATCCCACCTGGTCTCCTGATGGCACGCATTTGGCTTGGGCCTCTGCAGACCCATCCTCCGGTTTAACCAGCATCTACGTTTGGGATGCTGACAATCCGTCCTATCCGGCGGTTTTTGCCGGATCTGGAGATTGGCCGGTCTGGCAAGATAACAACCATCTTGCCACGCGCTTGACGGCTCCCAACCAGACCTTTCTTGCCGGATATATTATCGGTGGGATTATCAGCTTGCCACCAGTCCTTTTACCAGGTCCAGTCAACGGGCTGGCATTTGGCAGCACCAGCGCTGTGTTACCCGGCCCTTTCCAAAAGCTGGCTCAGATAACGCCGGTGGTTTTATATAATACCACTGTTACACCTCAATCAGATACTATGCCTGGGCGGGCTTCATTGATTACCTTGAAGGGTGTTCAGGCTCCATACCCGCAATTAAATGAATATGCTTATGATTCCTTCCAGGCTTTGCGGGCACAGGTTGCCAGGGATACAGGCTGGGATGCCCTTGCCAGCCTGGAAAATGCTTATGTTCCTTTCACAACATCCCTTGATCCCGGTTTGGGGGAGGATTGGTTATATACAGGTCGGGCACTTACTCTTAACCCAGCCCAGATTATGGCGAATTGGATGGTCATAATTCGGGAAAATTTTGGCCAAGAGACGTATTGGCGAATCTACCTTCGCACAACTGCCCAGGACGGTTCCCAGGGTGCTCCGCTAACACAAGTTCCATGGGATTTTAGTGCTCGAACAGGTGATCCTGTTGCCTATGAGAATGGCGGACGTTTAGCTGACTCCATCCCATCTGGTTATTGGTTCGACCTTACTTCCCTCGCCATACAATATGGTTGGGAACGTCTTCCAGCCCTTACTGAATGGCGCACATATTATGCCGGGGCACGCTTC
>JBEKCT010000109.1:0-11676 GCA_050014715.1 Anaerolineales bacterium | reverse complement strand
TCCGCCGGGCATTTCGATTCTATCACTCCGTTTCTTTTGACAAAAACATCGGTTCACTTTTCAACTGATAACGGTTCACTTTTCAGGTTTGAACAGTTCACTTTTCAAGTTTGAATAACATTATGCTCCAAAACCCTTGACAAAAACCCCAGCCTGCCTATAATTCCGCCCGATATGAATTGTGTGAATCGTTTTAGAGATTTCCTGATCAACCGCCCGGGGTCACCCCGATTGTTTTCCTTTTAGAGAGCCGTTTTATACGGCTCTTTTTTTTCGCCTTCTGACGAGATACCATGCTGAAATTACCCGGATTAATCGACCCGCACGTGCACCTGCGCGAACCTGGTCAAACCCACAAAGAAGACTGGGATAGCGGCACAAGCGCGGCGCTGGCAGGCGGAGTGACCATGCTGCTGGCCATGCCCAATACCAAACCGCCCATCTTCGACGCCGAAACACTCGACCTGGCGCTGGGGGCGGCGCATTCCAAGGCTCATTGCGACTATGCGCAGTTCCTGGGCGCCGGTCCCGCCAATGCCGATTGGGATAAGCACCCGGGTTTGCCACGCCAGGCTGCCGGATTGAAGATGTATCTTGACAGCACCTTCGGTGAACTGCGGCTGGACGATATGACCCTTTGGATGCCCCATTTCGAGAATTATCCAAAAGAATACCCCATAGTGGTGCATTCGGAGAGCCGGAGCATGGCCGCCGCCATCTTATTCGCTGAAATCACCAACCGGCCAGTCCATATTGCCCATATCTCCCTGAAAGAGGAAATCCTGTTGATCAAGGCGGCCAAAGAACGCGGCATCCAGGTGACCTGCGAGGTCTGCCCACACCACCTGTTCCTGAGCAAGGAAGATATTCCCGCCATCAGCCACGGGCATCCCGGACGCGGTGAAGTGCGGCCGCGCCTGGCTGCGAAGGAAGATGTGCAGGCCCTGTGGGCCAACCTGGACAGCATCGACTGTTTTGCGACCGACCATGCCCCGCACAGCCTGTCTGAAAAGGATGGCGAGAACCCGCCACCCGGCTTCCCAGGCCTGGAGACCCTGTTGCCGCTTTTGCTGACGGCTGTCAACGATGGACGGCTGACGACGGAGGATCTCCTGGAGAAATCCATCACCAACCCGCGCCGCATCTTCCATCTGCCGGAACAGCCCGAAACCTGGGTCGAAGTGGACGAGAATGCACGCTACGAGATCCATGCAGCGGAGATGCATTCCAAAAGCGGCTGGACGCCTTTCGAGGGTTGGCAGGTCAAAGGACGCGTGAAACGTGTGGTGCTACGCGGCAGGGAAGCGTATAAAGACGGAAAGGTTCTCGTCCAGGCAGGCTATGGAAAAAATGTAAGGGCGCAGTAAGATGAAGATTCACCTGAACTCACAATCGGCATTTATCGATCCCCCAATCCTCAATTCCAACCAAGGAGTAATCCATGCTTAACAAACACAATCTTTCTCATCTGCCCTTTGGTGACCACAAGAATGCGCCGTGGTATGGCAAGGATATCCTTTCGGTCAAACAGTTCGGTCGGGAAGACCTGGAATACATCTTCGCCGTCTCGCACGAGATGCACGACATGGTCGACCATATCGGCACCTTCGATCTGCTGAAAGGCAAGATCCTGGCGAACCTTTTCTACGAACCCTCCACGCGTACATCCTCATCGTTCACTGCAGCGATGGAACGATTGGGCGGCTCGGTCATCCCGATCAACGACGTGAAGTACTCATCCGTGGCGAAAGGCGAAAACCTGGCAGACACCGTGCGCACCCTGGAGTGCTACGCAGACGTGATCGTCATCCGCCACCCGGAGGTCGGTTCGGCAGCCATTGCTGCCAAAGCCGCCCGCAAGCCAGTCATCAACGCCGGTGATGGGATCGGAGAACATCCCACACAGGCCCTGCTGGACGCCTTCACCATCCGTGAGGAACTTGGCCGCCTGGACGGCCTGACCATCACCCTGTTGGGCGACCTGAAACATGGCCGAACGGTGCATTCGCTGGCACGGCTGCTTTCCCTGTACAAAGTGAAAATAAATTATGTCGCCCCGGACATCCTGCGGATGCCGGCCGAGTTGATCGGCGAACTCAATTCGAAAGGGGTGGAGCAGAGTGAATACGCCACCCTGGAAGGCTGCCTGCCGGAGACGGATGTCCTCTACGTGACACGCGTCCAGAAGGAACGTTTCACCGATGAGACGGTTTACGAGTCCGTCAAGGGCGCATATGTGATCGACCCCAAGGTTTTGAAAGCCGCCAAGGAACGCATGATCGTGATGCACCCGCTGCCACGCGTTGGTGAGATCTCGATGGAAGTGGATGATGACCCAAGGGCAGCCTACTTCCGACAGATGGAGTACGGGTTATATGTCCGCATGGCCCTGTTGGCGATGGTGATGGGCAAAGCCTAATGGAAACCTTCTTCTCTTTTCTTGCTAAGCGTGTGGATGATTGTTCCTCGCTCTTGTGCGTGGGGCTTGACCCATATCCCTCCGACCTGCCGGCAGCCAGCGCCGAGGCCGCACGTGATTTCTGCCTAAATATCATTAAAGCGACCGCTCCTTACGCGGCCGCATTCAAGCCCAACGCGGCCTTCTTTGAACTGTACGGGCCGGAAGGCTGGGCAGCTTTGAAAGATGTCATCTCGGCGGTTCAGGCAGAGTCTCACAGGATGGGTTCGATGATCCCGGTCATCCTGGATGCAAAGCGCGGCGATATTGCCTCCACTGCGGAGGCCTATGCCAAGTCAGCGTTTGATTCGCTGGGGGCGCATGCGATTACCCTGAGTCCATTTCTCGGGAAAGATTCGATCGATCCGTTCCTGGCGTACAAAGAAAAAGGTGTGTTTCTCCTGTGTAAAACATCCAATCCCGGCGCGGCGGACTTGCAGGATTTGTTGGTCACCTCGGGAGCGGTCCTGCCCCCAGGTACTCCCAATGCTGTGCCTTTGTACATTCACATCGCCCAGCTTGTACAGTCGTGGAACACTGGCAATGCCATCGGCCTCGTCGTTGGTGCGACCCAACTGGATGCGCTGGCACATGTGCGTGCGTCCGCACCCGACTTGTGGTTGCTCGTTCCGGGCGTGGGCGCCCAGGGCGGAGACCTGCAGGCTGCCCTCAACGCCGGATTACGGGCGGATGGGAAAGGATTGCTCATCAATGTATCGAGAGCCATCTCCCGGGCGGAAAATCCGAGGCAGGCAGCAGGGAAGTTGCGGGACGAAATGGCCCAGGTAATCATGGAGCGGAGATTTGAAAACAGTAAAATCTCTTCTCCCGCAGGGAAAACTCCAACCTCCTCCAACGATACTCTCCCATCCCAGCAATCCACCCTTGCAGATGATCTTCTATCAGCTGGCTGCGTCAAATTTGGCGAATTCACACTTAGATCCGGGCTGAAATCGCCCATCTACATTGACCTGCGCCGGCTGGTTTCCTATCCCAGGCTACTGGCAAAGGTGGCAAAATCTTACCTGTCCGTTCTGGAGAAGCTGAAGTTCGACCGCCTGGCGGGACTGCCTTATGCCGCCATCCCGATTGTGACAGCGATCGGTTTACTGGCCGGCTATCCGGTCATATATCCGCGCAAGGAGGTCAAGACCTACGGTACGAAAGCCGAGATCGAGGGCGAGTATCAGGCTGGAGAAACCGCAGTTGTTATTGATGACCTCACCACGACGGGCGGAAGCAAGTTCGAGGGGATCGAAAAGTTGACCAACGCCGGCTTGATAGTAAAAGACGTGGTGGTACTAATCGACCGCCAATCCGGGGCGAAAGAAACCCTGGCACAGGCAGGGTTCCGTTTACATGCGGTGCTGACTATCGGTGAAATGCTGGATTATTGGGAGAAAGCGGGCAAAGTGCCGGTGGACAAAATAGCAGCCACGCGCACGTTCCTGAAAACAAATAAATAGATTCGGTGTCTTTTAGGGGTCTTGGGCAGGCTTTGCACGCTTTGCGATCCCTAAGGGAGGCTGCGCGAGGCTGCATGACCCGCCCCGAACCCCTATTATGTAACCCATCCCGGCAATCCCGATACAGGAGTGATTCTCAAGGCAGGAAAGGGAAAAAAGTGTGGTAAAACCATTGCAGAGGATTTTCCTGCTTGAGGAGCAAGTAATGAAGAAGACAGAGTTTGAACTTATGGTAGACAAGGCTTTTTGGGGCCTGGAAGCAAAATATGGGTTCAAGAAAACCGAAACCAAGTTTGTGGGTCGCTCCTGTTTTGTCCAATTCCGAAATACATCCACGGAAGTCGTTCTAAACTATGAACTTGGAAATTCTCCCTGGCTGGAGATATCTGACATACACAATCCCGGGAACAAGTCCACACTCGGTTGGCTGCTGGTCGAGCTGGGAATAGACCCAGCCCCGAAACCGGAACAGGCCTTTCGCCCAACCACCTTGGGCGAGGGTACGCTCGAACCCACCCTTCAAAAATTAGGACAGCAGGTTTTGGATTATGGAGGAGAGCTATTGAAAGGCGATTTCGCGATCATGCCGAAATTGCAGGCGCGTGCCAAAAAATACGATTTGGAATGCCAGCGCTATCTTTCCATTCACAAATCCTAGTCCAAGCATGTACCGTTTCTTCCGCCCATTTCTTTTCAAGCTCGATCCTGAAAACGCGCACCGCATGACCCTGCAATTGGTTCGGCTGGCAGGTGTAATGCCGCCCTCGCGCCGGTTCTTACAGGCGCTATTCGCTGCGCCAGAAAAACCGGTGGAAGTTTTTGGGTTGAAGTTCAAGAATGCAGTTGGACTGGCAGCCGGCTATGACAAGGATGGCATAGCCATACAGGGATTGGCAACGCTGGGTTTTGGGCATCTCGAAATCGGGACCGTTACGCCACGTCCCCAAGCGGGCAACCCCAGGCCGCGCGTGTTCCGGCTGGTCGAAGATCAAGCTCTTATTAACCGGATGGGGTTTCCCGGCCAGGGGGCAACCTACGCGACGGACAATTTACACAGGGCCTTGAAAGGACTGCGAGCCCGCCGAACATCCGGAGCAAATCAACGCCCAATCATTGGCGTGAATCTCGGCAAGAACAAAGATACCCCGCTCGAAGAAGCCGCCAATGATTATGTTTCCTTGATGAAATCCTTTTCCGCGCTGGCGGACTATCTTGCCATAAACGTCTCCTCGCCTAATACGGCCGGTCTGCGACGGTTGCAGTGCCGGGATATGCTGGAGAACCTGCTGGGAACGATTGCCGGGGAACGCCGGAGTAACGCTCAGCTGCTCGACCGGCGCACACCCATCCTGGTTAAACTGGCACCCGACCTGTCGGAGGAAGAACTTGACGATGCTCTGGATGTTATTTTGCGTAACGGGATGGATGGCGTCATTGCCACCAACACCACGCTCGAAAGACCAGGCTTGCGCTCACATTATCAGGCTGAAACCGGCGGTTTGAGTGGAAGCCCGCTGCGCATTCGCAGTGAAGCGGTACTGGCACAGGTGCTTAAACGACTGGATGGCCGCATCCCAGTCGTCAGTGCCGGCGGGATCATGTCGCCGGAAGATGCCAAACACCGCTTAGATATGGGGGCAGCGCTGGTGCAGGTCTATACCGGCCTGGTCTATGCCGGGCCAGGATTGGTACAAAAAATCATCCGGGCAGTTTAACTGCCCGGAGTTTGTTCATTTGGCCGGACGGAGGACTGGTTCCGGGTGGTCAGATGGTCTGGTAAACATGCCAGCGGGGAGGGGCAGCGGGGTATATTTTGCGCCTGTTCCAATGCTACCATACGGGACATAAAACAATTGGTTTCTGGCGTTACTTCCCTGTGTGATATCTTGATAAGCAAACAGGATGTAGGAACCGTCCGGGCTCCAGCGCGCGTCGGTATAGCAACATTTAGTTCCCAATGGATCGATCTGGTTCGCGGGTTTTTTCGTCTCGATGCTGTACGTGTAAAGATAACCAAACTGGTACCGGTAAATACTATTAAGCAGAAAAAGTGATTGGCCATCCCAATCAAAGGAAGGGATAAGCGTATTTTGGCCAGAACCAGTCCCATAACCCATCATGGAAAAGCGTGCCCCGGGGAAGTTATCCACCATTTGAAGCATAGTATTAGAACCAGGCGTCGGGCCGGCTGTCGGTACAGGAGTTCCCGGTAGAATTCTAGGTGGACAGGGCGTGGAATCGGTACAGGCGGATATATCGAAGACATCTATCAAATCCAACTGTTTGCCGCCGCTAGGAGAAAGAGTGTCAATTGCAATTTTCTTCCCATCGCTGGACCAAAGGACATTCTTGGAAGGAGCCTGATGGGCGCCGCCATATATCAAGCTGCCATTCATGGCCTCCAATTGAAGATGGTTGTGAGCGCTCTGTAATGCGGCCAGGTTGAAAGGTACCACATAAACTACATGGTTCAGGCTGATGGCCACCTGAGTACCATCCGGCGAGATTCTGAACGCATCCAAATAATCTGCATCGTAGAAACAGGTAACCTGGAAATTGACGTCTCCCGGAACTGTCAGGGAATCGACGCATTTACCACTGATATAGTATAGACTCTGACGGTCCGGGGACCACTGCAAGGCGGACTTAACCGCAGCATCCTTGGTAAGTTGGACCAGCCCAGTGCCATCCGTGTTCATCACCCAGATATCATTGTTGCTCAGGAAAGCAATCAAATCAGCACCACCGAGCGAGGACATGCCGGGGACCGTGGCGGTTGCATTGGCAGCCGGAACATTCGTGGCTGCGGGTGCAGATGTGGATGCAGGTGTGGCATTGCCAACCGGCAGAACGGCCGCGGCCGTAGTTGCGCTGGGGACCGAAACCGGTATAGCGGTGGCAGCCTGTGTGATAGATTGCGTCTGGGTGGGGATGCGGGCAGCCAGGAAAGGAATTTTACTTCTGAAGGCCATCACCCCGGCAACACCGGCGATGCAAAGGACAAGGATGACAGCGCTCAAGCCTATCCAAATTCCTGTTTTTCTTTTCGGTGCACCCGCCGCCGGTAGCGGCTCAGCGGTCACCTGTGGTTTTTTGGGTCGGGCGATCACTGTTCCTGGCAAGGTCTGGGAGGGCCGTTTGGCAGTCACGACAGTCCCAGGCATAGACACCACGGTTGCGTCGGATGTTCCCAGGCTGAGGGTACCGCCACTGGCAACCTTGCTCAGGGCATCTGCCATAGACCGGACATTCTGGAATCGCTCATTCCGGTCCTTGGCCATGGCTTTTTCGATAATTAATTCTATATCGGGCGGCAGGTCAGGTTTGACATCCAGTATATGCGGAACCGGGTCAGTAATGTGCTTTACGACCACACTCATGGGCGTATCACCATGGTAAGGTTGCTGGCCGGTCAACAGCTCGAACAGGATGACACCCAATCCATAGATGTCGCTGCGGCCATCAATACCTTCGCCTTGGGCCTGTTCCGGACTCATGTAAGCCGGTGTGCCAACAATGGCACTGCCGGTAACATTGGTCTGAGATTCATTAAGTTTGGCAATGCCAAAATCGGAGATGTAGGGCTCATTAAATTGGTCGAAGAGGATGTTACCGGGTTTCAAGTCACGGTGGATGATACCCTTGGTATGTGCATCATCCAGGGCGGGGGCAATATGTGCCAGGATGCGGGCGGCCTCCTGGATTGACATGGGACCTTTTTTCATCCTGTCCGAGAGCGAGCCGCCGGTCATATAACGCATGACAAAGTAAGGCTGCCCTTGCTCTTCGCCGAAGTCGTAGACCGGTACGATGGCCGGGTGTTCGAGCATGGCGATGGTCTTGGCTTCGCGGTCAAAGCGGGTGCGGAACTGCACATCATGGAGCATCTCACGCGGCAGGACTTTGAGGGCGACTTCACGTTCGAAACGCGGGTCATAGGCATGATAGACGGTGGCCATGCCACCCCGGCCGATTTCGGCCTTGATCTCATAACGTCCGAACTTTTGTGTCTCCATGGATTCCATTGCTCCTTGCGCGGATCGGTCAGCTCGCCTGCGCTTGATGGCGCTTGAGTGATAGGGTCTTGGTGCGCCTATTCACGCGATACCCTGTAGTATAGCAATGGATAAGAGGAAAAGCAAGAATTTGGTATAATTCCATGGTTGCCCCAGTAGCTCAAATGGACAGAGCAGAGCACTCCTAAGGCTAAGGTTGTGGGTTCAATTCCCGCCTGGGGCACAAGAAAGAATTTATCATTTTGTTTTAATCGAAAGGGCTTGCATTTTTCTTCATAATCATGTATTATATGTGAACGAACGGTTGGATGCCCCCCTCATCCAGCCGTTCGTGCTTTTAATGATTCTCCCGGTTAACGGCGGGAATTTCATTTTTAACAATGGGGGAATTAGAGCAAAGTTAAGAATAAGGGTTGGACTATAATTGAGTTTGTCCAACCTTTACTTCTTTTCTGGAGACCTTTCCATGACTCTAGACCTGTCCGCCGTCCGAAACCAATTCCCATCGCTCAACCGTGAAGAGGTCTTCTTCGATAATCCAGGCGGTACCCAAATCGCAAAACAATCACTTGAGCGTGTGAACAGGTATCTACTGGAAAGCAATGCCAACCACCAGGGTGCTTTCGCCACCAGTATGGCATCAGATGTCATTTTAGATGAAGCTCACCGTGCCATGGCGGATTTCTATCATGCCGTCAGTCCGGACGAGATCGTGTTTGGCAACAACATGACCACGCTCACATTCCATATCAGCCGTTCGATTTCACGCGACTGGCAGGCAGACGATGAAATCGTGGTCACCCGGCTTGATCACGACGCCAACGCAACCCCCTGGGTACTGGCAGCACAGGACCGGGGCTGCAAAGTTACCTGGGTGGACTTTAACCTGGAAGATGGAACACTGAATCTAGGTCAATTGGAAAAGGCCCTGGAACGTAAGCCACGCCTGCTGGCGGTGGGATATGCTTCCAACTCTCTGGGAACCATCAATCCAGTTGCAAAAATAACCAAAATGGCGCATGCTGTCGGAACACAAGTTTACATTGATGCCGTTCAATATGCTCCGCATGGGTCCATAGATGTGCAAGAACTGGACTGTGATTTTCTGATTTCGTCGGCTTATAAATTTTTTGGAACTCACGCCGGAATATTATATGGGAAGCAAGCCCACCTGGAACGATTATTTGCCTACAAAGTACGTCCAGCCACTAATCGCTTACCAGGGAAGTGGGAAACCGGCACACAGAATCACGAAGGGATCGCAGGTGTGCTTGGAGCCATTGAATATTTCGAATGGGTCGGCCAGGAATTTGGAGGTAGCCAATCGGATGATTCGGCGAGGCCAGGTACCCGGGACCGCCGAATGCATCTCCAGCAAGCCATGCTGGCCATTCACGCCCACGAGCTCGAACTCAACCGGGCATTGCTGGAAGCCCTGCAATCCGTTCCCGGCTTAACTGTTTACGGGTTAACGGATATCCAGCGCCTGGAGGAACGCGTGCCGACGTTTTCCTTCCGCTTGAACAATCTGCCCCCGCGCAGCATTGCCGAGAATCTGGCCCGACAGGGGTTATTTGTGTGGGATGGGAATTACTATGCCCTCAATGTGACCGAGCAGCTTGGTTTGGAAAATAAAGGTGGCATGGTGCGCGTGGGAGCAGTCCATTACAACACTCTCCAGGAAGTGGATCGGCTGAAAAGTGCGTTGATAAAGATCAGCAAGGAGAAACCTGATGGAAACGACACCGACTCCTGAATCGCCACAGTGGGGATCCACGGCCAAACTCGTGGCATCCCTGACGATTGTGATAGTTCTGGGCGCACTCGTGGCACGTTTTCAAGCCATCATCGGCCCGGTATTGATGGCGTTTGTCCTTGCCTATCTTTTACATCCAATAGTTGCATTTCTGGAAAAAAGGTTACACTTTTCCTGGGGACTTGGGGTAAGTCTGATTTACGTCTTTATCATTTTAATCCTGCTTTCCTTGATCACCTGGGGTGGGGTGGGCCTAGTCGGGCAGATCCAGAACTTGATCGGCGCGGTCCAGAACTATATCAACGGATTGCCTGACTTCATTGCCAGCCTTTCCCACAAGGTCGTGATGTTGGGACCTTTCCGGTTCGACTTATCGACGTTTGATTGGTCGATCATTGGCCAACAAATCCTGTCCTACGTACAGCCTGCCCTCGGTAACCTGGGCGGACTGGTCGGGACGCTGGCCGGTGGTG
This sequence comes from Anaerolineales bacterium, assembly GCA_050014715.1. Taxonomy (GTDB): domain Bacteria; phylum Chloroflexota; class Anaerolineae; order Anaerolineales; family Villigracilaceae; genus UBA877. The sequence goes on along the minus strand of JBEKCT010000109.1, from coordinate 1,507 downwards.
CAGCCACCACACTCGGATGGACCGTATTCATCGTGGTGGTCTCATTCTTTCTTCTTTTGGAAAGTGGCGGGATGCGGCATGGCATCCTGCATTTCGACGTCCCAGGCTATACCAGGGATATCCAAAAAATCAGCCGGCACCTGGGTCGCATCTGGAACGCTTTCCTGCGCGGCCAGGTGATCATTTTTATCTCCAAGGTTATCACGTACACGATCTTAATGAGCATCCTGGGGGTCCATTACGCTTTCCCGATCGCCTTGATCGGAGGGTTCGCCGGTTTCCTGCCCTACGTGGGTGCCGCCATCAACTACATCATTATCGGCCTGGTCACTTACTTTCAGGGCTCCAACCCGTATGGTCTTGCACCGCTGACATATACGATCGTTGCCATTGTGGTTGCCCTAATAATCGACCAGGTGCATGACAACCTGGTGTCGCCGAGACTGATGGGGCAGACGTTAAGAGTCCACCCGGCGTTTGTGTTAATCGCAGCCTTCATATCTTTCAACCTGCTTGGCATTTTGGGCATTGTCGTCGCAGCACCCCTGCTGGCCACACTGCAGTTGTTTGGCCGGTATGCCATGCGCAAGTTGCTGGACGAGGAGCCCTGGCCGGCCTCTGAAGAAACCCTGCCTCCGCTGCCGATGGCGCATCCTTTACAAAGGCTGCGATCCTGGCTGGCCAAGCGCAAACGCATCCACCTGGAAGCCGGGAAAAAACCGCCATCAAACGATGGCAGTGTATAGCTGGCGACCCGTACGGCTGGCGCCTGCCGGCATTCTTTCATTTCCTAAAGAAACCAAAAGTTCGTATAATGGAAACATCGAAAAGGAGAGCATCCATGCCGAAAAATGAAACCGAACCCAAAACCGAGACCCTGACTGAAACCGAGAGCTACCTGGCCTGGAAAGCCGAGGAACCAGACGGCGAAACCACCTACCACCTGGAGCTCAATAATGTAACGATCCACTTTTTCAAGGAAGAGTGGGATGAGTTTCTCGAACTAGTTCGCAACCTGAAATAGTCTCCCATTAAACCCTATGAACCACAATAACGCCATTACCGACATCCCGGGGATTGAAGTAGGCCAGTCACAGGATGAGCAGGCCCTGACCGGCTGCACGGTCATTCTCTGCCGAAAAGGGGCAGTCGGGGGAGTGGATGTACGCGGCAGTGCCCCCGGGACGCGCGAGACCGATTTACTGAATCCGATCAACCTGGTGGAAAAAGTCCACGCGGTGGTGCTGGCAGGTGGCTCGGCTTTCGGCCTGGATGCCGCCTCAGGCGTGATGAAATACCTGGCGGAACAGAAGATCGGTTACGGCGTGGGTGCCAATCGTGTCCCGATCGTCCCGGCAGCCATTCTGTTCGACCTGGACCTGGGCAAGTCCGCCCGCCACCCGGACCCGGAAATGGGTTACGCCGCGGTGGCCTCCGCCAATAACGGCCCGGTGATGGAAGGAAACGTTGGCGCAGGTGCGGGTGCTTCAGTAGGCAAGATCTTCGG
>JBEKCT010000108.1:0-11935 GCA_050014715.1 Anaerolineales bacterium | reverse complement strand
GCTTCGTTGACTAAACGGACAAGGTGATCCGCTGGTATCTTCTCATCGTAACTCGGCGGCATCAATGCCACCTGATTCATCACGTACGGCTTGAACACTGGATTCGTTCGTTTTCTTCTCATACCCCCTATTGAATCACATTTTCCGCATTTCGCGAAGAGGCTGCCCGGTTCTTTTCGGACAGCCTCTTTTTTTATTCTATCTGCATCTTGGGTTCGCATCGCCTCCCACTGGATAGCCAGTTTCGGCGTTACGTAACGGCAAAGCCCCGTTTAGTTGAAGAAGATTTGATTCTTTGTCAGCATCACCAGAAATCGATGCAGGGGGTGCTTTTCTGCCTTTTCATGCGATTCCTATTCCCATTAACCTGCAGCCAACCCACCAGCCTCTGCAATGATCCGTCCATGCGCCGATAACAAAGCCACCAGGAAATCCATGTCCAATGGTTTGTCCAAAATTGTTTTGACCCCCTCCGCCATACCCTGCTGGATCAGCTCGTCGGCAGAATAAGCCGTCATGAAAATGGTGATGAGCCTGGGGTAAAGTTTCCTGGTTTCCCGGTAAAGCTCCAATCCATTCATTCCTGGCATTTTTACATCCGTCAGCAGGATATCGACCGGTGCTTCCTTAAGGATCTGCAGCGCTTCGGCCCCGGAAGCCGCCGCGTGAACAGTGAAGCCCTTCACCTCCAGGATATCGGCGAGAGTGTCGGCTATGGCGGGGTTATCATCAACAATCAGGATCTTGATGATATCGCTCATACCTTACCTTCCTTTACAGGTAAATAAAGCGTGAACGTACTGCCCTGCCCTACTTCGCTTTCAACCTCGATCCGCCCACCATTCGCCTCGGCCAGTTTTTTGCTGACCACCAGTCCCAGCCCGATGCCGGTTACCTTGGTAGAAAAGAGCGGCTCAAACAGTTTCTCAAAATTCTCAGGAGCGATGCCGGAGCCAGTGTCATTCACGGCAATTGCCACCGTCTCCTTCTTCTCTTTTGCCGAAATAGTCAATTTGCACCTACCACTCGTTGTGGCTGAGCCTGCTTTTGTATCCATTGAGGGATCAGCCATGGCCTGGCAGGCGTTCGTGACGAGATTGCCGAGGATCTGCTCCACGTGAAGCGGATCGGCGTAGACCTGCGGTAGGGCAGAGGGGATGTTGATCTTCACGGCAATGGAGGCGGGCACCGGGAAGCGGCTGAGAGTTTTTTCAACCAGATCGCGCACATTTGCCAGCTGCGGGTGGGTGGAGATCTCGCGGGCATAATCGAGCAGGTCGCCGACGATGCGGGCGGCGTTGTGCACCTCCTGTGCGATCAAGGCGTGATGCTTCCTGATCTTTTCGTCCGCATCCGGCTGGACCATCTCCAGGTAATAGACCGAGTTGCTGATCACGCCGAGCGGGTTACGCAGCTCGTGGCCGACCCCGCCGGCCAGCTGGCCCAGCACGGCCAGCTTCTCACGGCGGACCATTTCATCCTGGGCCTGGTGCAGCTGACGGGTTCGCTCTGCCACCATTTCTTCAAGATGTTCGGAGTATTCCTTTAACTTCTCTTCAGCCTGCTTGCGATCGGTGATATCGCGGGCATTACCCACCAGCCCGATGATTTTTCCCTGGCCATCGCGCAGCGGTACCTTGGTAGTCAATATGCTTACCAGGTTGCCCTGAGAATCATATATGGTTTCTTCACGATTGATAATGGGTATCCCGGAATCAATAACTGACATATTGTCAGCCCAGAAACCCTGCGCCAGTTCAGGCGGATATAACTCCAGATCTGTCTTTCCGATGATATCTTCCATCGTTTTTCCCCCGGAAACTTTCATGTCAGCCGTGTTGGATATGGTTTTCCGGCCTTTACTATCCATCACATATATCAGGTCGGGTAGATTGTTGATCAGTGTCCGTAGGAGGATCCGTTCCTCAGCCAACTTCTCTTCGGCCTGCTTGCGATCTGTGATGTCGTGTACTGATCCGACCAGATGGGTACAGTTTCCAGCTTCATCAAAAACAGGGGCGATGCAAACATCCCCGACCAGCCGCCCGGAGGGATAATCGGAAGTCTCCTCCCATCGAACAAGGCCCTTTTCCTGGATAGCCTGCCGGTACTTTCCAAGAACCATGCTCAGCGAAGGTTCGGTGATGACCTCGTTCACCTTTCTGCCGATCACCTGCACGGCAGGCAATCCGGTGACCTTCATAAAGGCTGGGTTAACCGAGCTAAAGCGGTACTGCTCATCAGGCTCAACGGACAGAAAATAAATAACATCTCCGACAGTATCATAGATGGAAGACAGGCGCTGTTCGCTTTCAAGCAGAACCTGCTCTGCCCGTTTGCGCTTGGTAATGTCTTTAGTATGCCCCACAAACCCAGTTGGCTGGCCCGAACTATTCTTTATCAAACCGACAGAGAGTTCACCCGCAAACTTTTCACCGTTACGCCTCGATCCGGTGAACGGTATATCTCTGATAATGCCTTGATGCAATACTTGCTGCATTCCTTCCAGCGCCCTGGGGTGGTCCTCTTCTGCTATCAAATCCAAAAAGCTCTTTCCAATCAACTGGTCAGTTGACGAATACCCGTGAATATCAGCAGTGGAATGATTACAGAATTTTATAATCCCGTGTAGATCCAAGACAGTGATGCCTTCAGGTGTTGAGACGAAGATGGTCCGTTGCATTTCTTCAGAGTCCTTGAGAGCCTTCTCGGTCTGCTTGCGTATGGTTATATCAACTCCATATATGTTGACATCATTTCCCTCAGGCGTAGGTCCGATGGCGATCGAGAAAATGCGCCCTCCACAGGTCAATTCAACCATGTTTGTTGTTCCAGTCTTAAAAACTTCTCGAATGAGATCATTCAACACCCTTGGAGCAGGCTTGCCCAGCTCCAATTTCCAGTCTGCCAGCTGAACTAGAGCCGCTTCATTGGCGTAAAGCAGGATCCCACCCCGGCCTATCCGCATCACCGGGTTGGGGTTTTCGGTTGGGAAGCGGGCCAGGTCGTGAATGGCTCCTTCCGATTGTTTGCGCTCGCTGATATCGCGGATGTTGCACTGGATCACCGCAGCCCTATCCATCAAATAGACATCTGCAGGAAAATTCCCACCACCTCTGGTTGGAATTGCCTTGGCCAACAAATCAACTACTCCCATCTTTTCCAAATCCAAATATATTTGCCTGAATTGCCCTTCGTCTTTCAGGATGCCGAGCTCCCACAGGTTCTTTTTCCGCAGGGATCGTTTGGAATAGCCCAGCATGTGTTCGGCAGACTGGTTGGAATTTAGGATCTGCCCGCCGGTTTTTTTGATCAGCAGCATGCCATCCTGGGCAGTTTCAAAGGCCCGGTGAAAGCGTTCCTCGGAGGCCTGCAGCTTTCTTTCTGTTTCCATACGTTCGGTGACGTCTTCGAAGGCTAGCAGGATCCACGCAGCTTTGTTTGGCAACCTGGAGATGCGCCGGGCATTTAGCAGCAGGATGCGCCTTCCGATGCTGGGAAATTCATGTTCCACATTGTAGTCATGGAAGGCCGCCTTTTGGGGCAGGATGGTTTCCAGCAGCAGTCGCAGCCCGGGTATATCCCATTGGGAGTTTCCCAGGTCATAGACCAACTTCCCGATCGTTTCCCCCGCCTTGACCTTGAAGAATTTATAGAAACTGCGGTTGGCAGCCAGCACGCGCAGGTCCGCATCCAGCACCAGCAGCGGTTCCCGGATGGTCCCAACGATATCTTTGAAATATTCAGCCTGGGTGGGATTCGATTTTACAAGTGGATCGGCCATATAACTGCTCCATTCCATGGAGGCGCAAGCATATTCGCGCTAACAACCCGCAAGTCTTCCGTCTTGTGCTCGATTTTTCCCCTTTTTTTAATGAAAGGTGCATCCGCCTTGGCGGAGAGGCCATTAATTATTATACTCTTATTATGGACCCATCATATCAAGAATACCCCCGTCTTCATCCATCATCGGGGGGTTACCTCCGCCACTTGGGGGAGGGCTCGATTCGTGCTCGTATCCTTTCATCCCTCCCGCCGTTTTACTATGTCAGGTTCCCTTGCGTACTTTCTTCAGCCTAATTTTCCATCTTCCTGTTCAGCGGTAGGAGTTATTGCTTTCCTTTCCTGGCTTGTTTCTGCCGGTACATCCGGCCATCGGCCTGGGCTATCAATTCGCTCAAAGTGCAGGGAGCCTCAGGAGCATAGTGCGCAATGCCCAGGCTGAGGGACAGTTGATAGGGCCAATCCCCTTGCTGGTTGCCCCTTTCCAAGAAGGATTGGATGCGGTTTGTCAAAACATCCGCGTTTTCCACCGAGGCATCTACAGCCAGAACCAAAAATTCATCCCCACCGAAGCGGGCCAGTATATCCGCCTCGCGAAAGGTTTCTTTCAAGATGGCAGATACCTCCTGCAAGGCCAGGTCGCCCTGGGCATGCCCAAGGGTGTCATTGATTACTTTCAGGTCATTCACATCGCCGAAGAATAGCAACATGCTTCTCTTTTCCCTGTGGGCGAGTTTCATCTCCTGTTCAGCCAGGAGGGTAAAGCCCCGCCGGTTGTACAACCCGGTCAGCTCGTCGGTCAGTGAAAGACTGCGGATCTCCTGCTCCATGAGCTTGTGCTCAGTAATATTGTGCGCCACCATGATGGCGGTGGTTTCCGAAAGTCGCGAAGCAGTTGCAGAGAAATATATTTCCTTGCCGTCAATCTGCAAGGTATATTCATAACTGACTACCTGGCCGGTTTGGATGGAACCGCGGATCATGGAGAGAATGTAATCCGCCTGCTCCTTGGGGAGAATATCATGCATCGTCTTGCCCAACATTTCGTCCGGTGGGCGGTAGAGGTTGGCAGGGTTGGTGGGAGCGATCTCGCGATAACGCCCGTCGATATCCAGGACGAAGACCACATCCAACATACCGGCGAACAAGGCGCGTAGTTTGGCCTCGGATTGAAGCAGCGCCTGCTCCGCCTTTCTGCCACGGTCAAATTCCGAACTTAAGTTTTTTGCGAGCAGGTAAATGATGAAAAGGATGATCAAACACGCCACGAATGCCGCAACAGCCACCTTTATGGTCGGATTGCTGATCCAGGGATCAGCGACCGTACTGAGAAGACCCTGGAACAGGGCAATTAAAACCGTCACCGGAACGAAGACCCGCATCAAGCGCGCCCTTAATGAAGACCCTACATACATTCTGACCGGCCAAATGTCCGGTCCGGCCATCAGCAGCAATTCCAGGCTGAGGAACCAGAAACTTATTCCACTTGTGATTGACATCGGGATGAGCGTGCCCCCATAAAAAGGGGGCGCCTTGAACAAGTAACCAATCAAAACAAGGCTGCTGAGCACGAATATGACCAGGGACAGGGCCGCGGAAACACTTCTTATGTTCTGACCTGGCTTGCCTCCGGTCAATAAAAGAAAGGCCGGGAACACCAGGAAGAAACCCAGGGCAGACAATGGGGACATCCGGGCGGATGAAAATTGACCAAATAATGGGGGGGTTGGGTAAAGCAATTTTTCGAGATCAAGTCCGAGCCCGGTAAAGTACCTGAGCGCCAGGTTGATAACGATGATCAACATCCCCACCAATGCGGCCTGCACCAGCCTTCTCATCCAACGCCTGTCCGGGAAAATCCTCTGGAACAGCCACGCTCCGCATAATCCCAGGAATATTATTGCTGTCGCGGGGGGCATGGGAATGAATTTAGGGTTGAAGGAGGCCAGGATCGGCAGGTTGAACAGCCAGCCGGCCCCCGCCAGCAGGCTGATGGCGCATACTATCGCCATGCATATGGCCGTGCTGCGTTCAAACGTCCCCTGGGTCCCCGTTTCTTCACTCATAATCTCATCCTGTCTGTATATTTTATAGGTAACAAGTTTCACAGTGCAATGGATCTATTTTCCCCATTCTCTAGAAAGAATGTTTTTACTACCTGCGGATCGAAATGTGTCCCCGACCCGGCCTGGATGTGCTGGCGCGTTTTTTCTTTAGACCAGGCCTTGCGATAGGGACGGTCGGAGATCAAGGCATCCCATACATCCACCACGGCAAAGATGCGTGCAGTCAGCGGGATCTGCTCGCCTTTCAAGCCGCGCGGGTAACCTGTGCCGTCCCACTTCTCATGATGGCAGTACGGGATATCCAGAGCCGCCTTTAGGTAATGGATGGGTGAAAGCATTTCATAGGCAAAGCCTGGGTGCTTCTTCATCGACACCCATTCTTCGTCTGTCAGTGGGCCGGGTTTAAGCAGGATCTCATCCGGAACACCCATCTTGCCGATATCGTGCAACAGCGCGCCCCAGCGAACTTGTACAAGTTCCGCACCGCTCACGCCGAAGGTGCGCGCGAGTTTCACTGTCGTCGCTGTGACTCGTTGAGTGTGCCCTTCGGTCTCTTTGTCGCGTAAGTCGAGGGCGTGCGACCAGCCTTCGATGGTCTCATCATAGGCCAGGGAGAGTTCGCTGTTTGAGCGTTGCACTTGGTCGAACTGCATGACACTGTCAATGGCAATCGCGGCTTGCCCTGCCATAGTACCGAGAAAGTCGCTCCATTCTTGATCCGGTTCAAGCCGGGTACGCTGGAAGATCTCCAGCACTCCCATGATCTGCCCTTTTGAAATCAGCGGCACTCCGTAGTAGCTAACGAATTGTTCAGCAGCCAAATGCTTTTCAAGACGAGGGTTATCATACTGCCCGGCCAAATCCGGGATATGGATGATCTCGCGCTTCAATGCGGCTTGCCCGGCATAGCCTTCCCCTAATCGCAGTCGCGCATGCTCGAAGGTTTTAGTGCGGAAGCCACGCCCGGCGGAGAATTCCAGGATATTCGAGTTTTGGTTGAACAGTAGAACATCGGTTGCATCAACCACCAATTGCTGTGTGACATATTCGAGCAGCAATCCCAGGCTGATGTGCAGGTCGAAAGTGGAAGAGATGGCGCGGTCAATATTGCTCAGCGCCGTCAGTTGCTGCAAGCGACGCTCGGTTTGTTGGCTTAGCAGCAAGCGGTGGATGGCGGAGGTTGCCTGGTCACCGATGCTGCGGGCCAGGCGGATCTTCTCGAGTGTGAATGGTTCACGCTTTTCCTCCCGTGCTTCTCCCAAGATCAAAAGACCCAGCGCCGGTCTTGAGATTTGTGACGCATCCCCAACCCGCAGGGGCACCAGGCAGACTGAACGAGCAAAATCAAGCAACAGGAGGGCGCGCTCGGCATTGCTGACTTCTGGACTGCCGGCATGAAGAATGACTGGTTCGTTTTTCTCCATAATTCGTTGACAAGCCGGCAGGGAGGTGATTGGTTGCCGGGCTCCAATCCTAAAGTCATCCTTCTGGTTCCGAACCGGGTAGCCAGACCGCGGCACCATTTCACCCTTTTCCAGCAGTGCGATGCAGGCAAAGGTGGTATGCACACTCTCCACCGCATTGCGATTGACGAGGTCGATCACATTCTCGAGATCGTTGGCATCTAAAAGGGCGCGTGACAGCCGATAAAGCGTCGTAAGCTCGTCAGTGCGGGACTGGATTTCTTCTTCAGTTTGTTTGCGCTTGGTGATGTCACGTACAACACCATGCGTTCCCACAACCTTGCCTCCACTCTGCTCAACGCTGGCCATGACCTCGACAAACGCAGGCGTTCCATCGGGTCGGATGAGCTCGGTGGTCAGCGCAGCTTGGGGGAGCTCGCCCTCAATAACCTGTTTGAAGTACTTGTCAGCGTCATTCAACATGGGTGGAGCAATGAACTCCTGGAAGGTTCTGCCCAGCATTTGATCAGGATGTTGGAAGCCATGAATTCTGGCGAGCGTCGGGTTGACAAAAGTCAGTGTCCCGGTATCATCGGTGACGAAAATTCCATCACTTATCTCAGTGACAAGGCCACGATATTTTTCTTCGCTTTTGTGCATCGCCTCTTCAGTACGCTTGCGCTCGATGGCCACTGCCACCTGCGCACTAACCGATGCGAGGAAATCCTTGTCGTGGTCCGAGTAACAATCCGGATCCTCGTAGTTCTGGACCGCAATCACTCCGATCGTCTCGTGGGGCGTTTTGAGTGGCGCTCCCATCCAAATTGCCGGTTGGGTACCAATCAATTCCGCTTCGCCGCGCATCACCAATTCCTCAAACTTTGCCTGGGTTAGCAGGAGCGACTCACCAGTCCGGAAGACATACGAGATCATGCTCCTTTCAAGTTTGGAGGGAGGCATGGCTGGATCGTACTTATCCACTGCATAAACTTCTTCGAACAAGCCGGTGTCCATATTCTTGAAAACGACGAAGAAATTCTCGGCGTAGAACACTTTGGCGAGTGATTGACGAATCAGGTCGAGAAGTTCTTTAAGACTCTCAGTTGAGGCCATCCCCTGCATGATCTCCAGCAGGCTCTGACGCTCGGATTCCGTCTCCTTGGGCTCGGTGATGTCGTGTGCAACCCAGATGACAGAATTTTCCGACAGTCTTGAGGCACTGCTTGCAAACCAGATTTCCTTACCGTCAATTTCCAAGGCATACTCGCCAAGGATCGCTTTTTTGGTCTGGATGGTCTCGCGGATTTTAGACATCATGTAGTCGGCTTGTTCCTTTGGGAGAACTTCATATACCGTCTTACCAAGCATATCCTCTGGATGTCGGTAAAAGTTGATGGGGTTGGTTGGTGCGATTCTGAGGTAACGGCCTTCTCTATCCAAAACAAAAACCACGTCTGTCATGGCCGCAAACAGGGCGCGTAATTCATTCTCAGATGTGGAAAGTTTTTCTTCCGCCTGCTTGCGCTCGCTGATATCACGAATATTGCATTGGATCACTGCAGCCCTATCCATCAAATATACATCCGCGGGGAAATTCCCACCGTCTCTGGTTGGAATTACCCTGTCCACAAAATCGACCACGCCCTTCTCTTCCAATTCCAAAGATGTTTGCCTGAATTGCCTTTCATCTTTCAGGATGCCGAGCTCCCACAGGTTCTTTTTCCGCAGAGATCGTTTGGGATAGTCAAGCATGTGCTCGGCGGACTGGTTGGAATTTAGGATCTGTCCGCCAGTTTTTTTGATCAGCAGCATGCCATCCTGTGCAGTATCAAACGCCCGACGAAAGCGTTCTTCGGAGGCCTGCAACTTCCGTTCCATTTCAATGTGTTCGGTGACGTCTTCGAAGGCCAGCAGGATCCACTGCGCTTTGTCCGGCGGTCTGACGATGCGCCTGGCGTTCAGCAGCAAGGTTCGTCTCCCTATGGTAGGAAAGTCGTGTTCGACATTGTAGTCATTGAAGACCGCTTTTTGGGGCAGGATGGTTTCCAGCAGAAGGCGCAGGCCGGGGATATCCCATTGGCCGTCCCCAAGGTCATAGACCAGGCACCCGATGGTTTCCCCCGTTTTCACTTTGAAGAATTTATAGAAACTGCGGTTGGCTGCCAGGACGCGCAGGGAGGCATCCAGCACCAGTAGCGGTTCCCGGATGGTCCCGACGATATCTTTGAAGTATTCAGCCTGGGTGAGAATCGATTTTTCAAGTGGATCGGTCATATAACTGCTCCATTCCATGGAGGCGCAAGCATATTCGCGCTAACATCCCACAAGTGTTCTGTCCTGTGCTCGATTTTCCCCCGTTTTTTTTTTTTTGATAGTTGCATCCGCCTTGGCGGAGAGGCCGTAGGCTGATAAGCTCTCGTCCTTTATACATCATACAGGAAAAACTTCACGGCCGCATCCGTCTAGTGGGGGAGTATTGCCTCCCCTAGTTGGGGGAGGCCTCGTATCCGTCTTTTATCCGCCATCTTATTATTATTCCCTGTTTTTCAATCTCAAATCAGCAATCCTCACTTCGATCTTTACAATGGGTAAGGGGCGGCCAGTCTCCTTCCCTTCAGGTCTCTAATCCAATCTGACTTCTGAAAATTGAATTAATAGATAGAGGGTGTTGCGAGAACTATTACCCCCGTATATACTTGTATCTAGTTTAGATATGGATTTGTTATTGTGCCTTGTTTCTGATTGTGCTATTCGTAAGACAGTTCAGCCAAAATTTTTACCCGATTGGGGTGAAAATGTGGTCAAATTATGGAGACGTGGATTCTAGGTAGTAGTTCTCACGCAAAGGTAACAGTTACCCATTTCTTGAAAAGAGGCATGAGAAATGAAGATAACCCGGCAACTACCCAATTCAAAGCACTTTCGGCTCCAGCAGTTAGTTGAAGGTGTTTATGCGGCTATCCATATCGCTGGTGGGGCAGCCATTGGTAATGCAGGCATCGTTGATCTTGGGGACCGCACATTAATTTACGACACCTTCACTTCGCCGCAAGCTGCCAAGGACCTTAGGATCGCCGCCGAAACATTGACTGGTCGCCCTATTGACGCCGTCATCGATAGCCACTATCACTACGATCACATCTGGGGCAACCAGGTATTCAGTGCAGGTACCGAGATTATCTCCACCGAGGAAACACGCCGCTTGATTATTGCCACAAAAGGGCATAGCGCCTATGACTCATTCATGGCGAATGCCGAGGCTAACCTGAAAGCGACGCGTGCACAATTCGAGGCAGAGGAAGATGAGAGCCAGCGCCGTCAGCTTGCCTTTTGGGTAGACTATCATCGAACTATCGTTGAAGTCAAGCCCATTCTCCAGATTCGTGCTCCCAATATCACTTTTGCCCAGCGTCTGACATTCCATGGTACAAATCAAACAGCCGAACTGATAAACTTTGCTGGAGGTCACACTGAAAGTGATTCGGTCCTTTTCCTGCCGCAGGAAGGGATTGCCTTCATGAGTGACCTGCTCTTCATCGGGCATCATCCCTATTTGGGTGGCGGGGATCCGGACAAATTGCTTCAAATTCTGGAGGCAGTCTCAAAACTCGCTCCGAAGATGCTCATGCCTGGTCACGGATCGGTCGGGACAGCAGAGAGCCTGACAGCGATGGGGCAATATATCCGTACACTGGACAATCTGGCTCGCAAGATGGTTGAAGATGGAGAAGCAGAGGAAACCATTGAGGCGATGGCCATCCCAGCGCCATACGACGATTGGCTTTTCGCTTCGTTCTTTCCGGACAATATGCACTTTCTGTATCAACTTCACTTGCGCGAAAAGGGGGTTGTGGCAGCTTGAGTTAGGTCGTGTACAGGTTGCAGATTGCCGCTATTGGGCGCCGGCTGCGAATTGTTCCCGCCTGAACCCCGAAGGGGCGAAGCGTAGCAAAGTGTCCGCTGAATCCAGTGTTAGGCGTTTTTGAGCTTATGCTTTGGAATCTGAAGAAAAAAATGATTCTAATGCAACATCCCCAGAAATCGAAGCAGGGGGTGCTTTTCTGCCTTTTCATGCGATTCCTATTCCCATTACTCCGCAGCCAACCTGCCAGCCTCTGCAATGATCCGTCCATGCGCCGATAACAAAGCCACCAGGAAATCCATGTCCAATGGTTTGTCCAAAATTGTTTTGACCCCCTTCGCCATACCCTGCTGGATCAGCTCATCGGCAGAATAGGCCGTCATGAAAATGGTGATGAGCTTGTGGTAAAGTTTCCTGGTTTCCCGGTAAAGCTCCAATCCATTCATTCCTGGCATTTTTACATCCGTCAGCAGGATATCCACTGGTTGATCCCGCTGGATCTCGAGCGCATTTGCTCCGGAAGCAGCCGCGTGAACGGTAAAGTCCTTCACCTCCAGGATATCCGCCAGGGTGTCGGCCATGGCCGGATTATCATCTACCACTAGAATGCGTATCGTCTCGCTCTTCACTTATCTGCCCTTACAGGTAAGTATAGCGTGAACGTACTACCCTTGCCGACTTCAGTTTCCATCTCGATCTGCCCGCCATTCGCCTCGGCCAGCTTTTTGCTGACAGCCAGCCCCAGCCCGATGCCCTTAGCCTTGGTACTGAAAAGCGGCTCGAACAATTTCTCTATATTCTCGGGGTTGATGCCGGCGCCG
>JBEKCT010000107.1:0-12026 GCA_050014715.1 Anaerolineales bacterium | reverse complement strand
GTTTGTTTTGTAACGGTTCGCCAATTTCATATCTTTGTTGAGTAAGAAACGACCTCCCGCAGGCCGCTCTTAGAATGCGCCTATCAACAAACCTATTGACAAAATCACAATCATAGAAGCATGAGTCAGGAAGACCCAAATCTGATAGCAGACGCGATCGATGGGCTTAAACAAGGAGGAACAATTTTAGGGGAAGAGAGCAGGATGCAATGGCCAAACTGGCGGTCCGGCCTGGAGCAGAGTTGGAAGGCGTAATAGGCCAACGCCAGCCTGCTCTTGAATGAGAGCGGCGCATGAAAGTTGGTCTATCAAATCGGATTAATCCCTGTATTTTTGTCAATTGGATTGGTATAACCTAATATGTCGTATTCTTGAAAAGTAAATTATTCATCGGATCTATGAAATAATTCTCTATCTCCGGAAAATGTCGTAATGGGAAGGAAATTGCGGGAACAGCTTACACCTTTTTTCCTGGCAGGGCAAACGCCATTGAGTCTTTTTATTAACAGAGAGGAGCTGATATGAATCGCAATAAATTTCATCAATTGACGACATGGTTGGGTGTTGCAGTTTTGTTAACTTTCATCCTGGTATGTAATTTATCCAGCGCGACGCCCGGGGTTACGCCCAACAATGCAGCCACCAATGCACCGGTAAATACAGCCACCGAACCACCTGCTGCGAAGGCTGCGGTTATCTAGCCGACCGCCACCTTGGAAAATACCGCGACCGCCACGAGAACGCTGATTGTGCATTAGGTGACTCCAGGTGAGCCGCCTGCCACAGTCATCAGCGCACTTTCGGATAGCAATTCATCCACAACTGCTTCAGCACACCGCGCGAACGGCGGAGAAAATTTCAATATAGACTTGTTCGAGCGCCCGTTTAGCAGCACCAGCATGGATTATTTCCCGGACCTGGATATTACTGGGGCGCGATTGATTCGTGATACCACCTGAGTGTACTTCAATATCACCCTGGCCGGCCAGGATCCCGCTGGCGGGGTTGCTGGGCGTTTGTGGCGCAGAATTTGACCTGAACCTGGAAGGCCCCGCGGTGATTTGCTGCTGATGGCCAAGAAACCAGGCGCTGCCTGGTCAACGGACGGGGTGCGTGTCTGGACCCCCAGCAAAAATGATGTCGGCGGCGCCCGCCCGATCCTGTCTGACCCGCCGTCAAATACAAGGGATACGATACGCTGGTGTTTGACCAGGACGTCGGTTCCGATCCGGATGCGGCCTGGGCGCGTATTTCGCCGACCAACCCGACCAGCGTTCAGCTGGCGATAAAAAACACGCTGATCAAGAATTAAGATTAAGAATGCCGGAACCTTCATGTGGGGCGCCTGGGCAAAGGATGATAGCATGCTTCATCCAGGCTGGTTCGATTACAACGATCATTTCACCCTGGCCCAGGCCGGTTCACCGCTGATCGAAGATACGCAGAATTATCCGCTCAAGGCGCTGGCGGAAGTGGATAATACCTGCCGCTGGGTTGTCGGATTCACACCGAGCGGTAATGAGCCGGGGATTTGTCCCGTTCCTCCCACACCGACTCCGATCAAACCCGGCTCCATTTCGGGCACGGTCTATGATAATGGAATAAATAGTGACTTGTCTTATCACGCGTCAACTTCTCCTCTGAGGTCCGGCATTGTCGTGACTGTCAAGTCGGACAGGAGTGGAGGTGGAGGGGGCGTAGTAGGGACTGCGACCACAAATGGCAGCGGATATTATTCGTTTACACTCAATCCGGGTACCTATTGCGTTTCTGCTGCGGCACCTTATACCCATACTGGTCCCAAGACCGTGGATGTACCGAACGGTACGGCCGTTCATCCTGTAAATTTCTTTTACTGGCAGTATCTTGGGTAGTGAAAACCTCGATCACCAAAATAGCGGGTAATTGAAAAAATCCTCGAGGGGCAGGCCAGACGGAATTTGTCTGGCCTGCCCTCTGGCTGGATCAACTTAATTTCTAACATCCTTCTTATTGACGCCCAACTCAAGGGCATGGTATCATTATTCCCATAACATTAGCACTCTCTGGGCGAGAGTGCTAAAAATGAGAATTTTAGGTAATATAGAAACCATGAATGACCTGACCGAACGCCAACGCATCCTGCTGACCCTAGTAGTGCGTGATTACATCGAGACCGCCGAGCCGGTAGGTTCCAAGACAATTGTTGAGCGCTACAAACTCGACATGAGCACGGCCACCGTGCGCAACGAGATGGCCACGCTGACCGAAATGGGCTATCTGCGCCAGCCGCACACTTCGGCGGGACGCGTCCCAACCGAGGAAGGATACCGCTATTTCGTCACGCACGTGGTCTACCAGGCAGATCTGCCTGGATCAGCGCGCGATACCATCTCGCACCAGTTCTATCAGGCCCGCCAGGACGTGGAGCAATGGATGCCCCTGGCAGCCTCAATCCTGGCGCATCATTCAAGGGCGGCTTCCATAGTCACTGCTCCGCATTCCGAGCGTTCTTATTACAAACACGTTGAATTGATTGCCACGCAGGGCCGGCAGGTATTGATGGTGCTGGTGATGACCGGCGGAGAGGTCAGCCAGCAAATATTGACGCTGGCCGAGCCGGTGCGGCAGGAACTCCTTTCCCAGGCAGCTGACAAGCTGAATCTGGTCTGCCTGGGCAAGACCACCGAGGAAATTGCCTCATTACCGGAGCGGACGGACAGCCTCGAGAAAGACATCCTGACGCTGGTGCTGCAGGATATGAACCAGAGCGAGCAACGCGTTTCGGGTGAAATTTACCTGGATGGCCTGACCAACGTTCTATCCGAGCCGGAATTTCTGGAATCCACGGATGCCCGCAGGGCGGTGCATCTATTCGAGGAGCGCTCGTTGCTGCAGGACCTGCTGGCGCGAACCACCAATAATGCCACGGTTGGCGGTGTGCAAGTGCTGATTGGGGGTGAAGGCAAATGGGAGGATCTGAAAGAATGCTCGGTGGTCCTGGCGCGATATGGCATTCCTGGCCTGGTGACAGGCACGCTGGGAGTCTTTGGCCCCATGCGCATGCCGTATGGTCGTACCATTCCGACAGTCCGTTTTATGGCCGATTTGTTGAGCGGCCTGGTTTCTGAAACAATGGTAGGAGAAGAAAATGAGCAGTAGGAAAATACACAATGATGGAGCCGAGGGGAAACAGACACCGGAAAGCAACCCGGAGCAAACGACCGATCCGACTCCCGAAGCGGTTGCCCAAGCTTCCAATGAGTCAAGCCTGCTTGATGAACTTAAAAGTCAATTGGCTGAGGCCCAGTCACAGGCTGCCGAATACAAGGACGGTTGGCAGCGTTCCGTGGCTGAGTTCCAGAATTTCCGGCGGCGGGTGGAAGCTGATAAGGCCGAAATGTACCAGACTGCGGTTGGCAGCATCATAAAACGCTACCTGCCCATCCTTGACGATATGGAGCGGGCCATGCAGGCGCGGCCAGCTGATCTGGCCTGGGCGGATGGCGTTGAGTTAATTTGCCGAAAATTGCAATCCATCCTGGAAGCCGAAGGTCTAAAGCGGATCGAGGCCGAGGGGCAGAAATTCGACCCAAACTTCCACGAAGCCATCGGGCAAGAACCTGCCGAGGGTGTGGAGAGCGGCACAGTAATTGGGATTGTCCGGAATGGCTATTTGCTGGGCGAGCGCGTCATCCGCCCGGCGATGGTGCGCGTCGCACAATAAGGAAAAAGATTTAATCACAAAGGCCACCAAGGCGCACAACAGAAAACAATAGAACTTTAAAAAACAGCAAGAAAAAATTCATTGGAGAAATCATGCATGTCTAAAATCATTGGAATTGATCTGGGAACAACCAACTCTGTCGGAGCAGTCATGCAGGGCAGCGAACCGGTTGTAATCTCCTCCTCGGAAGGGGAGCGGCTGGTGCCGTCGGTGGTGGCGATCAATAAGAACCACGAACGCCTAGTGGGTAGGGTGGCCCGCAACCAGGGCATCGTAAATTCAGCGAATACCATTTTTTCCATTAAACGCTTCATGGGCCGTAAATATGAAGATCCGGAAGTGCAGCGGACACTGCCGCGCATCCCGTACACGGCTTTGCCGTCCGAAAACGGGGATGTATGCGTGAAGATGGACGATAAGGAATATTCGCCTCCGGAAGTTTCTGCGATGATCCTGGCCAAGATCAAGCGGGATGCCGAAGCCTATCTGGGCGAGCCGGTCACGCAAGCGGTCATCACCGTTCCGGCCTATTTCAACGATGCCCAGCGTAACGCAACCAAGGACGCCGGCAAAATCGCCGGATTGGAGGTGCTGCGCATCATCAACGAACCGACAGCTTCCTCATTGGCTTACGGACTGGACAAGAAAACCAACGAGATTATTGCCGTCTACGACCTGGGGGGAGGCACTTTCGATATTTCCATCCTGGATGTTGGCGAAGGCGTCTTCCAAGTGCGTTCAACCAACGGAAATACTTTCCTGGGAGGCGATGATTTCGACCAGCGCATCATGGATTATTTTATTCAGGAGTTCCAAAAAGAGAACGGGATTGACCTGCGATCGGACAAGCAAGCCCTGCAACGACTGCGTGAAGCTGCCGAGAAGGCCAAGATCGAGCTTTCGACCATGATGCAAACTGAAGTCAACCTGCCTTATCTCACCGCGGATGCCTCCGGTCCGAAGCACCTGGTCATGAACATGACGCGCTCCAAGCTGGAACAACTGACTGCAGACCTGGTGGAGGGTACACTGGCTCCGCTGAAGCAAGCATTGGCTGATGCGGATTTGAAAGCATCTGACATTAACGAGATTGTCATGGTGGGTGGCATGACCCGCATGCCGGCTGTACAAAATGCCGTGCGCAATTACTTTGGCAAGGAACCGCACAAGGGCGTCAATCCCGATGAAGTAGTGGCAATCGGCGCTGCCATCCAGGCGGGAGTGTTGGGCGGCGATGTAAAAGATATCCTGCTACTGGACGTCACCCCTTTGACGCTTTCCATCGAGACGCTGGGCGGTGTAGCCACACCGCAGATCGAGCGGAACACCACCATCCCAACCCGTAAAAGCCAGATCTTCTCGACCGCCTCGGATAGCCAGACGCAGGTTGAAATTCATGTGCTGCAAGGTGACCGCCCAATGGCCCTGGACAACAAGAGCCTGGGCAAATTCATTTTGGATGGCATCCCACCTGCACCGCGCGGTATTCCACAGATCGAGGTGACGTTTGACCTTGACGCAAACGGCATACTAAAAGTCACTGCCGCAGACAAAGCCTCCGGCCGCTCCCAGCATATTACCATCACGGCTTCGTCCGGACTTGCAAAAGATGAAGTGGAGCGAATGCGCAAGGAGGCCGAGGCACATGCCGCCGAGGATAAAAAACGCCGGGACCTGATCGAGGCCAAGAACACCGCCGATAATTCTATCTACGGCGCGGAGAAAGTCCTGAGCGACCTGGGTGAAAAGATTCCGGCAGATATAAAGGCAGAAGTCCAGGCAGCCGTGGCTGAGGTCAAGAAGGTGAAGGACGGTGAGGATGAACCCGGAATTCGTAAAGCAGTGGATGCACTCAGCCAGGTTGTCCAGAAGGTGGGCACTGCCGCCTACCAGGCAAAACCGTCGGAGGAACCTAATCAGAACCCCTCTGATGACAACGTTGTTGATGGTGAAGTAAAGGAGTAGTCTTATCGTCTAACAGGCTGATAGGCTGATAGACCAGCTGATCGTTGGACTATTGGACTATTAGACTATTTGACTTGTAGACTGTTTTTTTATGGCATCCAATCGCGATTATTATGAAGTCCTCGGCATTGAGAAGAATGCCTCCACGGATGATATCAAGTCGGCCTTCCGCAAACTGGCACGCCAATACCACCCGGATGTGAGCAAGGAACCGGATGCTGAGGAAAAATTCAAAGAAATAAATGAAGCCTACGGCGTACTTTCTGACCCGCAAAAACGCGCCCGTTATGACCAGTATGGTCGAGCCGGCCTGGGGGAGATGGGTGGCATGCCCGATTATGCAACGATGGATTTCAACGACATCTTCGAAGAGATCCTGGGCGGTTTCGGTTTTGGAGTCGGCGGGGGCGGGGGGCGTTCACGCCGCCCACACCGCGGCCGCGACCTGCAAGTGCATGTCGATCTGAACTTCGAAGAAGCGGTATTTGGAGTCGAGAAGACGGTCGAATTGACGCGTAACGAAGCCTGCGGAAACTGTCATGGGTCGGGGGCCGAGCCAGGTACCAGCCCGCAGCGCTGCAGTACCTGCAGCGGGCGCGGTGAAGTGCGCCAGGTTCGCCAGACCATTTTTGGTTCGATGATGCAATCCGGACCTTGCCCCACCTGCGGCGGACGCGGGGAAGTTATTTCAACACCCTGCCACACCTGCCGCGGACAGGGACAGGAGCGCAAAACGGTCAAGAAGGTGGTGCCGATCCCAGCGGGCGTGGATAATGGCAACCAGATCCGCCTGGCAGGGGAGGGCGAACCCGGCATTAATGGCGGACCTCAGGGCAATCTGTATTTGTTGGTTAATGTGCAACCGCACCAGTACTTCAAACGGCGCGAGAATGATATTCTGCTGAACCTGGATATCAACATTACCCAGGCTGTGCTCGGTGCGGAAGTGGAAGTGCCAACCGTAAATGGCAAGGAAAAGTTAAAGATCCCTGCCGGTACGCAGCCGGGCAAGGTCTTCACAATGAAAGCACGTGGCGTACCATACGTCCGGAAATCCGGACGCGGTGACCAACTGGTAATTGTCAATGTGGACATCCCATCCAAACTAACGAGGGAGCAAAAAGAGCTGTTCGAGAAACTTTCCGCCACGCTGGGGACGGCCGTCAAGCCGAAGGAGAAAGGTTTCATCGACTGGCTTAACGATGCACTGGGAGGTTAATAAACGCAATTGTGAAAAGATTTCTCCTGCGAATCTGGCGGCTGCTGCCTGCCTGGATGGAACGCCTAGCTTCTGCAATCTTGAGGCCAAGCTACCGTGTGCCCGCAGGGGCAATTATATTTAACGAGCAGGGTCGACTGCTGCTGTGCCAGCACACTTATAGACGCCAGCACCCCTGGGGATTACCTGGCGGCGACATAAAATTCGGAGAGGATCCAGCGGAGGCCGTCCGGAGGGAATTGTGGGAGGAGACGGGACTTTCGGTGCAGGCGACCAGACTCCTGCTGCTGGAAAATTCCACTGAGATCCGCAAGGTTACGCTGACCTATCTCTGCACCGGCGTCAGCGGCACGTTTACTCCGAGCGATGAAGTTGCCGCGATCAGGTTTTTTGATATCAATGCTCTTCCGGATCTTTCCAAAGAGCAGCAGACGACCATAGAAAAAGGCCTGGCAGTCTTAAAACAGGATTTTCCTCCACTGAATTCTTAACCCGAATAGCACGAATAGAAGAATTTTTTAAAAGTGTTTGTTGAATCCGGGAAATCCGAACATTCGTGATAAAGAACAATTCGTCACGGGCAGGTTTTGTAGTAAGAAGAAATTGGGATGAATTAATGAACTGGATTGAAGTTTCCTTGACCGTCAATGGTGAACTGGCAGAAGCCGTGGCGGATGTATTGGCACGCAATGCCCCAAACGGTGTAACGACCGAGCAGGCTGTGGATTTTGTTAACGATGAAGATGAGGGAACACCTGTCGGACCGGTCACCGTACGGGCTTACCTGCCGATGGATGAGCACCTGGAGGAAACCCGGCAGAAACTGGATGAAAGTCTATATTTCCTGGGCATGATCCAACCTCTGCCTCCAGCGGTCTATACCCCGATTGCAGACCAGAACTGGATGGAAGCCTGGAAGGAACGCTATCATCCCATCCCGATCGGGAATAAACTCATCATTGTCCCGGCCTGGCTGGAGTCACCGGAGGCAATGCGCGTTTCCATAAAGATAGACCCTGGCATGGCATTCGGCACAGGTACACACCCTTCCACCCAGCTCTGCCTCGAACTAATCGAGGAGTTTTGCGACCAACAGCCAGTGGCTGCGCTTGCCTCGCTGACTGCCATCGATGTTGGCTGCGGTTCCGGAATACTCTCCATTGGCGCGCTGAAGCTTGGGATGGGTTCGGCCCTGGGGGTGGATATCGATGAGGCCTCGGTACGGGCCAGCCGGGAAAACTCTGAAACGAATGAAATAGCGCCTGAGAGGTTCGAGATCGGATTGGGTTCTGTGACCGAGATATTGGAAGGTAGATTCACGATCAGGCGAGCAGCCTTGGTCCTGGCAAACATATTGGCCCCGATCATCATTCGCCTGTTTGGCATGGGCTTGGCCGACCTGGTGGAAAGGGGCGGCGCGTTGATCCTGTCAGGCATACTGGCTGAGCAGGCTACACGAGTCCGAACCTGTGCCGAAGAGCATGGAATGAAGTTTATCGAGATGCGTCAGATGGGGGACTGGGTGGCCTTATTATTTGTGCGTTAATTCGATAGAGGTTCACCATTTTTGTGCTATCATTCAGGCAGCATGAATTCACGGCGGCGACTGGTCTACTACCTTCTGATAAACATTTTTGTCTCCGCCCTGGTGGCAGGGTCGATCATTTATTATTATGACCGCAACCACCACTTTGAATGCCCCGCCGTGCTGGTTTCCCCGGTTGTTCCTGCCGGGACAGGCGATATAAATGTGGATTTGTCAGGCGTCATTGGAGCTGGAATATTAATGGATGAAAGGATTGTCATCCAGAACAATGGCACGCAAGAGTTGGATTTATCGGGCTGGTACCTGACCGATAACCAGGGCAATTCCTATACTTTTCCAAGATTAACACTTTTTCCGGGGGTCAAAGTGCTACTGCACACCACGGCAGGCCAGGATACTCCGGCTGATCTATACTGGGGCCGCTCTACCCCGCTCTGGAGCTCAGGTGAACTGATTGCACTGTACGATTCCCAGAATATTGCCCGGGCGTTTTATCGTGTACCATGATGATTGGTTATGGCGGATTGATGTTACCAGACGCATGTGACCTTTTGAAGATCGATGTTGGACGAGAGGTGTTAGGCTAGAGTTGATATGACAAAAGCTCTGTACAACAAATGGCGGCCTCAGAAATGGGATGAAGTGGTGGGGCAGCAGCACATTATCCAGACGTTGCGGAATGCCGTTGTAGCCGGGCGGGTGGCACACGCCTACCTGTTCGCGGGTCCGCGCGGCACTGGCAAGACCACGGCTGCGCGTTTGCTGGCGAAAGCGGTCAACTGTCTGGACCCAGACCCGGTTGCGCGTCCGTGCAATGCTTGCGCGCATTGCATGGCGGTCAATGAGGGCCGCTTCCTTGACTTGATCGAGATCGATGCCGCCTCCAATACTTCCGTCGAAGATGTGCGCGATTTACGCGACAAGATCAATTTCACTCCCAACCAGGGGCAATACAAGGTCTATATTATCGACGAAGTACACATGCTTTCCACCGCGGCCTTTAATGCCTTGCTGAAGACGCTCGAGGAACCGCCCGCCCACGCCATTTTCATTCTGGCAACGACCGAGATACATAAAATCCCTGCCACGGTGCTTTCGCGCTGCCAGAGGCATGAGTTCCGGCGTGTGCCGGTGGATGACATTGTCCGTCAGTTGAAAAAGATTGCCGAGTCCGAAGGGTTGAACGCCGAACCGGAGGCATTAACGCTTATCGCCCGCCAATCAGCGGGCGGGATGCGGGATGCCATTTCTCTGCTCGACCAGATGGCCTCCTCTGGAAAGGAAATCACGCTCGACCTGACGCAAAGCATGCTTGGGACTGCCACCAGCCAGACGGTGATCGGACTGGTCAGTGCGGTGCAAGAGCATGACCCGGCAGCCGGCATGGAAGCCATTCATACCGCCCTGGATGCGGGCAGCGACCCGCGCCTGCTGGCACGCCAACTGGTGGATTACCTGCGAGCGCTGCTGCTGATCCAGATGGGTAACGGGTCACAAGTGGACCTGGCATCAGAAACACGTGAGCAGGCCGAGAAGCACGCCAGGACCTTTACCTCGGTGGATGTATTGCAAATGATTAAATCGTTCAATGCGGCCGCCAGCGACCTGCGTGGAGGCTGGCAGCCATCCCTGCCGCTCGAGATGGCGCTGTCCGAAGTGATGGAAATGGCCGCCCATGCTGAAAGCCGATCTGTGGTGAAAGCCGTGAACGCAAAGGTGGTCGACAGGCAGACCTTAAGAATGGTCGACAGCCAGATCAAAGAAACAACCGAACGGCCGGCGTATAAAGAATTCGAAAAAACAACCAAAGATACGTTCAACAAGCCGACCGGAAAAGTGAACGATAAACAGCTGGGTAAACCGATCAATGCGGTGATGCAGTCAGGCGAAGAAAATGTTAAGGACGTCCATTCCATCGGTCTCGAACAATTAACGAACGCCTGGAAACAAATCCGGGGACTGATCAAACCGCAGAGCTCTTCGTTAGATGGCTTGCTCAATTCCTGCAAACTGCTCGAAGTTAAGGACGGGATGTTGGTGATCGGATTTAAGAGTGAACTGCTGCGGTCCAAAGTGGACACCCCGGAATTGATCGAAATAACCCGCAAGGCAATTTCGGAAGTTTGCGGTTTTGAACTGGGGATAAAATGTGTAGTTTCCAATGTCAAACAAGTTCCTCCACAGAATGTCAAGGCGGATGGAATGGTAGCCGCGGCGCTCAAGCACGGCGGTGAAATCGTGGACACACAGGAGTAATTATGGCGAAAGGTTTTAATCGTCCCGCCGGTGGCGGAGGACAAGCCGGCATGATGCAACAGTTGCAGCGACTACAGCAGCAAATGGCCGAGGCACAGGAACAGCTGGCTCTTGAGAAGGTTGAGGCGACAGCCGGAGGCGGCGCGGTCAAGGTAACAATGAGCGGGGACCAGAAATGCCAATCGGTCGAAATAGCCCCGGATCTGTTAAAAGAAGGGGACGCAGAAATGCTGCAAGACCTGGTTTTAGCGGCGGTAAACCTGGCGTTGGATAAGTCACGCGAACTCCAGGAACAGACCATGGGCCCGTTGACGAGCGGGTTGCCGTTCTAGCCATGCTCCCAGACCCCATCCAGAACCTGGTGCTTGCTTTGGAACGCCTGCCCGGAATCGGCCCAAAAACGGCTTCCCGGCTGGCATTCTTTCTGCTGCGCGCCCCGGAGGAAGTCTCAGGTCAATTAGCGGAGGCGCTGACGGATATCAAAACCCGCATCGCTTTCTGCCAGGAATGTTTCAATATCACCACCGCCGGACGAACGCGCTGCGAGATTTGCGAGAGCAACCTAAGAGACGGCTCGACAATCTGCGTGGTCGAAGAACCATTGGACGTGCTGGCGTTCGAGCGCATCGGGGCTTATAAAGGGAAATACCATATACTTCAGGGAGTGCTTTCACCCATAGAAGGAATCAATCCGGATGATTTGAAAATCAAAGCGTTACTGGAAAGGATCCAGCGCGGCGGAGTGAAGGAAGTTATCCTGGCTACCAATCCGTCCATGGAGGGAGAGGCAACTGCACAGTACCTCTATCCACGTCTGAGGGCGGAGGGAGTGCGGGTGACACGTCTGGCGCGAGGTTTGCCGGTAGGGGGGGACCTGGAGTATGCCGACCAGAACACATTGCTGCGAGCTTTGTCGGGACGGCAGGAGATGGAGTAAGCCAAAACCAACCTTAAAGAATCCAAATTGGTCTGGAAATTGCTTGACAAGTTCGCTCGTATGCGTATAATAGGCGAGCACATAAGAAGTCCCCATGAAGATCTTGCCCGAACGGACAGATCTGTTTACAACATAGTAAACGTCTCACGTCAGAGAAACACAGCAGCACGAATTGCAGTCTGGCGAGCCGATGTTGGTAGAGATACATCGGCGATTTTGCCGCTCTGGCCCTTGACGGGGATGGAGCTCGCGGGTAGAATACAGCCCGCTTCTTCAACAGGACCTTAACAACTGAAAAGTGATAGGAAGTAAGCCTGTCGTTCTGTCCGTAACTTTACACCTCGCAAGAGGTGATTTTTTGCGGAGAGTTTGATCCTGGCTCAGGATGAACGCTGGC
>JBEKCT010000106.1:0-12146 GCA_050014715.1 Anaerolineales bacterium | reverse complement strand
GTATTGCCCATAATTTGAAAAAGTTGGCGGCCATTTAGCCACCAACTTTTTTTACCTTCCTATTTTTAACCCCGTTTTTACATTTCTCAGGCTGTCTGAAGCTTGTTTCTAGACAGCCCCTTGATCTGGTTATCTTAATTCTGGCTGCATCCGCAACCACCGCCGTCGCCACCACACGAACAGGCAGGAGCGACATTCGGGTTTTCAACAAGGAAACCCTTGCCGCGTTCGTCGTCAATATATTCAACCACTGCGCCACTCATGTTTTGCAAGGAAACCTCGTCAATGATGACTTTCAACCCTTCGCTTTCGAAGGTGGTGTCGGTTTCCACAGGATTGTTTTCAAACCCCATTCCGTATTGAAGCCCGGAGCAGCTTTGCCCGGAGATAAATATCCGCAGACCATAACTGTCGTCAAGTTTGCGCTGCATTAGTAGACCACGCACCATCTCAGCGGCGGCGGGAGAAAGGGATACAGAAGTAGTTTCAATTAGTGTCGTCATGGATACCTCTTTTTACAAAGTCGACATATATTATCAGAATTAGATATTCCTGTCAACAGGAGAATAGGGGTTTCCGAAACTGGCTGTTTGGGGCCAACTCTTAAGAACCTCCATTTCTAACCTTAAAGCTGGGTATGAGCAGGGTGGAGAGAAATTTGTTAATGGACACTTGATGGGAGGAAATTTTCGATGGATAGTTGATAAACAAACCTTTACTAAACTTAGTTGGGAGGGAAGCGCAAGAATGATTCCGCCAAATCAGTTTATAGAATCACCGACCTGGCCACGGAGGAGCGCCCGCGTGAGAGGCTGTTGCATCTGGAACCACAGGCGTAGGCAGCTTCGGAGCTGCTTGCCATCCTGCTGTGCGTCGGCGTTCCCGGAGAAAATGCGGTCCAGGTGGGCCAGCGTTTGCTGAAAATATTTGGCGGGATTTCCGGCTAGCAGCGCGCCCCCATGGAGGAGTTATGCAACCAACGCAGGATTGGAGAGGCCAAGGCTGCCCAGATTAAAGCTGCGATAGAACTTGGACGGCGGCTTACCCTCGAATCACCCGATGAGCGCCCGGCAATCAATAGTCCGTCGGATGCAGCCACATTGGTGATGTATGAGATGTCTGCGTTGGAGCAGAAACACTTGCGCGTCATCCTGCTCAATACGCGCAACCGGGTGTTGGAGATCGTTGAAATCTATAAGGGCTCGGTGAATTCTTCCCAAATCCATGTCGGGGAAATTTTTAAAGCTGCCATAAGACGAAATGCCCCGGCATTGATAATTGGCCATAACCATCCCAGCGGGGACACGACTCCCAGTCCGGATGATTCGGCAGTAACGCGCAATTGTTCGGGCCGGGAAACTGCTCGATGTGGATGTACTGGACCACATGGTGATCGGTCAGGGCAGATGGGTATCGTTGAAAGAGCGCGGTCTGGGGTTTGGCTAGAAAATACTATTGAGAAGCGACCGGCACAGCTAAGGTGCTGGTCGCTTCTTCGGAAATTGAGCGCATTCTCTTTATGGGTGGTAGGTCTGTGCCAGATAGTTAACGAGCGTTTGTTCTTCTGCTGCGGATAGTTGGGCACCATTATTGATCATTTTATCAACTGTTTGCTTCCACTGGGAGGCAGTTTTTTGGGCGGACGTCACCCGGCTCAAGGAATGGCATACTGAACAGCGCTGCTGCATGAGGGTCTGTCCATTTGCGGTTGAACCGCCGGTTGTCCCACCGGCTGCGGTTGGGGCGGGGGAACTTGAACTGCAGGCTGCCAGCAACGCACCCACCGCGACCAGTAAAAGCAGTATGCTGATTATTGAAACTATACGTTTATTCATTATTTAATACTACTCCAAATTTGAATTGCTATATTTTACCTCAATAAAACCTGATGGCTTGCTCCTTCATCGAAATCTGAAAGTATGTTTTTCAAGCTAAGGCAGCCGCTTGTTTATCCCCAAAAGAACTATGGGATTTTTAGGGCGATTCCCTTGTCCGTAAATTGTGATTAAGATACGATCTAAATAAGATAATATATATCATAATTATATATTGAGAAATCGAGGTTTATTATGGCAACCAACCAACACCAGAATGTAGAACATGAACAAATCCTGCATGATATGCTGGAACAATTTCAACCTGTATTCGACAAGAGTCCATTGGGCGTGTATTAATATCTGGACGATGTGCATAAGGTATGCAACGATAAAATGGCCAGGATGTTTGGGTTAAAGCCGCAGGAATGGGCTGCAACCGAGACGTTCCTGGAAGATTTTGTTGCAGAGGAAGATCAGGAGACATTTGCCAGAAATTACCAGCATCAAATCGCAGACCTTGCCCATCCCCTGACGATTCGTTTTCATGGGAAACGGAAAGATGGATCCGTATTTCTTGCTGAAACGGATATGATCCCGATCAGTTGGCGCGGTTACCCGGTGGCTTATCACTTTGTATGTGAAGTTATGTAGCCATTGAAAAAAAATCAGTTGCATAGCGATATTGTAAAATTAGTAGTCTAGTAGTCCCCAAAAGGATTATGGGAAGTGAGATAGGTTTCCAATAGAAACAACATTGAAAAATGCTCTTGTCTGCTTACATCCAAGGGATTGCCTATAAATAGGGCGATTCCTTTTTTTATCCATTGTTTGAGTGTTTCTTACCTGCAAGTTTCAAAGGTCCACTTCCGGTCAGGCCATAGATTTTTCCTGCTAGGGCGGAGCATGCGCTTTAATCATGTCCGGAGAGTTGGTATCAAAGGGTTGTAAATGATCTATGAAGAAGAGATTGAGGGTTAGTCAAGAATCACCTTGCTTTTCACCCTCTTTTGTTTCCTGCCATCCCTGCAATGCGGAAAACGGCAGCGCCTGGATTTGTTCGCCGGTCCGGCCGGAGTTCCAGGTGATGATGAGGTCTTTCTTCGCGCGCGTAATGCCCACATAAAGCAGGCGCAAACGTTCGCGTACATAATCCAGGCGGGCTTGTTGGGTGGCCAGACCCGGCTCATACCAGGTATATTCATTAGCCGTCATGGCAGCTTGTAACTGTGCCAGAGTCTCGGCTTCCAGGTTCAGATTGTCGCGCACAAACCATTTTTCCGAAATGTAACGGTCATTAGGTTGGAGTGAGGGGAAATCGTAATTGTTGACCGAAATCAGGTAAACCCGATCCCATTCCAGACCCTTGGCTTTGTGGATGGTGGTCACCACCACTTTACCGGCATGGTGGGATGGGTCGAAACCGGCGTCATCCTCACTGAATCCCAGGAAGCGACGTTCATTGCGGGAGATAAGACTAAGCTCGCCGTTCAGTTCGGGCAGCCTCCAATCCGTGTGGTCGCGGCTGGCTTGATGCAACACAAGTGCCAGCTTGTGAACCAGAGCCAGGTCATTCGAGGCGGTGAATAAATCCTGCCCCAGTGTAAGGACCATCTGATCAATCGGGAGTAGAGTCGCAGCCTGCCAGCGCCGAAGAATGGTCTGGAATTTTTTCAGCTCTTCCACTACAGCCTCCCTCATACCATCTTCCCGCAGCTCAGCCCCTCCTAAGGTGGAAGGGGAGAAGGAGGCCAACCAATCCCGGTCTGGTCTCGGACTGACAAAAGTCTCAACTCTGGCACATTTGGTCAACCATTGAGCAACCCGGCGATGGATGTCGGCGTCGGTGGTTTCATCCTCGGCGGACCGCCAGGCCAGATAGGCTTTCGCCAAACGGGTGGAGGATTGCGGGTCTGCCAGGGCGCTGACCACATCACCCAGGCGCCCAGCTGCGATGCGGGTGGAAGAGGTGCTGCCGAGTAATTCCACGAAGTCGATATTACGCTGTTTGAGCGCATCTATCACATCCGCGCCACGCTGGTTGCGCGGCACCAGAACAGCCAGAGTGGAGTCTGGATGCCCCGGCAGCCATTTTGCAATTGATTTAACGACTGCCTCCACTTCCTGTTCGGGAGAGTATTTCCGGCTGATCAGCTTGAGCCCTCCCGGGTCATCGGGTGGGTTGGGCTGTGGATCATCAGTTGGTGTGGGATGGATGTAGGGGACGGTCAATGCACTGCGCGCCTCAATCGCAGGATGATCGTCGTTCACCCATTTAATCAATTGATTGGCCAGATCTATTATGGAGGGTTGGCAGCGACCCGAATCAGGCAGTTCGTTATACTGGTTCGCTTCGGCATGGATGAAGTCGATCAGATGCTCGGGGGAGGCGGTGGTAAAGGTCTCAAAGATGGCCTGGTTCGGGTCTCCGACGCGCACCCAGTTGCCCTGGGGCCCAACCAGCAAGCGCAGAATCTGTTCCTGCAATTTGCTGGAATCCTGGGCCTCATCTTCAAGTATATACGGCCAGCGATCGCGCAAGCGTTCAAGGAATTCCGGGTCATTCTCGAGCAGATCGATGGCCAGGCGAATCAGGTCATCAAAGTCGACTGCGCCGCGGTAGGCCAGGGAGCGTTGGTAATCGTTGTAGATGGCCAGACCCATTTTGGCCAGGGGCAGGGGCGCAGGGGCTGCCTCCAACAAGTCACTCAGTTTCTCAGGGGTCAGGCGGTTATCTTTGGCGGAGCGGATAAAGGCCAGGGCGATGTTGGTGACCAGTTCAGGCAATTGTTGGCGATGCACCCACTCGCGTTTGCTTTCATCAATATCCCGGTTGAGCATTTCATTCAAATCATAAGGGTTTGCGCGTAGCCAAGATGCAGCCGCTTCCTTACGAATGAAATCGGCTTCGCGTTCATCCAGGATGGCGAAGCGGTCCTCCAACCCGACCGCGGCAGGTTTTTCACGCACGATATCATGTGCCAGTCCATGCAGGGTGCGGACGCGATAGCCGAAAGGCATAGGCAAGGCCAGAGAATCCTTGATTCGAGTGGCAAAATTATCCACGGCCGAATTGACAAGCGTGACAATGAGCACTTCCTGTTCATCCCCGATTCGCCCGGAACGGATCAGTTGGGCAGCCAGGGCGCTGAGGGTGAAGGTCTTTCCGGAACCGGGCACTGCTGAGATGCCGAGTTTGCCGCCGGTATAGGCGAGGATCTGGGATTGAGCGGGGCGAGGCGTAAACTCCATCGGGTGGATCTATTTCTGCAAGGTTATCTTATGCCGGGCAATCAAGCGACGAATAATTTCCTCAAACTCGCCACGGTTCTGTACATTCGAAAGGGGAGTACCGCCATGCTTGGCCACCAGCCCGCGCAAAGTGAATTCGGTTACATCCTCATAACGGATGATCCGAGGCGGTAGAAAATAGCGCTTGAGGATGATCGTATCGCCGAATTGGACCTCCCGAAAAATGATCATCGGCATGCTCAATACGGTGAATCCAAAGATGATGGCGTAGATTGCATAAGGAAAGACCGCATGGGAGGCGATCGCCATATAAATAAAGAAAATACAGGCGATTACTCCTATTGGATAGAGAAATACAGACATCCGGACTCGCAATGTGTAATGCGGTTTGAAAACATTATCCTCCCAGGTGGAATCACTGGTTGATGTCATTTGCGATCGGGATCCTTTCATCAATATGGTTCAGGTGATTCATTGGATAATCGATCTATCATGGTTTGGGTGGGGCAACCAGGGTCCCGATGGCCGGGACATCCTGCGCATTGATCAGGTGCGGCAACCCATTCACGATCAATACAGGGATATAAGAGTAACCCTGCACGCCAGCGCGGTTCATTATGACCCGCAGGATGATGGTTGCGTTGGCAACTCCACGATACTGGTCGAAAACAAAGTTGCCCAGGCTGTAGGCAATCAACCCGCCGTGATATGGTTCGATTTGCTGCAATACATGCGGGTGTGACCCGATTACCAACGCGGCACCTGCATCAATGGCAGTATGCGCTTCCAGGCGCTGGTTGGCATCGATGTTGTTAATCACGTCCGTGATTTCAATACCGCCATGTAGCAGGACAATGACCACATCCGCGTGGAGTTTGGCAGCCTGCACATCCGATTTGATCTGACCCGGGTCAGCCCAGGCAACCCCAGGACTGGCAGTGGTGGCTGTCCACGTACGTGGGTCAAAACCAGATTTCTCAGGTGGTACGTCCACGTAAGCCAGGAAGGCCATCCGCAGTCCATTGCGCGTAATGATCACCGGAGTATGGGCGGCAGCGGCATCCACCCCGGCTCCCACCGTGGAAATGCCATATTGACTGAGATAATTTTGGGTATCCGCCAGCCCTGTAGATCCAAAATCCATGGCGTGGTTGTTAGCCTGGCTGAGCACAGCGAACCCGGCCAACCATAACGCCTGGGCGGTCTGCGGGGGGGCTTTGAGGGCGTAGGATTTTTGGACTGGCTGGCTTTGGTCGGTTATCGCGCATTCCAGGTTGCCCACCAGAACGTCAGCAGAATCCAAGGCAGATTGTACGCCGGCAAACACGATTTGCGGACCCTTTGCCAACACCTGTTGCCCGACCGTCCGGCCCAGCATGATATCGCCAACGGCTTCCAGGGTAACTTGCGGTACAGGCGTCGCAGTCGTAATCGCAGTCACGGTTGGATCGGAGGCGGTAGTTTCTGATGGCGAGAGCGATTCCATCGGGTATGGCTTAGAGGCAAGGAGGGTTGGTGTTGATGGTGAAGTGGTCGTAGTCATTGGCCCGCTCCCAATGCAGCCGGCCAACCCAAGCATTGTTACAATCAAGAATGCCGTTAAAATTCTATTTTTCATGATCATTCTGAATTTCCATCTGCATCTTCCAGATGGCTTTCAACAACGGTCCTCGTTGTTCAAAGCCCGATTCCCCCAGGTCACTCATCCCAAGGAAGATGCGCTCTCGGCAGCGGCGCAGCAAACCGATCACCAGGCGGCTGAGGGTCAGCTGGTTGGCTACCAGGTCATCTGCATCTGTCCATAGCCGGTCGTGCTCCCAGGCGCGGCTCAAGACATAGGGCTGAGTCAACGGCTGGAAAAGGCGTTCCCACCATCCCCCGGAGCCTACATCCAGCCAGAATTGTACTGCGGCAGGCCGATTCATCATGAGGAAGGTGTGCGCCGGGGCAATCAGAACAGCCTCGGCCGGTTCGGTCTGCCAGGCTTCAATATATTGCGCGGCTATGACACCATCCTGGAGCATGGCCAGGTATTCACTGCCTACATCCATGCCGGCGTCTCCGGAGGCCTCCATCGCCTGGCGAAACTTCTGGATGGATTCGATCAGACTGGCGGCAGTACGGGCGGCATCCGAGTTGCTGTGGAAACCGAAGCGTTCTTGTGACAAGATTTCCCCGAAAAGGCGGCGGAGGAAGTGGTCGAGTGGTTCCACCGGCTGTGAGCGATATTCGTCAAGCCAGGTTCGCAAAAGCTCATATTGCTGGCCGAAAACAAAGGTGAGGCGTTCCTGGACTTCGGAGCGGATCTGATCGAAAGAGGAGAGGGAAATATCCCTTTGTCGGTAAACAATTTCCGCCAGCAATTGTGCACGTACCAGATCCATCCCTTCAATGGCGGAAAGGAAGGCATATGCCACATCGAATTTTGTCGGGTGAATACCCCAGTCCGGATGGGCCAACTCGGCCAGGGTCAGCAAACAATGGCTGGCGGGTTCATCCCGCAGGGAACGCGAAGGCCGGTGGGAAAGCCAGGGAATGCCTGCTTCCTCCAGGCGGTGGCTGATCGAGAAGCGCAGAGCGTCAGAGAGATAGGGTGCAATGATAACGATTTCGGAGGCGAGTAGATTATCCTCTCTGACAAGATGCTGAATCTCAGCAACCACCCAATCCAGCATCTGCGGGTAAAACCGGGCAGGCGTACCAGCGGGCGGAAACGACAACGCCTCCAGGCTTTCTGGTGTAATTGAGACCGGGTGCGCGGCCAGGAGTTTGGACGTGAAGGCTGTTTCCAATTCCCGGACTTCTGCAGTAGTAACGAAAGACTGGCTCAAACTGGCATGAACATCGCATAAACCATCTAGGTGCAGGGCAGAATCTGGATCAGCACCCAGGAAACGCCGGTAGCCCCCATCATTATCATAGATAAAGAGCGCCGAGTTGAAATCGGGCAGCCATTCGGAAAGCAAATCGTGCGCCACAGGGATGTCTTCTTCAATGTTGTCGTAGATCAGGTATTGGTACTGGTGTGAGAGATAAGATTGACATTCCGGCGTACGCCAAAGAGTGTTCCAGAAGAGATCAAGTTGCAGGGAAAAATCCAACAGGTTGTGGTCAAGGCAATACTGGCGAAATCGAATGGCGGATTCCTGGGCGTCCGAGTAAACTCGTCGTTGGGCTGGGTCGCCGTACCACGCGCCTGACAACCTTTCCCCGATTTCTGTATATGGAAAACCTACCACAGCAGATTTATTAAGATTGTCAAGCACCTGGCTGTACAGGCGATTGCGTTCTATGGTCACCGAAGCAAAAAAGCCCTTGTCCAACAGAGGGCGAAGGATGCGAGCCATGTAATACTGGGCTGTTTCCAGTGTGAGGAAAACCGGCGGCTGATCTGGATGTGCGAACCCGCCGGCGTCGGCTGCCAGCGGCCAAAAAAGGTCCACCATGCGGCGTGCCAGACCGCCAACCGTAGCCAGGGTAACCTGTCCACCCGGGATTATCCCAGGCGCGTTCAGGGCGGCCTCATAGGGAGTCTGGAGAGTTCGCTGGGGGGTCAATATTAGGATGGAGTCGGCCGGAAGGCCAGCATAAAGGAGAAGGCGCAAGAATTCCACCCCGACTGTCGTTTTGCCACAACCGGCCGGTCCGGAGAGGAATGTTTTTTTGCCAGAGGCGGCTTCAACTATTTCGCGTTGTTCGTGATTAATTTCCACAAGTCAAGAGTATCGGAAAGCTTGGGATTTGTCAATAAAAACCAGACCCAGTATTCTACAAGGGGGTATATTCGTGTTCAAAATGAGATACTACCAACTTCGAAGAAGTTAATACAGCTAAGAAAATTTATAAAAACTAACGGCCTTTGTGCCTGGGCGGGAGTAACTCTAACTTTAGGCTACCTGAGGTTGTTTGCAAAGAATTTAGTCACGCGTGTCCAGGCATCTTTGGCGGCTTCCGGCTTATATACGGCTGGATCGCTGTCGCGGAAAAAGGCGTGACCGGAGTCGGGGTACACAATCACTTCGTGATGCACACCGATCTTACCGAGCAACTGGTCGAATTGTTCTACGGTCCCTACAGGAATGGACAGATCTTTATCACCGAACAGACCCAGCACGGGACTCTTGAGACTGCCAAGTTGATCAAAGAGCTGTTGCATACCGCCACCATAGAAGGTACAGATTGCATCCAGGGGACGACTTATCCCGAGCGCCAGCGACATACGCCCACCAAAACAAAATCCCACACTGCCAACCTTGCCATTACATTCCGGCAAGTCCTTTATGGCATCGTAGACTTTTTCCAGTTCGGCCGGGGCACCGGGAGCGTATTTTTGTACTAGTGCAGCGGCTTTTTGGCCGTCGCCCAATTTAGCCAGTTCGCCATGGTAAAGGTCAGGGGCAAAAGCAAAATAGCCGATGGCGGCAAACCGATCCGCAATAGATTGGGTCTGCAGGTCAAGTCCCCACCATTCCTGGATAACAATCAGGGCCGGCCAGGGGCCGCTGCCGGATGGTTTGGTCAGATAGCCGGAAATCGAACCAATTTGATAAACAGTTCCCATACTGCCTCGCAATTCTAAATTGGATTCTTATGGTATTATTTGTTTTAAATACTACCCCCGCAAGAACCGGTTTGTCAAGCAGGAATTATTAACGGAGGAACACATGTCTCTTGCTCAAATAATCCATGCAATTCTTTATGTCCATCCCCCGCACACCCTGTTGGTGCACTTCCCAATTGCGCTGATCTCGGCGGGTTTGTTTTTCATCCTGTTAGCGCTCATATTCAAAAAGAACCTTCTCGAACAGATTGCATTTGCTGATCTTGCCCTGGCAGCCGTCAGTACCATCGTGACCGGGATTGTCGGGATACGCGACAATATCATTTTTTACCATGGCTTGGCTGCCAATCACAATCTGAAAATAATACTCGCATCCGTCTTATTTGTAGTCACCTCCGTAACTTCAATCATCCGTTGGAAAAAACCGGAACTGTTCCATAGCGGTGCAAAAGCGATCTATGTGGGCGCCTATTTAGTAAGCTTTGCCTTGGTGACGGTACTGGGATTCCTGGGTGGCGTAATCTTATTTGGAATCTAGTTAAGCTTTAAAAACGCCTTCACAACTTTAGGATCAAATTGCGTCCCGGATTGCTCACGGATGTATTCTAGCGCTCTCTCTTTTGTCCAGGCTGAGCGATAAGGACGTTCGCTCGTGAGTGCATCGTAGACATCCACCACAGCAAAGATCCGTGCCCCTAAAGGAATCTCTTCCCCTTTCAAGCCACCTGGATAACCACTGCCATCCCATTTTTCATGGTGGCGATAAGGGATATCCAGTGCATGATACAAGTAAGGGATCGGAAGAAGCAGGTCATAGGCGTACTGAGGGTGCATGCGCATAAATGACGTCTCTTCATCATTTAACGAACCTGGCTTTTGCAGGATCACATCCGGAATGCCCATTTTGCCTACATCATGCAAATAAGCACCGCGCTTGATATGCTGGCAATCGGCTTCATCCATACCCATCGCCTTGGCCAATTCAACTGCCATTTCAGCCACGCGATGGATATGTCCTTCTGCTTCCCCCTCACGTAGATCCATGGCACGGGCGAAACCTTCAATGGTGGCATCATAAGCCATCGAAAGGTCAACAACATTTCGTTGCAGGTTTTGGATTTGATTCTTTTCTATATCCGGCATACGTCCTCTCATTCTGCTTCATATTAAACAGATTAATAATCCATTTGCTGGTATCGCCTTTGTCCAGCATTTTCAAGAATGCCAGCGGTAATAAGTCTGCAAAGCATTTCCAGTCATAAAGATATTTCCGCAGTTTACCCTTTGGCGAGTTTTTTTAGTAAGAATAGCAATTGGATAAAGCGTTGAACACTTCCAACAATATTATCGCACCATTTCTGTAAAGATAAAACCCCAAAACGCCTTTTAATCACGATCTTAACAATTCAAGAACGGGTCATAGCGAAGGAAAGCTGCAGCTGAAGGAATTCCAAATGTCTTTTTTCAGTTCCTTCGTTTGATTATTTACCACATGAATTATCCAGCAGCCGTTGACATGCATGCATCTCGCATGTATAATATCGCTCGCCTCTGCCCTGGCAGTTTGCCGGGGCGTACGTTTGTTTGTATCCCGGCTTCCCCGTATCTCAGCGTAGGGACCGACCCCTAGGCAGTAACATAC
The DNA here is from genome assembly GCA_050014715.1 of Anaerolineales bacterium. Classification (GTDB taxonomy): domain Bacteria; phylum Chloroflexota; class Anaerolineae; order Anaerolineales; family Villigracilaceae; genus UBA877. Next base: position 877 of record JBEKCT010000106.1, on the reverse strand, counting down.
CCAGGTTCCGGCCTGTATCGCAGGGTCAGCGGTGAAGCGAAGACCAGGAGTGAAATATGAAATATGCTATTGTGGAAAGCGGCGGTAAGCAGTATCGGGCCGTCGAAGGTGGTCTGCTCGAGGTGGATCGCCTGCCGGTGGAAGCCGGTGAAAATGTCAAACTTGAACAGACTCTGTTAATGGCGGATGGGGAGAAAATCACCGTCGGCACACCGCTTGTCAAGGACAGTCCGGTTTGGACGAAAGTCATCGAGCACTTCAAGGGCGAGAAAGTCACCATCTTCAACTACAGCCCGAAGAAGCGGATTCGCGTTAAGACCGGCCATCGCCAGAACTATACCCGTCTGCTGGTCGAGCAGATTGGTGGTTCCATGCTGGTGGAACGGGAACCTGCCAAGCCGGTAAAGAAGGTGGCTAAAGTGGAAGCTGAGACCGAGGCAGTGCAGATCGAAGCTGAAAAACCGGTCATTGCTGCCCCCAAAGCTGCATCAGCCGCCTCGAAAGAAAAAAAATCCGCCGCCAAAGCCCCGGTGAAGGTTGAGAAAGCTTCCTCCGCAAAGACGAAAGCTGCTCCGGCCAAGGCGGCGGAAAAGAAACCCGCCAAGCCCGCTGCTAAACCTGCTGCCAGCAAGCCAGCTGCCAAGAAACCGGCAGCGAAAAAGCCGGCTGAGAAGAAATAGGAGAGTGAGGTTGTAATGGCACACAAAAAAGGTGGCGGCTCCAGCCGCAACGGAAGAGACTCCAATGCACAGCGCCTGGGCGTGAAGAAATACGCCGGCGAGCATGTTCTTTCTGGAAATATTCTTATCCGCCAGCGCGGTACGCGTATCAAACCTGGCATGAATGTGGACGTTGGCAAGGACGATACTATTTTTGC
>JBEKCT010000105.1:0-12205 GCA_050014715.1 Anaerolineales bacterium | reverse complement strand
GTCACGCACAACTTGATGGGAAGTCTCGTTCAACAACTCTATTCCCCCGATGTTTCCCCCTGCATTGGCAATGGCCGTCAGAAGGCGTGCAAACGTGCCCATTTCCTGACTGTTCACCACCCGCACCGTACGTGAAATCTTTGTTTCCCAACTCATATTCACCTCGATAATAATACCGAAATTCCACATCGAAATTATTTTTCATCATTTTTGCCAAAAGCGGGAGAAAATGATGGTGGATCTTTGTTAAGTTTAACATTGTTTTTGCCATTCTGCATATATATTCATAAGCCACCCGGGCTATTTCCATTGGTTGTGTTCTAGATGAACCGAAAACTTGTAAAGCTTCTTATGGCAAGGGGAAAGAAGGTCTGCCCAACTTTACAATGATGAAACAAAGCGCAGATACTTGTAGATATTTTTCCGCTGTAGAATCGGGTAACTCATCTACAACGACTTCTGCTCCACAGTGACGCCAGCCAACATGGACTGCTCGAAAAACAGAGCAGCACACGCAAGGGGTCCAGAGCCTCAACCGCTTGCGTGTGCCGTCCTGAAGGACTGGAAAGGAGGGGGGCGGAGCAATCCGCCCCCTTGACCTATGCAAATTGATACTGCTGGGTGAGTTCGACCTCGACTGTGGTTGCTGTTACAAATACCTCCCACATTGGGAACCTCCTAATTGATAAAAGGAGATGAACTCAGCCGTTAAAGTCTATATCACGCCAGGTCGTGGTTTCCGAAGTGGTTATGGTGGCTGAACTCCTCCACATCACGACGCACGCGCAGGTAGTGGCCTGGCGGTACTGCCGGGTAACCCAACCGGGCGGTGAAGGCGATCTTCCACTCCTCGGGGATGCCAAGCAAGCCGCGCATATCGGCGGCCGTTTCACCCCCAGCAAAGGCACTCATGACATGGAAACTGATACCCAGCGAGGCTGCCATCAGCCATATGTTCTCGAGCACACAACCCAGGCTGAGAATGCCCAGGAAATCCCCCTCAGAGACCGGCGCCGGGCGGGCTGGATTGTATAGCCCAACCAGCATGGCTGCTGTGCCGGGAAACGGGCGTGGCGCTTCGGAAGAGCTGCCCGGCTCGGGCTGGTAATCGGGATTCCGCCAGGCAGGCGGGAACATGGTCGCCAACACCCCTGTCTTCCGGCGGAGCAGTTCCTCCTCCGAGAAACTGAGCTGGGCATAATTCTCACTAACGAAGACCGGCGAGACTGGCCGCTGGGTTTTGCCGATCGCTTGGATGATGGTGGGATCATCCACCACAACGATCTCAAAGTTCTGCATGTTATGGGCGGTTGGGGCCCAACGCCCGGCCTCCAGGATCTGGCGGATATCCTCAGATGCCACCGGCCGGTTGGGATCGAACGGCAGGCGGGTGGATTGCCGTTCACGGATCAAATCTAAAAGTTCTGACATAGTTGCCTCCTGTACTCGTTATCTATTGCTGAGGAAGAATAACGGAACGGAAGTGCACCCGGGCGGTCATCATTTTGTCAAAGGCCTCGGCTGTTTGGGCAAGAGGAAAAGTTTCGACCTGTGGGCGCACATTCGTCATAACGCTAAATTTAAGCGTGTCATCAATGGTATTCTCGCCAGGTCGGCCCATCGAACCATGGATAGAACGGCCTCCGCGCATCAACTGGAACGGGAAGAGCATGATCGGTTCGTTCTGCATACCGATCAGGAACAACTGGCCATCTTTACCCAGTCCATCGATCACCCCTGACACTGCCTTGGCGCTCGGGGCGGTGGATAGGATGGCGCGCGCCCCACCCAGCTTGCGCAAGGCTTCGCCAGGATTGGTGGATTCGCTATCAATATAAACATGGGCGCCCAGCTGGTAGGCCAGGTCCTCCTTGTCCTTACCGCGCGAGATGGCGATTGTCTTGCAGCCGAACTTGACCGCGAACTGAACGGCCAGGTGGCCCAGACCACCCAGGCCAAGCACAGCCACCAGGTCGCCGCCACGGGCGCCGCTGGTACGGAGAGCGTCAAAGGTGGTCCGGCCAGCGCAAAGCAGGGGAGCAGCCTCAATCGGGCTGAGTTCGTCGGGGATATGCACAACTGCCTGTCGGGGAGCAAGCAAGTATTCAGCATAGCCGCCATCAAAGGAAAGGCCGGTGGCAAGGGGACTCTCACATTTATAGAACTCGCCGCGCTGACATCCAGGGCACTTCCGGCAAGGGCCGCCGTACCAGCCTAGGCCGATGCGCTGGCCGACCTGCCAATCGGCCGCGTTTTGACCAACCTCAGCGACCACACCGACCACCTCGTGTCCAGGGATGCGAGGGTATTGCAGGCCGGGATAGTGTCCTTCCCGGACCATGGCATCCCCGTGACAAACACCATTGGCTTCCACTCGGATCAAGATATCATTGCTGCCGGGGGTAGGGATATTTTTATTGACCATTTCAAAAGCTCCACCGGGAGCACTGACCTGAATGGCACGCATGGATGGCATAAGATTTTTTCTCCTGTTTTACAAATTTCTTCAATCAAAAATGAGATCAGTTTTTCTTACCGTAATATCACTTTTTTGGTCACTTATCCAGCAACGCGGGATGATATTTTTTCGCTTGGTAAACAATTAATGGGTAGAGGAATATTATCACACATCCATGCGTATCACCTTGCGACCGCTGAATGCTTAATCAAGAACAAATCTAGGTGCAGCTATAGAGGAACAGACCTTTGGACACAACTGCTGGTTACGAGGACCAGGGCAAGCGACAGTGACCACCCACCAAAGTATGTACAAGTTGTTATGTCAGAGCTGGCGCAGGGGGCGGATTGCTCCGCCCCCTTTCACCTATGCAAATTGATACTGCTGTGTGAGTTCGACTTCCAGCTCTTGCGCCTGGCCGCGGTTGAGCCAGCGACGGATGCGCAGGAGCGCTTCTTCCGGAGAAACCGATCTGTCTGCAACCGACTGCAGGATTTCCATCAAGGCGTCCCGGCCGGCAGGCAGGTTCAGCCTGCCTGCCATGGCTACCAGGTCGTGGCCGGACTGTTCGACCTCGTTCGCCTACTTGCGCAGGGGAACAAAATCGCGCTCAATCTCCGCGAAGTCAACCGCCTGGCGGAAGGACTCAATGGCGTAATCGAAATCGTAGCTGGCCATGCTGTCACCTCGCCTAGAAATCTTCCGGGAAGCCGATCGTCACGACCGGCTCACCTTCATCGCGGGGCTGTCCAAAAAGTGCTGGACAGCCCTTCAGCGCTTATGCAAACTGGTATTGTTTTGTGAGTTCTGTTTCAACAGTTTGCGCCTGGCCGCTGTTGAGCCAGCGGCGGATGCGCAGGAGCGCTTCCTCGGGGGAGACCGATCTATCTGCTACCGACTGCAGGGTTGCCATCAGAACACCCTGGCCGGCAGGCAAGTTCAGCCTGCCGTCCATGGCCCCCAGGTCGTGACCGGACTGCTCGACCTCGTTCACCCACTTGCGTAGGGTAACAAAATCGCTCTCTATCTCCGCGAAGTCAACCGCCTGGCGGAGGATCAGTATTGCGCAAGCAAAATCAAAGCTAGCCATGGCATTATTCCTCATCCGCCTCAAGAGAACCCCAGGCCGCGTTCTTTGAGCGAAACGAAGCGGCTGCCGCCGATGACCAGATGGTCAAGGACGATGATATCCAACAACTTGCCGGCCTGGACCATGGCGCGGGTTACTACTATATCGTCGGGTGAAGGCGTTGGATCTGTCGAAGGGTGATTATGCAGGACGATAATCGCCGGGGCTATACGCTGGATGGCGGGTTTGAACACTTCTGCCATGCGCACCTCGCTAGAATTTACACTGCCGTGATATACCTCGATCACATCCAGGACGCGATTGCGGGTGTCCAGGAGCATGACTTTCAGGTACTCCTGCTCCAGGAGTGACATCTCGTACTGCACCAGGGCGGCGGCATCGGACGGCGAGTTGACCACTGGCCGTTCGCCGGCCGGTTCGATCAGCCGCAGGCCAAGTGCCAGGGCGGCCTTGATGCGTACCGCGGTTTGCTGGCCAACGCCGCGCACCAAGGCGAGTTCTGCGACATGTGCCTTGTAGATGCGCTGGACATCCCCGCCAAAGCGGGCCAGGATGCCTTCGGCGACTTCGATCTGCTGCGCCCCGCCAACCACTGCAGCCAGGAGTTCAATCAGGCTGCAGCCGGCGGCGTTCGAGCTGACCCGGTAGGCGGGCTGGTCCCGCAGCGGCAGGGTTTTCAGTTTAGTGGGTCTGTAAGTGGGAGGGGTGGAAAAAAGGGTTTCCATTGCGTTCATCCTTTTCTGTGAAATGGTGGGGACGGACGACGCGTCTCCCCAGGGGGAGCGGACATCCGTCCCCGTGGGGGTGATCGAACTTTCTGTTACTGGTCCGGGTTGTACCCATCCGGCCAGGGCTGCGACCCGGTCATGATCTCGTCGCGTTTCAGGCCGGGATAGAGCACCCGGCCGTCCTCGGTAACCACCGGCGGATAGACCCAGGGGTTGCTTGCCAGCGCCTTGCGCAGGCTTTCCCCATGGGCCTGCCAATAGTGCGCCTGGCTGCCCTTGACGCAGGCCCAGCCGGCACCGCGCCGGCGGCTCGTCAGGTCGGGGACGAAGAATGTCTCCGCGCCGCAGATCGGGCAGGCCTGTGGGGCGACCGGGATGAACCCGGGCGGCACATCGGGAGCGCGTGCGCCCCCGTTCCGCAGGTATTCCACGACGGCTGTGACCGCCGGGCACTCTGCGCCCAGCCCGCACATGCAGCGCCGATCCTTTCCGACGCTGTGATATTGCGGGTGGGTATTAGGTCCCATGTTGACCAGGTAGTAATAGCCAGACACGCTGACCGTGGCCTGCTGGCACAAATCCCGCCCCTCGGCAGGCCTCGGGACAGGCAGGTCAGCTTGCTTGATCTGTTTCGGTGTGGTGAGCACTATCTTGCACCTCCTTCTGTTTTCTTTGCATAGGTCCTCCTAAGGTGAGATTGCTGCTGACGGATCGAACCAGCCCGTGGCTGGTCTGACGGATTCTGATCACCCGGGAAACGCCGGATGTGAATCACGAGAAGGGTGAGAAGCACGCCAGGCATACGAATTTGAATTCGATGTGCCTGGAGGGCCTCCGACTCCGAATCGTGCTATAATGTGTCTACAATTGTAGATACATCAGAAAGGACAAAAGAAATGGTTACTGTTGGCGTACGTGAATTAAAACAGCAGGCAAGCGAATTGATCCGCCTGGTGCGCGAGACCGGCAGCGAGGTGCAGGTGACTCTGCGCGGCCAGGTCGTGGCGCTTCTGATCCCGGTTACCCCCTCGGTAAGTACTGCAGATGAAAAACGCTCCTGGGCCAACCTGGAAACGCTATCTGCCGAGATCGGAGCGCGCTGGCCGAAGGGTGTAAGCGCCGCGCAGGCGGTCACTGAGGGCCGGCGCTGATGTCGCCTCAGGCAATAGAAAAATCTTTTTTCGTTCTGGATGCAAGCGTTTGGGTCTCCCGCCTGGTTTCCCAGGACGGATTCCACGCGGCAGTAAAATCCTGGATGGAAGAAAAGCGGGAAGCCGGGGTACAGTTCATCTCCCCAGCCCTCCTGCTGGCAGAGGTTGGGGGAGCCATTTCCAGGCGTACCGGCGATCCGGTGCTTGCTAAAAAAGCGATCACCCAGCTGGAAAACCTGCCCGGATTACGGCTGGTCGAGATGGACAACGAACTAGTCCGCCAGGCGGCGAAGCTGGCTGCAGAACTTGGTTTGCGGGGGGCCGACTGCATGTATGTTGCAGTCGCCTGCCAGCTGGACCTGCCGCTGGTCACCTTCGATGTTGACCAGCACCAGCGCGCCGGGGAACGGATAGCTGTCCACTTTATTGAATGACGTGGTAACTACTTCCCCATCCTTCACAGGAAAGAGAAAAAGGCAGGAAAAGAAAAAGATTCATTTCACTCCTCCCCGGCAGATCGAGGACGAGACTGGCGGGAAAAGAAAATAACCAATTCTTTCTTTTCTCGGCCGTGGTTTACATACGACATAAGTACACAAAGAAAGGATGACCATACTTCGAAAAGTGTTCAAGACCGGCAATAGCCTGGTCGTTTCTCTCCCCAGAGACCTGATAGAACCGCTGGGCATGACTGAAGGGACGGAAGTTTCCGTGGAACTCGACCGGAAGAATCGCCAGATCTTGATCCGCTCCACTGAAAAGTCATTTGCCGCGGATCTTAGTGAGGAATTCGCTTGTCAGGTGAGTGACTTCATCATAGAGTACAAGTCTGCACTGGAAGCCCTCGCCCACAAATGAACTACCTGACCCCTGAACAGGTTCTTTTCATCCACCACCGCCTTTTGGTTGAAACCGGTGGGAGTTATGGTGTGCGCGCTTGAATCGGCCGCCGCCCGCCCAAAGGCCACATTTGACGGAAAGGATCTATGTCCGGACCTGCTCAAAAAGACCGCCGCGCTGATGGACTCCCTGATCAACAATCACCCCTTCGTGAACGGGAACAAGCGCACGGGCATTACCGCTGCCGGGTTGTTCCTGCGGATCAATGGATGGATACTTACTGCATCCCGCGAGGATTTGGAAGCGTGCAATATGCGGGTAGCCACAGGGGGGAAAGAAGTCGCCGACCTGGCCAGCTGGCTGAGTGCCAACACGCTCCCGAAAAGGGAAAAATGATCGCTGCGACGATGTCCTGCATGAGATTGCGATTGTTCGGCAAGATAGCTTTAATATATACCTGCTCGAGCAGGCTCATATCTTATTGGACAAGGGCGGCGGCATCGGCGGGTGAGGTGACCACCGGCTTCTCCCTCGTTGGCTCGTAGAGTTTGAACCTCAGGGCCAGAGCGGCCTTTATGCGCACCGCCGTCTGTTTCTCGTTGCCGGGTACCCGGGTGTAAAAATCAGGGTTGTCTTTGAAAAGGGAATTCACATATAATGAAACGGTGGTCGATATTAAAGGCATCTCCGGTTCATATCTCTTGGATTTCAAAAAGCATGAAACTAAAATATATTGAGATAAGCATCTTATTGATCATCACTCTGGTCCTAGTGAGTTGTGGACCATCGAGCAGCCTTCCTTCTGCTACTCAAACGGCTGTTCCAACCAATACTCTTCCACGGGTCGAAGTAATCTCAACCAGCAGCCCGATCCCTGAGGTTCCCACGAGTACGACCACAGGGAATCAGCCCGGGTCAATTCTTGTCCCGACCATCGATCCTTCCCTAGCTCCCTTCCTTCCCAGGCCTGACCTGACACCGGGAGCGGCCGACCCGCGGGTTACCCAGGAGGACATCCATCAAACGATATGCGTACATGGCTACACCGAAACAGTTCGGCCCCCTGAATCGATCACGGAACCGATGAAAAAGCAGTCCATCCTTGTTTATGGTCTGGCGGACAGGAAGCTTGGTGATTATGAGTATGACCACCTGATTCCGCTCGAGATCGGTGGCGCGCCTCAGGATATAAAGAATCTCTGGCCAGAAACCCATTCAGGGGAATGGAATTCGTCCGTAAAAGACAAGCTGGAGAACAAACTTAACCAGCTTGTCTGTGACGGTCAGCTGGACCTCACCACCGCGCAACAGGCGATTGCCGAAAACTGGATCGCCGCATATTTGAAATATATTGGAACACCTTAGATCCAGGCACCCAATCCGGGATGCTCAGGTCCATGAGCAGAAGATCACAAGAAGCTTATTGAGATGTTTGGCTTAGAAAAAGATCCATGTTGCATGGATTGGAGGGCCTCACGTACGATACACACGAATTGAAGACGAAGATTACGATGACTCAAAATACCGTTGAGTGTCCGGTAAGATGGTGGAGAACAAAAGGCGGGAGACAACGGCGCTAACACTCAGAAGGCATTTGAAGAAATGAACAGTGGAATTAGTGCACGCTCGCCCGGACCCTGGAACGATTTCCAGCGCCCGGGCGTGTTGCGCATTGTCAGGATTTGCCAGTGTCGCCCACGAGGAGCGGCACTGGCTGTAGGAGGAGAAGGTCTTGCCGGTTCTTCTAGAACGGGATCTCGGGTTCGGCAGACAACCCAACAGGCTGTTCCACCTGCCCATTCGCATCGCCGTTCTTCCCGCCCAGGAAGCGGACCAGGTCGGCGTGGATCTCGAAGGAAGCGGCCGGGCTGCCATTCTGGCGGGTCCACAGGCGTGGGCCGCCCGTGGCGGGATCGGCGATCAGCCGGCCTTCCACAAATACCTGGCCACCTTTCTTCAGGTAAGCGTTGCAAGCTTCGGCCAGCTTGCCCCAGACACTTACTTTAAACCAGCTGGTTTCTTTAACTTCCTCGCTGTTTGCCTTGTTGTAATTGCGGTTCGTGGCGACTGAGAAGTTCACCACCGGCTGCCCGGAAGGTGCAAAGCGCATTTCCGGGTCCGCACCCAGGCGGCCGATGATCTGACACTTTTGGTATGACATGGAAAATCTCCTTTTCTGTTAGGAAAATCGTAGGTTGTCCCACGCCGCGATGGCGCAGGTCTTGGCGTCCAGTTCACTTTGTTCGGTGGGGGGAAATTCTCCTGAAAGATTCTCCTTCCCATCCTCAAAGCGATGGAAGAAAACGATGAAGCGGTTGTCTTCCCGGCGCATGGTCCAGCGGCCGGCGGGGTAGGTGGGCCACAGGGGCGGGGTCGTCCCTGCGTCCCATTCGCTTCCGTCCGGGAAGTCTGTACCCCAAACCTGATGGTGGCTCTTGATCTCAGGCATGGCAGCTTCCGGGATCAAGCCGGCTGCAGGGAGATCAGGAGCAATTTGGCTGCTGCCTTCACCCTGTGGCCTTCCTTGTCCCCATTGGGTTGGTACTGGTTGCCTGCCAGGTATTCAAGGACCTTGTGACCGTCCTCGATCTTGGCAACTTGGTCCAGCTGCATCCCTTTATACTCAGGATGACTCTTGCAACCCACCGGGCAGATGCAGTTGCGAGCCTCAACAAGGCTCATGGGTTTTGATGTAGGAAGTGCAGGGAGACCGTCCCAGCGAACAAAGAGCCGTTTCGCATTTCTTTTATCATTTTCCCCTTCAAATTTAGGATTCATCTTCCATACAACCTTGACGGGGTGCTTCAGGGCTACCACATATTTGTCCATCCTCGGGTCCGTATTTCTTTCAATGGAGTTATTGCCTTCGTAAAAGGGCAAGGTGTTGAGAATCACCCCGCAGGCGGCCTCGAACGCCTGGATGTCGGCCTCGTTGTTCAAATACTTACCGAGCAGGCGGAAGTTTCCGCGCGCCGGGTAGAGATCCACCACGGGAGTCTCCGTGCCGTCTGGGTTGGCCTTCGACCTCCGTACGACGAAACCGATCTCTTCCAAGTGTTCAGCCTCTTCCAATCCGGATACATCCACCGTAAAGCCTGCTTGCAGCAGGCCTGTGACCGAGGCCATCAGGGCCTGGGCTTCGGCGACCAGGATGGGCTTGTCCAGGGACAGGGGAATGGTTACCTGTGCGCTGGAAGGATGAAAGAGTTTCACCCATGCACATTCTTTCAGAAAATCTGGGTTCATTCGATTATCTCCTTTTGAATTGGGATTCAGTTGTCGCGGCGCGCCGCCCTCTTCAAGGTAGATCAGCAGGCCACATACATGCTTGCAAAGCATGCCAAGCGCGCCATAGCGCTTGAAGTCTGGGCACGTGCAAGCCAGACGGCCGTCCGGGAGCGGGGTGATAGTGTAGGTGTCCGTATGGGTTTTCACTTTCCACCCGCCGCGTGTATCCAGGATTGACCACTGGCGGTGTGCCATGGCGACGTTCGCCAAGTGTTGACGCTTGCTTTGTTCTGTGAGTAATTCGAGTTCTGTCATCCTCCTTCTCCTTAAGGTGTAAATGCTGCTGATGGGAATTCCCATAACGGGATGAACGTGAAATCAACGCTCAAGGCGAGCGTGATCAACAAATGAATAGGGATGATTGCTTGCCGGCAGACAGGTCGCCTGCCAGCTTTTCAATTCGGGGGACGGAGGAGATCCGCCGAAAAAAGAAGCTCTGTAACAGGTATGCAGCAGCCCTGCTTTCGCAGGAGTGCTGGTTTTTCAAGGTACAAAAAAGCACGCGAGAAGCCGCCCTGAAAAGGGCATCCATCGCTTTCTCGCGTGCAGGTTTCCCACACGAATGCGGGGCTGAGGAGGAACGGCCCTAAGGCCGGGGGTTGGGTTAGCGGTCGGTTGTCAGTTCGGCCAGATCGACGCCGGCCTGGATCGGGACTGCCGGCAGTTCAGATTTCTTTTTGACCGTCTTGTTCTTCTGGGCAGGCTTATCCTTTGGACTCTTGGTTTCTGAGAGCAGCTTGACTCCGGTAGCCAGGATTTGGACGGTAGGCCGGCGAATGATCAGGTTGCACAGTTCGCCTGGCAGCTCAACGCCTTCATGAGACTTGGAAACCACCATCTTGAGAGGTTCGACAATGTCACGCCCAACGATGCGGCCGGAGACGTGCATGAGCCTGCCGATCTTGATGCGGTGGGGATCGAAGTCTAGGGATGGGTCGATCTGGACCGTCACATAATCCGAAAAGGTCCTGCCATTCTCTCCGGGACGGTGGTTGGCCAGGCGCATGTAGCGCAGATCCCGGTATTCCCAGGAACGGGCGAGATAACCTTCGAAACTGACCTGGTTGAGCATGGTTCTTCTCCTTCTGTGATCTGGGTATTACGAAGTCCCGCGTTCTCTACGGGAAACGCAAAACGCCACGATGTCCGGCAGGGAATGCTGCGAACGAATGTGGCGAGTCTGGCTAACGGGGGGGATATTCAGTTGCAGCCGGAGAACCGGCGCGTTAAAGATAGCACAGATGTTCTGGATTGTCAAGTAATTTTACTTATTTAAACCCCGCTTTTGGAAGCAATTTCGGAAATAAATTCTTCGCTAACCGATTCCCCTATAATTATACATTTATCAAAAAAGATGCTTCTCTAGAAATTCACGAGGGTTAAAAACTTCGATCTTTTGATGGCCGGATACATTTAGTAAGAGCCGATCGCCACTGACAACAATATTACTTTCACTTGCCACTGCACAAGCCAAGAATTTGTCATCATCTGGATCATCACAAACGCCTTCAGGGAGAGGTGAAGCAGATACAAGGAGGGCATTCTGGATTACAAATTCTAATATAGGTTCAAATCTGACTCCTGGATGATCCTCAGCCAGGATCTTGCCCACGCGTCTGTACTCTTCCAAAATTTCAGGCTAGATAACCAATTGAACTCTACCTTCTCTCCATCCTGCAAGAATCTGAAAGGGAGGCCCGCTAAAAAAGGCACCTGATAAAAATACATTTGTATCCAGGATCACGTTCATTACCGACCCCGTGCTTTCGATAAAGCTCGAGTGATATCAGAGCGTTTCAATCCGGCAAGTCTCGCTTGCTGACGCGCCTGTTGAATGAGAGCATCGAAATCACCCATGCTGGGGGCGGTAATAGTCTTGAGAATCACAACGTCATTTTCACCTAAGACCAAAAACTGGGTGCTCGTTTTAAGATTCAAACGTTTGCGGATAGGTTCAGGAATGACGATTTGTCCTTTCGAGGACATGCGGGTAGTAGCAAGAGTTTCCATATGACTTCTCCCTATTGTCTTACCAGTAAGATTATTTATGAATCTTGTCTCTAATCAGTTTTATAAGGTTCTTGTTAGTGGTTCATATCTTTATTTCACAATCGGTAAACTACACCTCAGGGACAGGATGATTTCCATGATTGATTGGAAAGGAAATGAAAAAGTCCTTGATATAGGGACTGGACGGGGGCTTTTAATGATTGGCGCTGCCAAAAAATTAAATCTGGGAAAAAACATCGGCATTGATATTTGGAATTCGGGGGACATGCACAGCAATACGTATCAAAATACCATGAGAAATGCCGAACTTGAGGGGGTCCTTGAAAAAGTTGAAGTAATAAATGAGGATGTGCGAAGCTTGTCCTTTCCCAATGATACCTTTGACATGGATCTTTCCAACCTTTGTATCCACAACATCCCTGCCAAAGATGGACGGGACAAAGCCTGCCGGGAAATAGCGAGAGTCTTGAAACCGAATGGAATAGTGATAATAATTACCTACAAATCACACACAAAAAAATACGGTGAAATTTTCGCAATGGAAGGGTTAACAGTGGAGGTTTTTCGTACTTCTTTTGACGGTTCACTCCGCGGGATTGTCAAGGCGGTCAAAAAGTGATGCTTATATTTGATACAAAAC
>JBEKCT010000104.1:0-12284 GCA_050014715.1 Anaerolineales bacterium | reverse complement strand
ACCCTCCGGATGAACGCCATGTTTTCAATTGTAGCCCATCCCAAAACTCTGCCTAGTGTCCCGAAATTTCAAGTTTTACTCGATAAAATACTAAAAAAAGGGGAGGATGATAAACTCAGGTACTATCACCGGAGATAACGGTAAAGAGTTCACCAATCACACCCAGATTGCAAAGGCATTAGAAGCAGCTTTCTACTTTGCCCATCCGTACTCCGCCTGGGAGCGCGGCACGAACGAAAACACCAACGGCTTGGTTCGCCAATATTTTCCAAAGAATACCAATTTCTTGCATTCCACTTTCAAAGAAGTTCTTTCCGTCACTGATAAACTCAACCACCGTCCAAGAAAATGCCTTGACTTCCTAACTCCGTTTGAGGTATTCTTGGAACCATCGGTTGCACTTCAGAGTTGAATCCAAGACTGAATAAGGCCGGTCAGATCCTGGCCGGGCATGGGAGCTATTATAAACACCACTTAGGGCTGCGTTGGAGACACCAAGGGTGTGTTGGACTGGACGGGCGTGGCAGATTCGCGCGGGGTGATGGTTGGAGTGGCTGTGATGGTTGGAGTTGGTGTATTTATAGCAGTTGGGTTCAGGATGGCATTGGCAGTGAAAATTCGATCCACCACTTCGCCAAAACGTCCCATCGGGCCCAGGTTTCCCTGGTTGAATAAGATACTTATCCCCGCTCCATTTCCGGTCAATACCTCGATCTGGTTATTACCGCTGAACGAGTAAGCCGTACCAATCAAGATACGCCCATCAAATTGGACTTTCCCATCCACGGTAACACGTAAATAGGCCTGTTCCAGAGCGACTATGACGATTTGTACCGGCCCAGGCCCAGCCGGCGGGATGGTCCCAATCGCGGTAATACCCGCAGTTGGAATAACCTCTTGCGTACCTGCCAGGCTGGGGGTCGGGGTTAGAGTGACAGTCCCGGACACCCCTGCCAGAATATCGGAAATGGATTGGGCAGTTGATTGAGGAGTGATGGCCGCATGCAAGCTGATCACACGGCTGGTGCCCCAAATTGCAAAAGCGAACAGGATCAAAATCAGGCCACCGCCGACTAATATATCCAGGGATAGATAACGCCTCAAGCTAGCCGGAAGGGTCAACCTGAGAGGAAATTTCGAAGTTGTACTGGGCTGACTTTCAACCCTGGCCGGCTGTAGTTCGATCCTTTTCGCCTGCAGCCCTTCGGCAAATTGCAGCAGGATGGCATCCAAATCCATATCCAGGAAGTGGGCATAATTATTCAGCATGCCGCGCGTCTGAACGGATGATGGCAAATGATTGAAATCTCCCCGTTCCAACGCCTGCAGGTAATGTTTGCGGACATGCGTATGGCGTTCGATTTCATCGAGGGTCAGGCTGAGAGATTCACGGCGTTGGCGCAGCGCCTGGCCGATGCTTCCAAAGATGCGTTGCGACTCCTGGTTTTCTCCGGAAAGGCCGACTCCCGGGAAGGGACCCTCCTGCCAATCCTGCGCGGATTCTTCCTGCGCTTCTTCACCCGGTTCTGTTTGTACTGCATTAACCGATTTTTGATCTTCCGCCAGTGGTTCGCCCGGATCAGCCTGCACCGGTGGGGCTCGTTTCTTAACTATCGGCGGCAGGACGGGCAGTGAGGAGTCAAGCGGGATGGCGATCTCCTCATTTGCTTTGGCGGGTTTCCGGAGGTGTGGAAGCAGCCCTGTGATCTTTTCCTTGATGGAAACAGCCTCGCCAGCCTGCGCTTCACCAACCGGTTCGGCTGCATCCGCCTGAACCGGTGCTTGTCCTGGCTCAGAAGCCTGGCTCGGATTGTGCCCTTTGGAAGGGGAGGTAATCGCAAGTTCACCGGCAGCCAGGCGCTGCCGGGCGATCATTTCATCCAGGGAAAGCTCAAGAAACCCGGCGTATGTTCGCAGAAAAGCGCGCGCCTGGACCGGCGATGGAAGTGTTTCAAAATTGTCGGCTTCCATGGCCTCGAGCAGGCGCGCCTGTATATGGGTAACCTGGGTGACTTTTTCTAGAGTCAGGTTGCGCGCTTCGCGGGCTGCTTTGAGTTGCTGACCAATAGTCTCAGGCATTACGTTTTAAAGAAACATCACCGGCTTCCCCTGGAAGGTTGGTCCGGTGATGGTTTGGATTGACTCTTCTTAAGAAATCAGGCCTCGGCAGGTGTAGAAGCTTCTTCCGGCACAGCCTCCACCGGCATCTTTTCTACCGGCTTTTCCGCTGGCTGCTCGATCGGCAGGCTGGGCTCCGCTTCGCCTTCCCGGAATACGGTAACTTTAATCTCCGGGATGAGGTCCATTGTCAGGCGGATGCGTACGTTATGCTCGCCCAATGTCCGCAGGGGCTGCATATCCAATTGCTGGCGTTTGACAACGTAACCCGACTTCTTCTGGATGGCATCGACAACATCCTGTGATGTAATCGAACCGTACAACTTGCCGGTTTCGCCAGCCCGGGCGCCGAAGGCGATCTGGACCTTCTTCAGTGCTTCGGCAACCACGCTCATTTCGTCGTTGAGGATGGTGCGGCGCTCGGTGGCTTTCTGGCGGATGCGCTCGGAAGTCTTCATGGCACCGGGGGTGGCCAACACCGCCATTCCCTGCGGAATGAGGAAGTTGCGTCCATAACCATCCGCGACCTTCTTTACGTCGCCGGCGCGCCCGAGTTTGTAAACGTCCTTGATGAGTAATACTTTCATTTCTTTTCAAGCCCTTTCTTTCTGAAGGATGGGAGCGAAGGGTACAACGCTCCGGGGGCTGATTTTACCAGAGGCTGGGCTGGCTGGGAAGGCCTGGTTTGAACCGGATTTGGAACTCCTGCAAAATGCCAGTAAGTCTTCCGAAATTACTTATGGTGAAATCGCTTCGGTAGCTGAAATCCTGACTTCCGGCCAAGAGGACGGTCTGCGGACGATGGAACTTAAAAAAACTGCCCCACCTGGAACCAGGCAGAGCGGAGGTGAATTAAATAAATTTTATTTACCCTTATTATCCATAATACAACGGGAACCTTGATTATGCATTAAAATGAGATGAGAATGTTGCCGGGCAATGAACGCTGCTCACCTGGCAGACGAACAACGTACTATTTGAATATTCTCGGAAGGAGTTGATTTGGACAGTCCTCTCTTCATCATCAACAGCGTGGCTCCCATCCGCATCTGCGATAACGGCGGCTGGACGGATACCTGGTTTGCCGGGCATGGGCAGATCTTCAACATCGGCGTTTACCCATACGCCGAAGTGCAGATTGCCGTGTTTCCCAATAATGATCGCGCCAGCCAGATCGTCATCAACGCCGAGAATTACGGGCAGCGCTACGTGGTCATGCCGGAAAAGCATTGGGACAAACATCCCCTGCTCGAAGCGGCCATTGAATACATGCACCTGCCAGCGGGCCTGTGTCTCGAAGTAACCATTTTTTCCGAAGCCCCCGGTGGGGCCTCCACCGGCACATCGGCAGCGGTCACGGTTGCGCTGGTTGGCGGACTGGATCTGCTCACTCCCGGGCGGATGACCCCGCACGAAGTGGCCAGTGCTGCCCAGAAGATCGAGACCGAGATGCTCGGCCAGCAGAGCGGCATCCAGGACCAGCTGTGTTCGGCGTACGGAGGCATCAACTTCATCGAGATGTTCCAGTACCCGCATGCATCGGTATCTCCAATCCAGATTCCCAACGCTACCTGGTGGGAGCTCGAACGACGGTTGTCCCTGATTTACCTTGGCAAGTCTCACCGGTCATCGGATGTGCACGAGATGGTCATTCGTTCACTTGAAAACGCCGGGCCGGATTGCGAGCAGCTCAATGATCTGCGAACCACCGCCACCAAATCACGCGATGCACTTTATGCCAATGATTTTGCTGCCCTGGGCGCTGCCATGATCGAAAATACCGAGGCCCAGTCCCGCCTCAGCCCTGCATTGATCAGCCCCGAGGCCGCCCGCACGATCGAAATTGCCCGCGCACATGGTGCGCTTGGCTGGAAGGTGAACGGCGCAGGCGGCGCCGGCGGCTCCTTGACCATTTTGTCTGACATGAATGCCTCTGCAAAAAGGGCCATGCTCGCCGCAGTCGAGCAGGAAAACCCGCTCTTCAAGAACATCCCCATCTACCTCAGCCGTTACGGCTTGCGTGTATGGAAGCAGTAGAATGTCGCATCTCACATTGAAATCCGGCTACAGCGAGCTGGTTGACCGGCTGAACCGTTTCCCGCAAGGTGCGCCGCCCTCCGCAACGCTCTACCAGATCTTGAAGATCCTGTTCAGCGAACAGGAAGCCGGGCTGGTGGCACGGTTGCCCATCAAACCCTTCACTGCCGCCCAGGCCAGCCGTATTTTGAAAATGGACCTGGTCGAAACACAAAAGTCCCTGGATACGCTGGCCAGCCGCGCCATCCTGGTGGATACTGAACGGGACGGCCTTACCACCTACACCCTGCCGCCGCCCATGGCCGGTTTCTTTGAATTTTCGATGATGCGCCTGCGCGGTGACATCGATCAGAAAGTGCTGGGGGAACTTTTCTACCAATATATGAACGTGGAAGAAGAATTCATCCTCAACCTGTTCATCCGGGGTGAGACGCAACTGGGACGGGTGTATGTTCACGAGCCGGTCCTTTCCAACGAGAATGCCCTGCATGTGCTGGATTACGAACGCGCCAGCCAGATCATCCGGACCGCCTCAGTGCGTGGGGTTGGAGTGTGTTACTGTCGCCATAAAATGATGCACATGGCCCGGGCCTGTGATGCGCCCATGGATATTTGCATGACCTTCAACGGTTCGGCCGAAAGCCTTACCCGCCACGGATACGCCCGGGCTGTTGATATCAGCGAGGGGCTGGACCTGCTGCAGCAAGCCTATGACCAGAACCTGGTTCAGTTCGGCGAAAATGTGCGGGAAGGTGTCAACTTCATCTGCAACTGTTGCGGTTGCTGCTGCGAAGCCATGATCGCCGCCCGCAAGTTCGGCATGCTCAATCCTGTCCACACCTCTAACTTTCTGCCCGTCATCGATGAAACCACCTGCAACGGATGTGGGAAATGTGTGAATGCCTGCCCGGTGGAAGCCATGACTCTGGTTTCCACCAACGATCCGCACCATCCAAAAATGAAGAAAGCCAAAGTGGATGAGGAAGTTTGCCTGGGTTGCGGAGTGTGTCTGCATACCTGCGGACATGCCAGCATGAGCCTGCGTTCCCGCCCGCAGCGCATCATTACACCGCTCAACTCCGTACATCGCGTTGTCATGATGGCAATCGAGCGAGGCGACCTGCAAAACCTGATCTTCGACAACCGGGTCCTGTGGAACCATCGCGCCCTGGCAGCGGTTTTCGGCGTCATATTGAATCTTCCGCCGATCAAACAGGCTTTGGCCAGCCAGCAGGTGAAAAGCCGTTACCTGGAGTACCTGATCACACACATTGGTGGCTAATTAATTAAATATTGCCTATACGCATATCATTGGTGAACAAAGAACGAATATTGGTCAATCGTCATGGCTGAAACCGCCTTCTGCATAAGCCTTATATAATATAACCGTATAAGTATCCCTTCAGGATTTCATCTTTATATTTCACAGTTTTACATAGGTCGTTGTTCAACTCCAGATCATCTGAGATCTGTTCTCAAAAGTGCCATTAACGTCTAGTGGATTTGGTGTTGGTGTGTTCATTCAGACATTCATTTTCTCCCTTTCACTGATCCTTAGCTTTCTTTTTTTCCTGTATGGATTCAATCATTATTATCTGCTAAACGCCTCCCTCAGGTATCGCACCCCG
The DNA here is from genome assembly GCA_050014715.1 of Anaerolineales bacterium. GTDB lineage: Bacteria > Chloroflexota > Anaerolineae > Anaerolineales > Villigracilaceae > UBA877. The sequence continues at coordinate 6,501 of JBEKCT010000104.1, read as the reverse complement.
CCCCTGCCGGAGCATCCCCGCGATCTGCCAGCCGTTTCAATTCAACTGCCAATCTATAATGAAAGAAATGTAATTCGCAGGCTGGTAGCTGCCTGCGCGGCCATGGCACAAGCCTACGGGATCGAAAAAGTGAAAATTCTCATCCTGGACGATTCTGACGACAAAACCGTCCAGGAGGTTGATCAAGTTGTCAAGGATTTTCAAGAAAAGAATTTCCAAATAGAGGTATTGCGCCGCGCAAGCCGTGCAGGCTTCAAGGCTGGCGCTTTGCAGGCTGCGCTCGACTGCACAAAAGAAGATTTCATCGCCATTTTCGATGCCGACTTTGTCCCGCCTGCCGATTTCCTTCTGCTTACCCTGCCCTATTTTGATCAGGACAAAACCCTGGGGATCGTTCAGAGCCGTTGGACCTTTTTGAACAAGGACTTCAACCTGGTAACCCGGGCCATTTCCCACGCCATTGATGTCCACTTCCTGGTGGAGCAGCCCGGAAGATATGCGGCCGGAGTCTTTCAAAATTTCAACGGCAGCGGGGGTGTGCTTCGCAAAAAAGCTATTTTGCAGGCCGGTGGCTGGCAGGCTGATACTTTGGCAGAAGATTTGGATTTGAGCTACCGGATGCAAATGCTCGGATTTCGTATTCTCTACCTGAGGGACCTGGTTTGCCCGTGCGAGATACCCCCGACCGTCCCAAGTTTTAAACTGCAGCAAGGTCGTTGGGCTTGCGGTGCCTCCACCGCCGCCATAAAGATCCTTCCCGGACTTCTCAAGGATCGGAAATTGGGGATCCAGCGGCGCTTGCAAGCGTTAATTCATTTAACAGGTTATATGGTCCAACCCTTGATAGTCTTTTCCTTTTTATTGGGTTGCCTGGCTGCTTTATGGGGAGTGAATACTTCGCGCACTTACCAGTCCTTTATTATGCTTCCTGGCTTAAATATATTATTTACAACCAAAGCGGCCCGGATGATTTTTATGCAGAATCTGGTCTGGGGATTCCTGGCTCCTTTTATCATCTTCGGCACCCTGGCGCCATTGGTCTCGCTCGTTTTCACACTAAAAATCCAGAACCTGCCTGTGTCGAAGAACCTTGCCAGTCTTTCAGTGCTTCTACTGATGTGTTTTGGGATGAGTCTGAGCATGCTGCACGGCATCGTCCGGGCCATATCGGCAAAACGGCCCTTGGAATGGATCCGGACTCCCAAATATGCTGAAATTAAGAATAAAAAGGATTGGAGCAAGGATAAAGATCAAGTACCGTTTGATATGCTGTGGATATGGGAGATGCTTTTTGTAATGCTGGGGCTGTGGGCCATCCTGAGCGCCATCCTGCATAAGAACTTCTCCGGTTTGCTTATCCTGGTACCTTTTACCTTGAGCTATGCCTTCGTGCTCCTTTTTTCAGTTCTGCAGAGTCGCAGGGCCAGGGCCTGATTCTATGTTCAACCCAACTTCTCATCTACAAGGTACTAATCAGGAGAAAAAACGTTATATTCCCGACTGGCTTTTACTGGTCGTGAGCATTTTCTTGCAGGGCTGCCTGGCCTATTTCTTTGGGCATGCCTATGACACGCGTATCCTTATGGCTACCGGATACCTGGTGGCAAACGGGCAGAATCCGTATATTGCACAGAACCTTGGCGCCGTTTTTCATAACAGCACTTTCCAAGGCATCACAACCTTGGGATATCCGCCTCCCTGGGCGCTGGTACTTGGACTTGTCTATCTGTGTTCCTATAGAATCATTCCTAATTTCTTGCTTTACAACCTGGCCATAAAACTTCCCATTATTGCTGCCAATATTTGCCTCGCCTACGCTGTGCGGCACATATTAAATAAATCCGCGGTTCGGGCTGAAATAAGCCTCGCAGCTTGGATATTCATGCTCTTCAATCCCTTCCTGCTTCTCACGACTTCCGCCTGGGGGCAATTCGATTCTGTAGTAGCTCTACTGTCGCTTTGGTCGCTTTTCCTGCTAAGCGAAGGAGGTCTGATCTTTCCTGCTATCCTGCTGGCCCTGGCCATTTCCTTGAAACCCATTGCCCTGCCCCTGATCCTGGTGACACTGGTTTTCCTGGCCGGAAAATCATTGCGGCGCGCATTGCAATATTTTGCAGTTTTCACTCTTTCCATGCTTCTTCTTTGCGTGGTTCCGTTCATTATTTTCAAGTGGAATCCTTCCGAGATTTTTCAGCATTGGAATTCGCAATTTGTCGTTGGCGGAGGGCTGTCATTCATGACTTTCCTGGAGTATGTCAGGTGGACCTATCAATTGCCCGGGCAATGGTGGTTCCTGGGATGGTTGTGGTTGCCTGCCCTCGGGTTGGCCGCTTACGCCTTGAAGCCCGGCATTCGTGGATTCAAGGAATTGCTGAAGAAAAGCACCGCTTTAATCCTGGTATTCTACCTTTGCCGGGCCTGGCTGTCTGAAACCAATATTAATCTGATCCTGCCTCTCGTCCTTATTCTGGTTTCCATGCATGCGCTGGACCGGCGTACTCTTCTTGCCATTTGGGTTTTGCCATTGATCTTCAGTTTTTTCAATACCTCTCTAGCGCAGCTTTTCTTCCCCAGTATGCCTGGATTAATGGATTTGTTCTTAAAATGGTCAATCCAATTTAATACAGCCAGGTACATCATTCGAACTGTGGTCGTCGTGGCTTGGCTTATGGCAGGTGGTTGGACCGTCGTGCAGTGTTATAAGCGACCATTCATGGATCGAGGAGTTAATCTTCCATGGAAATAGAAATTCCGCTCTTCCAAGGGCTCGCTTTAAATTTCTGCAACGCCCCTGCCATTAAAAAAACCTATCCAACCGCAAACTTGCAAAAAGGATTTATATTGAATGACAATGGCCTGGATTTGGCCGAGGAAGCGGTCGGTTTTGGCGTCCCCGTTTTCAAATGTGGGCTGCAAACTATTTTTCCCGGTTCCGTTACTTTGACCTGCTCGCACCAGGGTACCATCTGGAATATAACCGCGCTATTCAAGTTGGATATGCAGGAAAGGATATCCAAGGCTGATAAGAGCGCAGTCAAGAACAGGTTCTTCTATGCTGCCAAGGATGGTTTGGCAGGTTTGATTCGCTTCCTGCCAATTCTTCGCAGCCCATTAACCGCCATTTCCAGCCAGCTCAGGCGCTTGTTCAAATGGGAAACCATCTACACCCCGGCCGGCGTCTCAACCTGGCTGAAGGTGTTCTACACTTTGGATGCCGGGAGCGGCTGCATTGGCGTTGAAATCGATACCAGGGATCTGCCCCCCCAGGTTACCGAAGTGATGATAATGAATGAGCAGGCTGCCCTGACCTTCGACCGCTACCAGGACACTTCCGGAATTCTCCTTCAGGGGCATGAGATCGGTTGCTGGGACGAAGTACACGCACGGGAAGCCTGGTTTGAAAGCACCGCCCACCGGGTTGCCTTCAGGCTCTGCCAGGTAAAAGGTGCGCGGCTATTTCGAGGCAGGGAGCTGGTCGGTTCCCGGCTCGCCTGGGCTGGTTTTGGGTATTCCTTCAGTCCATCCAACCAGACCTTCCGGTATGAGTTAAGAATTGAAAAGCGCCCATGACATCGGTATTGCTCATCTACCCTTTCTTCAAACCTCTTCGCGACCGGTCGGTTTTCCGATTTCCGCCCCTGGGAATAAGTTATATCGCTGCCAGTCTCCAACAGGCTGGCTATGAAATACATTTGATCGACTGCACATTCCTGGATAAAAAAAACGCCTTGAAACAAGCGCTGGATATCAAAGCGGAAGTGGTCGGCATCTATGGCATGGTATCCATGCTGGACGAATGTGTCTGGTTCGCGCAGCAATTGCGCTCCAGCTGCCGGCTGCTGGTTGCCGGCGGTCCTCTGCCCACCTGCGATCCCGAATCTTTCTTGAAATACTTCGATGTGGTTGTGCGCGGTGAAGGCGAGCAAACCATGCTGGAACTCTTGCGCGCCTTTGAGGAAGGATCCGACCCGTCCCAGGTTGCCGGGGTCGTATACCGCAGCGAGTTCGCTGGGCCTGCCGAAGGCCAGATTATCAGCACTCCGGAAAGGGAATTCTCGAAGGAATTGGACCTCGTCCCTTTTCCTGCGCGCGCAATCCTTCCCAATGAAAGCTATATCCGCTATGGCAGGAAAAAATATGGATTTTCGATTACAACGGTGATGAGCACGCGCGGCTGCCCATATCGCTGCGAGTTCTGCAGCAACGTGGTTTTTGGCGGTTCCTACCGCGAACGTTCTCCTCAATATGTAGTTGACGAAATCGAAGAAGCGCTGTCCCTGGGATATGACCGGATATCCTTTGCGGACGATGTTTTTACAATGAAGAAGCAGCGGGTAATAAATGTATGCCGGGAGATCCGGCGCCGTGGGTTGCATTTCGACTGGGAATGCCTGGGCAGGGTCGATGCATTGGATTTCGAAACTGCATTGGAGATGAAAAACGCCGGGTGTACGCGCATCTATTTCGGGATCGAGTCCGGCAGCGACCGGATGCTCCAGTTGATGAATAAAAAGATTACCACGGAACAGGCCCGCCAGTCCGTGCAAGCCGCCCACCAGGCCGGCCTGCAGGTAGGAGCGTTTTTTATCTTGTGCTATCCCGGCGATACGGATGACACGGTGCTCAAGACACTCCATTATGCAACCTCGTTACCCCTTGACTACATTGGGCTGAGCATGCCCTATCCCCTGCCTGGAACCGGCTTATATGAAAGAACGAAAGACAGCATCTCGCGTGATTGGCATCCCGAGGACAGCCGTTTCGGGAGTCATGTGCTTTTCTTCGATTCGGATTTTTCCGAAACAAAAATGTGGTTCGGAATTTTCAAAGGCCATGCGCAATTTGAAATTAAGAAAAGGTTGCGAAAATTATCGCCCCTGCTGCTTCCGCTCTTCGAAAAAACCAGCGATGCGGTCTTCCGGTTCTTGAAATAGCCAGACATTTTTCTTTTTCGTTTGTTTCTTTTTCTTGGTGTCGATTCGAGTTCTTGTTGGTGAAATGGTTCTTTCCCCTAGCTATGGGTTGAAACCGTTTTCCTTTTCCGCAAACGCCAGCATGGTCTCGCATATCCGGCGCTGTAACCAGCGCGGATCAAACTTGCTTTCGTATACGAAAGTCACTTCGTTCTCTTCATTCCAATCCATTTGTTTGTCCAATTTACTAACACGCTCGAACAGAGCTGAACCGGGTAACGGGAACGGGACATTGAAGGAGATGGAGTCCAGCGGGAGCTCGAGCGCGAATCGGAAGGTGTCCTCGATTGCCGGGATGGTTTCGCCTGGATAACCGACAATGAAGAAAGCTGCCACTTCTATGCCTGCTTTATGGAAAAGCTCCACAGCGTTCTGCCCCTCCTCCAGGCTGGCTTGTTTTTTCATCAGTCGCAGGGTTTCCGGGTTGCCGGTTTCCAGTCCCAGGTAAACTCTCCGGCAGCCGGCCACCTTCATCATCCCGGTGATTTCCCTGTCAATCCGGGTAACTCGGGAAAGGCAGCTCCATTCCATTCTTTGGCCGGACATCCGCCCACAAAAATCTTTAAGATAGGTTAGATCGAGGGTGAAGTTGTCGTCGGCTATCCAGAGACTGTCATAACCCAGCCGGCGGATATTTTTGATCTCGTCGAAGACCTGATCAAGCTTCCGGCGCCGGAAAAGGCTGCCAAAGATCGGCCGGGAACAAAAATCGCAACTGAATGGGCATCCCAGGGTCAGAATGATGGAAGTGGTCTTCGCGCCGGTTTGCCGGCTCCAGACTTCCTGGTAAGCCGCATGATTAAAATCGTCCCGGTATGGCAGCGGGAACGATTCAAGTTGCTCGTCATGGTAATGGATGGTTGGATTTTCCATCTGCAAGCCATCCCGCCTTGTAATAAGCCCGGCGTAGCTATTAAGTGGCATTTCCGGTAGGTTCTGGGGGGAGATTCTTAGTTCAAGGAAATCCTTGCAAAAACGGGGAAAACTCAGGTCGACTTCTCCACAGAATACTACATCGAATAATCCCCAATACTGTTCCGGGTAGAGCGTGGGTAAAGGCCCGCCAGCCACCAGCAGGCAGCCGGGCAGGCTGGTCCTTACCATCTCTGCGATCCGAAAGGTATTTCGGCTCAGGGTCACCATCGAATAGATTCCAACAATATCCGGTTGATAAGCGTGGATCTTTTTTTGAATTCCTTCAAATGTTTCGAAAGTGCAATCGAATATGCGTGCTTCTATCCCCAGAGCATGGAGCTGGCTGGCCAGGTTGGCTGCCCCCAACGGAGGGAAAAGCAGCTCGTTTGCAGATTTTGTCCGGAAGTACGGATAAACCAGGGCAACCCGTGGCATGGAAGAAAAGCGATCCTTTTATTAGATGTATCGAAATGGGTACTGGCTGTCGTAGCCATATTGCTGGTTGGAAAGGATAATTCCAACTGGTGATATCACGCAATAGTTGTTTTTATTATATACGGATTCGTCCATTTCAAATGTTCAATCCGGTTCAATGCATGGTCAGAAATGTGAT
>JBEKCT010000103.1:0-12379 GCA_050014715.1 Anaerolineales bacterium | reverse complement strand
CGGTGCTTCGTCTGCCATGATTTTAGCGGATGAGGTGGCTCTCGACACGCCCATGGATTATGCCTCAGTGCGCACACTCGGCGCGGACCTGGGTTCCGCCTCGGTGATCGTCATCAATGACAGCGTGGATGTGGACTGGGTCATCAACAAGACCATCCACTTTTTCAGGCGCGAAAGCTGCGGCAAGTGCACGCCCTGCCGGGATGGCACGTACTGGATGCAGCATCTGATCGAACGCATCGAGCGCGGCGAGGAGGTGGAAGCTAATACCCGCTTGCTGCACACGGTTGCCAAACAGATCCAGAACAAGTGCTTGTGCCCGTTGGGGGAGTTCTCCATCATGGCAGTCATGACAGCCATCGAGCGCTTCCCCGCCGATTTTCAACCCTCCATCGCCGGAGGCAAGCATGCCTAAAATGATTTCCCTGACGATTGACGGTCGTCCAGTCTCGGTCCCCGAAGGAACCCTGATCGTCAACGCTGCGAAACAAATTGGCATTGACGTTCCGGTCTTCTGTTTTCACCCGAAGATGGAACCGGTCGGCATGTGCCGCCAGTGCCTGGTTGAAGTGGGCCGCCCGGTGGTCGACCGCCTCACCGGCCAGGCCGTGATGGAAAATGGCCGGCAAAAGGTCCAGTTCGGAGCCAAGCTGGAGACCGCCTGCAGCAACCCGGTTTCCGAAGGCATGGTCGTGCTGACCACCTCCGAGAAAGCCGTGACTGCCCAAAAAGAGATCCTCGAGTTCCTTCTGACCTCGCACCCGCTGGACTGCCCGGTTTGTGACAAGGGCGGCGAGTGCCCGCTCCAGAATCTCACCATGGCGCATGCTTCCCCGCAGAGTCGCTACATTTACTCTGAGAAGAGTCACGGCGCCAAGCACTTCCCGCTGGGCGACCTGATCTGGCTGGACCGTGAACGCTGCATCCAATGCGCCCGCTGTATCCGCTTCCAGGACGAGATTGCCGGCGAGCCGGTGCTGGGCTTCTACCAGCGCGGGCGCGCCACCGATGTTTTCACCAATTCCAAGCCGGGCTTCGACTCGGTCTTTTCCGGCAATACCAGCGACATTTGCCCTGTCGGCGCACTGACCACATCAGATTTCCGTTTTGGGGCGCGTCCCTGGGAGTTGAAGGCGGCGGCCTCGGTCTGCGGACAGTGTCCGGTGGGCTGCAATATTACGTTCAATACCCGCCGCGAGGCCATGTCGGGCGGCAAGGTTGCCATCAAACGCGTCATGCCGCGCCAGAACGAAGCCGTCAATGAGATTTGGATCTGCGATAAGGGTCGCTTTGCATATCACTTTGTTGAAAGTGAAAAGCGTCTAACCAAACCCTTGCTAAAGCTGGCAGGTTCAGACGGCCATCCGCCCTTGCAAGAGACTTCCTGGGAGGATGCCATCCGATTGGCAGCTCAAAAGCTGGCCGAGGCTGGCAAGGATGCGGTCATTCTGGCAGGTGGTCGGCTTTCGAATGAGGACCTGTTCAATCTGAAGCAATTGGCGGATGGGCTGGGCGGGCAGGCGCTTCTGTACACAGATATGGGCGGTGGGGAACTGACCACTTCAATGGGCGTTACCGCCGGGACGAATTTTTCCGACATGGGCCCGGGTACCACCATCCTGGTGGTGGCCTCCGACCTGTATAACGAAGCGCCGGTCTGGTACCTGCGCATCAAGCAGGCGGCCAACCGCGGCGCCACGCTCATCATGGTCAATGCACGTGAGACGAAATTGGAACGATTTGCGAAGTTCACCGTAAGGTATGCCTACGGCGATGAAGTGGAAACTGTCAATGGGCTTGTCAACCAGCCCAAAATCGGCGAGGCCATCAGCAATTCGGAAAACCTGGTCGTCCTGTACGGATCGGATGGCCTGGGGTTGGAAGGTTCGTCGTCCCTGGCAGCCGCCTGCGCAGAACTGGTCAAGCTCCGTGCCGGCAATCCGAACAACGGGCTGATCGGTGTCTGGCTGCATGCCAATGACCAGGGCGCCTGGGAACTGGGCTTCCGGCCTGCCTCGAACCTGGTGGCGACATTGAAAAATAAAGTTGTTTACCTGGTGGCGGCGGATCCCGCCGGTGACGATCCTATTCTGACACAAGCGCTGCAGGGTGCCCGGAGCGTCATCGTCCAGGAGTTGTTCCTGACGGCAACCGCCAGCCTGGCGGATGTGGTGCTGCCTGCACAGGCATACACCGAACGGGATGGATCGTACACGTCCGGCGAACGGCGCGTCCAGCGCTTCTTCCCGGCTGTTCCACCGCTTCCACAGACACGCCCCGATTTTGCCATCACCGCCCTGATTGCCTCCGAACTCGGTCTCATGCTCGAAAGTACCTCTGCTTTGCATGTGCTGGACAGGTTGGCGGCTTCGGTTAATGCTTTCTCAGGTCTCTCCTTTCTTAAATTGGCCGAGGTGACCGGGCAGTGGCCCATGGTCGGCCGCGGTGACCTGTATTACGGCGGTACAACTTATGAGAATACCCAGGGATTGGGTGTGCATCTGGCCCTCTCGTCCCTCCCCTCTCCCTCTGGAACGAGCGATGGCAAGGATGGCGAGGCTGCGGGCAAGGGAAAAACCCTGCACCCGGATGAAGAGCACTGGTTAGCCCTCCCGGTGACCCGTCTTTATGACCGTGGTATTACAGTCCTCACCTCTGCGTTGCTTCACTCGCATATCGGTGATGCTTCCTTCATCCTAAATCCGCAGGCGGCCAAATCCCTTGGTATCCAGTCTGGCGACCTGTTGAAGGTCAACGGCCTGGAAGCACAGGCTGTCCTGGATGAGACCGTACCAGCCAGTGTGGTATTGGTGCCGCGCAGCATGGGCATCCCCATCGCAGGGCCGGTGGTAGCCGACATCAAGGTTGCCTGATATTGCGTTTTATGGGTTTCGTAAAACGTGGAACGAATGAGGAAGGTTCTCAATGACGTTAGCTCTCTTGATTGAATGGATCATAAAAGCGTTTGTGCTGGTGCTTGTCCTGTTGACCGGCTTTGCCTACCTGACGCTGTATGAGCGCAAGGCGCTGGCGCGCATCCAGATGCGCGTTGGTCCAAACCGTGCCGGACCCTGGGGCATTTTGCAACCCATTGCCGACGCAGTCAAATTAATCTTCAAGGAAGAGTTAATGCCGGCCCGGGCCGACAAGCTGCTCTTCTTCCTGGCCCCGATCGTGACTCTTGTCCCTGCGCTGGTCATCACCGCAGTGGTACCCTGGGGGCCTAACCTGCACGTGTTCGGGTATACCATTACCCTTTACATAGCCGATGTCAACGTGGGGGTTTTATACATCATGTCGGTGGCTTCGATTGCGGTATATGGGATCGTGCTGGCAGGCTGGAGTTCCAACAACAAGTACGCCATGATGGGCGGTTTACGTTCGACCGCCCAGATGATCAGTTACGAGATCGCCCTGGGCCTGTCGTTCGTCGGGGTGATCCTGCTGGCAGGTTCAGCCCAGATGACGGAAATCGTGAATGCGCAGAAATCCGCCTGGTTCGTGCTGCTCCAACCGGTCGGGACGGTCATCTTTCTGATCGCTACGCTGGCCGAGGTCAACCGTGCTCCGTTCGACATGCCGGAAGCCGAGCAGGAACTGACCGCCGGTTATCATACTGAATATTCCGGCATGAAGTTTGCTTTGTTGTTCATGGCCGAGTACGACAAGATGATTGCCATATGTTCCATCGGTGCCACGCTGTTCTTCGGCGGCTACCGGGAATTCTGGTTTCTTTCCAGTACCATCTTGAGCGTGGACCGGACGCCCTGGCTTGGCCCGGTCTACATCTTTATAAAGATCTTCATCCTGCTCTTCGGGATGATCTGGGTGCGGGCCACCTTCCCGCGTATCCGCTACGACCGGTTGATGGCTTTTGGCTGGAAAGTGCTGCTGCCGCTCTCGCTGGCGTTGATCTTCATTACGGCCACATTTATTTTACTGGCTCAGCAAGCCAACAATTCTTTGCTCCTGTGGGGCATCCCGGTGGTTTCTTTACTGGCCGGTCTGCTGGCGGTGTCATTAGTTTATCGCACCTTGAGGAGAAAGGAATATGCGCGTGCTTGAGCCTCTGATCGAATTGGTGCGCGGCCTGTGGACCACGCTGCGGTTCATGTTTGAAAAGCCGGTGACGGTGCAGTACCCGGAGCAGAAGAAGCCGGTCAAAGCACGCTTCCGCGGGCGGCATGTGCTGCACCGTTATGAGAACGGGTTGGAAAAATGCATTGGATGTTCCTTGTGCGCGGCAGCCTGCCCATCCGACGCCATCTTCGTCGAATCCTCCGAAAACACGGATGAGAAGCGCTTTTCCCCCGGCGAGCGCTACGCCAGCACCTACGAAATCAACATGCTACGCTGCATTTTTTGCGGATTTTGCGAAGACGCCTGCCCGACCGAGGCGATCACCCTGGGCGACCAGTATGAACTGTCCTTTACCGAACGCCGCCATGCGATTTATCCCAAGGAGATGCTGATCGAACCCGTCCCATCCGGCGGAAAGCCAACTCCGCAAAAAACCGAACCAGGTACCTTTACCAGGTCGGTCCCTGAGATGAAAAACCCGACGGATTGAGGCCCTTATGAACCTGACTCTCATCCTCTTTTATGTCCTGTCAGTTGCTGCAGTGGCTACTGCGGCTGGCTTGCTGCTCAGCCGGAATTCAGTTTACGCCGCCCTGTTCCTGGTATTGAACTTCGCTACGGTTGCGGTCTTCTATTTATTACTGGGTGCGCCCTTTATCGCCCTGGTGCAGGTGACGGTCTACGCCGGGGCCATCATGGTGCTGTTCCTTTTCGTGATCATGCTGCTGGGCGCGGAGAGACTCCCGAAGGGGCAGGTGCTGCCCTGGCAGCGTCCGCTGGCGATCGGTTTGGCGGCGCTCCTGCTGGTGGAAGCGGGTTTCCTGCTTTTCCAGCGCCTGCATACCACCGCGATCCTGGTTGCCCCCGGCGCGGACCTCAATACCACCGCATCATTGCAGACCCTCGGGATGGCTTTGTTCAGCCAGTATCTCCTGCCTTTTGAAGTAACCTCCATTCTTTTACTGGTGGCAATGGTGGGGGCGATTGTCCTGACCAAACAAGTGAAAGGAGAGCAGGTATGATCGGTGAACTTGGTGGAATTCCTCTCTCCGGTTTCCTGGCAGTATCAGCCATTTTATTCACGATGGGCGCGCTGGGAGTGCTGGTCCGGCGCAATGCCATCATCATTTTCATGTCGGTCGAGTTGATGTTAAACGCCGCCAACCTGGCTTTCGTGGCCTTTGCCCGTTCTTATAATGTTTTAAGCGGACAGTTGTTCGTCTTCTTCGTGATGACGGTCTCGGCCGCGGAAGTGGCGGTGGGCCTGGCGCTGATCGTGGCAATCTTCCGCTCCAAGCACAGCATCGACGTGGACCAGATGAGCAGCCTTAAAGGATAGCGAAAAGGATAACGAATGGACACACTGTTCAGCCTGGTTCCCCTGATTGTCTTCCTGCCCGTGATCGGGCTGCTCATCAATATCGCCTTCGGCGGCAAAATGAGCGAAAAAGCTATCGGCGCCGTGGCAAGCGCCGCCTCCGGACTGGCTTTCCTTGTCTCTGTGCTGCTTGGCCTGGCTCTGTGGAGCAGCGGCGGCGCTGCCCACAGCATCCCGTTCGCCGACTGGATCAGCATCGGCACACTCAGCATTCCCTGGACTTTCCGGGTGGATACGCTCTCGGTGACGATGATGCTGGTCGTCTCAGGGGTGGGCACGCTTATTCACATCTATGCCATTGGTTACATGCATGAGGATGTGCGCTTCAAGCATGATGAGGGCCGCTACCGCCGTTTCTTCGTCTTCATGAACCTGTTTATTGCCATGATGATGATCCTGGTCAGCGGCGACTCCTATCTGATGCTGTTCGTTGGTTGGGAGGGCGTGGGCCTGTGCTCGTTCCTGCTGATTGGCTTCTGGTACGAGATGGATACGCTCGGGCGGCCTTCCTGGGCCAACTCGAATGCGGCCAAGAAAGCCATGATTGCCAACCGCATCGGCGATTTCGGCTTCCTTTTGGCGGCTTTCACTATGTTCTGGGCCTTCGGCAGCCTCCAATTCAATGATGTCTTCATGAAGGCTTCCCAGATTGCTGTGGCCACCCCCGGCGTGATCCTCCTGATCACCCTGTTCCTGCTGATCGGGGTAGTCGGTAAATCCGCACAGATCCCACTATATGTCTGGCTGCCGGATGCCATGGCCGGCCCGACTCCGGTCTCGGCTCTTATCCATGCCGCCACCATGGTCACGGCGGGCGTCTACCTGGTGGCGCGTTCCTGGCCGCTTTACTCGCTGGTGCCGCAAGCCCAGTATGTGGTGGCTCTGGTGGGCGCAGTCACGGCGCTCTTTGCCGCCACGATTGCCGCTGGTCAATATGACATAAAAAAGGTGTTGGCCTACTCGACCATCTCGCAGTTGGGCTTCATGGTGGCGGCGGTCGGCATGGGCGCCTACGTGGCGGGTATGTTCCACCTGATCACGCATGCCTTTTTCAAGGCCCTGCTGTTCCTTTCGGCCGGTTCGGTCATCCTCGGCATGGAAAGAGGCCACCACCACCTGCCCCACTATGAAGGAAACAATGCAGAGGTGTTTGACCCGGGCGACATGCGCAACATGGGTGGCCTGCGCAAGCAGATGCCGGTCACATTCTGGCTGTATCTCATCGGCGCGCTGGCGCTGGCGGGCATTTTCCCACTGGCCGGTTTCTGGTCCAAGGACGAGATCCTGCTGGATGCGGCGAAGAACTACCCGGTTGTCTGTATATTGCTGATCCTGGCGGCCTTCCTGACCGCTTTCTATATGGGCCGCCAAATCTGGATGGTCTTCTTTGGATCGCCCCGGCATGCCGCTGCCGGAATCGCTACGGAAAGCCCCAGGGTGATGACCGTGCCCCTGATGGTGCTGGCTGCCCTAGCGATCCTGGGTGGGGCGCTCAACTTCCCGGGCCTCAACTCGTTGACTGCATGGTTGGGATACACCATCCAGCCAATTGTCCATGAAGCCGCATTGGCACCCTGGCTGGCGATCTCCTGGGGTGGATTCAATCCGCTCCTGGCGCTCTTGGTCCTGCTCCTGGCGCTTATCGCGATCTACATCTCCTGGTTGATCTACGGGCGCAAGCCGCTGGAAGCCGGGCAGAAGGATCCGCTCAAGCAGCCGCTGGGCGCCTTCTTCACCGGCATGGAAAATAAGTGGTTCGTGGATGAGTTCTATGCGGCAGTTGTTCTAAAGCCCTACGGAGTGATTTCGCGCTTCCTGGCGGACGTGATCGATGGTCGTTTCTGGCACGACTGGTTCCACGAGAAGGTCATCGCCGGGACGTACAACTTCGTCTCGAAAACGGTGCTGGACCTGCGCGTCGACCAGCAATTCATCGATGCCATCGCCAACGGCCTGGGCAACCTGACCCGGGCTGCTTCGTCCAGGCTGCGCCGCCTGCAAAATGGTTTTGTTCGTTCATACGCATTGGCTGTGTTATTGGGTGTTGTTATTATTCTTGGCTATCTATTGCTCAAATAACGGCAAAGGACAAATGTCGGCTGGAACCCTTTTGACGTGCGACGTTTGACCTGACAGGAGTGAATATGGACTTTATTACCAATCCTTTGAACATCGTGATTTTCTTCCCACTGGTGGGCGTGCTGGTCCTGTTGTTCCTGCCCGCCGGGAAGAAGGGTCTGCTGCGCTGGACGGCGCTGGCAACCACCCTGGTAACTTTCTGCCTGTCCATCTGGATGCTGGTCCAATTCCGGGCTGCCGAGGTCGTCGCGCCGGGCGACCTGCACCTGACCCTGACCTTGCCCTGGGTGCAGGTGGCGGGCTGGAACATCTCTTATGCCCTGGGCGTGGATGGGCTGTCCATCCTGCTGGTCATGCTGACGACCTTCCTGACCCCCATCGCCATTCTGTCCAGCTGGACGGCAGTCGAGGAGCGTGTCAAGGATTTCATGCTGTTCTTTTTACTGCTGGAAGTGGGCATGCTGGGAGTCTTTCTGGCGCAGGACCTGTTTCTGTTCTACATCTTCTGGGAATTCACGCTTGTCCCGATGTACTTCCTGATCGGCATCTGGGGCGGACCGCGCCGAATCTATGCCGCCATCAAGTTCTTCCTGTATACCATGGCCGGTTCCATCCTGATGTTGCTGGCCATCCTTTGGTTGGGAGTCCATCAGGGTACTTTCTCGGTGCCTGACCTGATGACCAAGGGTGGGATCGATCCGCATACCCAGCTGTGGCTGTTCATTGCTTTCGCGGCGGCTTTTGCGATTAAAGTCCCCATGTGGCCGCTGCACTCCTGGCTGCCGGACGCACATGTGGAAGCCCCTACGGCCGGTTCGATCATCCTGGCAGGCGTCCTGCTGAAGATGGGCACGTACGGCTTCCTGCGCTTCAATATCCCGCTCTTCCCGCAGGCGGCGGTCCAGGCTGCCCCGTGGATCGCCTTGCTGGCGGTCATTGGCATCATCTACGGCGCAGCCGTTTCCTATGCCCAGAAGGACATCAAGAAGCTGGTGGCCTACTCTTCGGTCAGCCACCTCGGTTTCGTCATGCTGGGCCTGTTCGCGCTGAATGCTCAGGGTGTCGAAGGCGGCATCCTGCAAATGATCAACCATGGCTTGAGCACGGGCGCGTTGTTCCTCCTGGTGGGCATGGTCTACGAGCAGACCCACACGCGTGAGTTCAGCGTGTATGGAGGACTGTGGAAGGTCATGCCGGTCTTCGGCGTATTCATGCTGATCGTTTCCCTGTCTTCGATGGGCCTGCCCGGCTTGAACGGCTTCGTTGGTGAGTTCACCATCCTGCTGGGCGCCTTTGGCTCCAAAGCCATTGGCTCGCCCTGGTTCGCCGGTGTGGCCGCCCTGGGTGTCATCATGGCCGCCGTCTATATCCTGTATATGTTTCAGAAGATCTTCCTCGGCCCCGAAGGCTCGATCGTGGAAGAAGTCAAAAAGCACGGCCATGCCCTGCGCGACTTAAACGCGCGCGAAATTATCACCACTGTCCCGCTCTTGGTTTTCATTTTTTGGATCGGCCTGTACCCGAAGCCGTTCTTTGACCTGATGGCTCCGGCGGTCACAAAACTGCTGGCCGGAGTAATACACTAGCGTTGCGTAATTGGGGGCTGGCATCCCGTTTTCCTGCCAGCCGCCGGTTGCCAGTGGCTGAAAGCTGTTTTTCGAAAGTGCGCTTATGACATATTCTGACTTGATCACACTTCTCCCGCTCATTTTCCTGACCGTTTGGGCCTGTGCGCTTCTCCTGGTGGATTTGTTTATCCATAAGGGTCGCAAGGGCTGGACGGCCTGGCTGGCTGCACTCGGGCTGGCTGCGGCCATGGGGCTGACTATACTTTTTGCCGGCCAGCAAAGGGTCGCTTTCAGCGGGATGGTCGTGCTGGATGGTTTTGCCTCCTTCCTGGATGTGCTTTTCCTGGCGACCGGCTTGCTCGGGATTGCCCTGGCGTATGGCTACCTCAAGCGCATGGGCATCGAACGCGGCGAATATTACGCCCTGCTGCTCTTCAGCGTAACGGGGATGATGCTGATGGCGCAGGCGGCCAACCTGATCGTTATTTTCCTGGCACTGGAACTCCTGTCCATCCCGCTCTATGTGCTGGCTGCTTTCGCCCGCCCGCGCCTGGATTCGGAGGAAGCCGGTCTGAAGTACTTCCTGCTGGGTGCGTTTTCAACCGGGTTCGTGGTCTACGGCATTGCCCTGGTCTTCGGTGCCACCGGCACGACCCAGCTTTCGGAGATCGTCTCGGCCGCGGCTGGCACGGGTTCCGGGCCGGCAGTCAGCCTGCCGTTGCTTGGAGTCGGCGCGGCGCTGATCCTGGTCGGTTTTGGGTTCAAGGTCGCGGCCGTGCCTTTCCATATGTGGACGCCGGATGTCTACCAGGGTGCTCCCACCCCTGTGACCGGCTTCATGGCGGTCGGCGCCAAGGCGGCTGGTTTTGCCGCTCTGCTGCGGATTTTCGTGACAGCCCTGCCGGCCCTCACCGGGAACCTGGTCCCTGTACTGTGGGGCCTGGCCGCGCTGACCATGCTGGTGGGTAATCTGCTGGCCATTTCCCAGACCAACATCAAGCGCATGCTGGCCTATTCGAGCATCGCCCACGCCGGCTACATCCTGATGGCCCTGACGGCTTATGGCAAGGTGCCCGGGGACGCGGTCGCCTCGGCGCTTTTCTACCTGGTGACGTATGCCGTCACCTCCTTTGGCACCTGGGCGGTCGTTATCGCCCTCGAAAAGGCCGAAGGCAAAGGGCTGGAGATTGCCGACTATGCCGGGTTGGGATGCAAGCGCCCGTTGCTGGCAGCCGCCATGACGATTTTCATGCTCTCGTTGACGGGCATGCCGCCTACGCTGGGTCTGGTGGGCAAGTTCTATCTATTCCGCACGGCTATTCAGGGCGGTTTCATCGGCCTGGCCATCATTGGCGTGCTGACCTCGCTCATCTCGGCATACTACTACCTGCGCGTGGTGGTGACCATGTACATGCGGGATGGCGAGCCTGAGACCACCCGCGAACCCTGGCTGGACTTCACCTGGAGCCTGAGCGCCCTGGCGACGGTAATATTGTCCTTCCTGCCCATGGCACTCTTCGCCTGGGCCAGCGGGGCGGTCTTGAAGTTGTTTTAGTTGATATCCATCCAAAAAGCATGGAAGAACCGTATTTTGAATGCCTGCACTCAAAATGCGAACTCCTGCAAAAATTTCGGATAGGTTTATAGTATAGATAGAAGAAATTAAAATTAAAAACGGAATGGCGAAGTTCAAAAAGTCATTCCGTTCTTTTATTGTCAATCAACCTGATCTACAGTGCCCGCATGCGGTTGTTCTTGGGATTGTGCTCCACTTCGGCGAGTCCGAGCGCTTCCATTAACGGCGGAACATACATACCGAAGCGGCCGCGCAGCCCCTTCTTCAGCCCGTACCAGCCGCCGACGGGGTTCTCGGGTGAGCGCCCCCAGTCTTCCACCGTCCCTTCTACGGCCGGTTTTTGTTCATCGGCGCTGCCGAGCGGCATCCAGTCCCCGTGTGCTTTGAGCATGGCATGCAAGTCGTCCAGGCAGCGCAACTGGTAGCGCAACTCGGTCTTTCCGACCGTGCAGATCAGCACGGGTGGGTTGGTCGCCTCGTCCCGGTAAATCTGGTATTCGGATGAACCGCTGGGCGTGGTTAGCTGCCAGGGGTGCTCACGCGTTCCATCCCCTATTAATGGATTCGTATTCATTTTTACTCCTTTATTTATATTTAATTTATCAAATATATCATATATTATCCCCCATATTTCTGCCAAATTCCCTATTCTTCCCCTACATCCTGGCCAGCCGTCCAGGTTCTAATTGCTGGTAATATCCCGGAATAATATTACTTTCCCCTCCAGACTGCCTGCAAAGCCCGATAATCCAGGAGAATAATCCCTTCTTCCATAATGATATCTTTTACCTGCCGGGACATCCAAAAATCATAATCTATCTGGCGCTCATGCTTCCCGGCCGGTTCCAGGGCCAGTAACTCCATATTGTCGAAGCCTGGATGAACAGCCATTTCATTCAGGCCGGTGGGTAACTCATGCAGCAGCTGGCTATATCGGGCGAATTTACTGTCCGGATCGAGTAGATAGCTGTTAGCTGTCCAAAAAGTCATGATCGATGGTTGGGAATCCCTGGCCTTGCAATTTTTCGATCGTTTGTCACCCGATCACGCGCAACGCCAGTCCGTATTCTTTTGCCAACTGGATCATCAGGTCAGGAATTTCCGTTCGGCCATTGAAGCGCAACGAATGCCAATCCAGGTGGGTAGGCTTGAGCCCGGCTGCCAGTACAGCTTCGATCTGCGCCCTGAATTCCAGTTCCAGTTGATCCAACTTCACATGGGCGAGCATTTCAGGCATGCCTTCAAAGTTAAAGAAATATCCCGCCCGGTCAACCAGGGATGGCACCTTTTCCTTGGAGCTTACCGGACCCCACCGGTAAAAATCCGGGTCGCTGATGACGGTGAGGTGAATGCCAAAGGGAATTTCCGGATGGTCGGTAAGAAAATGCATGGCTTGTAATACCCAGGGACAGGGTACCATTAATGTCGTTGAGCGGACCAGGCCTTCCCGTAGCGTTCCCATGATGGCCTCATTTACCGAGTCGCACATCCCAAAATCATCTGCGTTGATTATCAATAAACGGGCATCCGATGGATATCCCAATAGACGATTCGTTTGACCCTTGGTCATTTGGGTGTTCTCCTGTTGTGCGTGCCGGTTTTTTTCAATTTCATGCCCCGGACTATTACCAATATAGTCCCATCCATACTCTCATCATATTTCGCCATACAGTTCCTAGCATTCCTCCCTGAGCATAT
>JBEKCT010000102.1:0-12574 GCA_050014715.1 Anaerolineales bacterium | reverse complement strand
GCTTCGTTGACTAAACGGACAAGGTGATCCGCTGGTATCTTCTCATCGTAACTCGGCGGCATCAATGCCACCTGATTCATCACGTACGGCTTGAACACTGGATTCGTTCGTTTTCTTCTCATCCCCCCTATTGAATCACATTTTCCGCATTTCGCGAAGAGGCTGCCCGGTTCTTTTCGGACAGCCTCTCTTGATTTATTGGATAATGCGCGTAGCCAATATTAAGAAGATTATTTCACTTCTTTTTATACACAAAGTGCCGCTGCCACTCATATAATTTATTTAGCGCCTCAATGGGTGAAAGAGAATTCATGTCCAGCTTTTCCAATTCGTCTATCAAAGGGTTGGTCTCTGGAAATAAGGCTACTTGTTGAGCTGATTGAGGGTTGATGCGTATGGCCTGACCAGAAGATTTTTCCAATTCGCTCATTATTTCAGCGGCCCTTTGTATAACAGCGCGAGGGAGACCTGCCAACTGAGCTACGTGAATACCATAGGAGCGATCTGCGCCGCCAGGGATAATCTTGTGCAGGAAGACGACATTTCCATCCGCCTCGGTCACGGCAACGTTGTAATTACGTACACCTGGAAGGAGATCGGCCAATTGGGTGAGTTCATGGTAATGAGTTGCAAAAAGGGTCTTCGCACGCATTTGTGGGTGGTTATGAAGGTATTCGACAACTGCCCATGCGATGGAAACACCATCGTAAGTACTTGTACCACGACCGATTTCATCCAGGATGAGCAAGCTTCGGGATGTGGCATGGTGAAGAATGTTTGCGACTTCAATCATTTCCACCATAAATGTGGATTGTCCGGCATGAATTTCATCCTGCGCACCGATGCGCGTAAAAATTCGATCCACCAGACCAATCGTTGCAGAGGTCGCCGGGACAAAAGAACCCATTTGTGCCATCAAGATAATCAGAGCAGCCTGCCGAAGGTAAGTCGACTTACCTGACATATTTGGACCAGTGATAATCCGGATTGTTTCCCCTTTTTCGAACGTGATGTCGTTAGGCACATAACGTTCGCCATGCAGCATTTGTTCCACCACCGGGTGACGTCCATCGCGGATGTCAAGACCGTTGTCTTCACAAACCAAGGGACGGATAAAGCTTCCAAGAGCAGCTGCTTCCGCCAAGGCGGAAAGGACGTCCAACTCTGCAAGAGCTCGGGCAGTATCCAATAACCGACTGGCAGATTTCATCAATTCTGAACATACCTCTCGGAAAAGACGTAATTCGATCTCACGAATACGTTCCTCGGCGTTCAGGACGACTGTCTCATATTCTTTCATTTCTGGGGTTATATAACGTTCTGCGTTAACCAACGTTTGCTTCCTAATATAATCAGGCGGGGCGTTGGCGGCCTGTCCTTGAGAGATTTCAATGTAATAACCGAAAACTTTGTTATACCCAACCTTTAGAGTTTTAATTCCAGTGCGTTGACGCTCAGCCGGTTCAAGATTGTTAATCCATTCCTTGGCATGACTGGAGGCTTGGATGACTCCATCCAGTTCAGGCGAAAAACCAGGACGAATTACGCCAGTATTCTGTAACGTCGCTGGCGGATCATCGTCAATTGAGGATTGCAGCATTTTCAATTCATCGGAGCAGGGATTGAAAATGGGCAAGAAGGTAGAAGTAGGAAGAAGTTCCTCTTTTCCTGCCTGGCTCCCTTTTATTGACTGCTGAACTTTTGGCAGATTTATTAAAGTTTCCCGCATTGCAACTAGGTCGCGCGGTTGAGCGTGACCTGAAAGAATGCGATTTGTAAGTCGTTCCAGGTCGGACAAAGGCTTAAGCGCAGCCCGTAGCTCAGCCCGGAACATGGAGTGGGAGAAAAAAAAACCCACACCATCCTGTCTTCTACGAATACGATCAAGCTCAAGCAGCGGTTGGCTGACCCACTGGCGGATACTGCGCTTTCCCATTGGGGTAACGGTCTGGTCAAGAACGCCCAGCAGAGAGCCCCTTAGTTCGCCACGTAATGTTTCAGTCAGCTCAAGGTTGCGGCGGGTAGCTGCATCGATAGTCATGAATTCGCTTAAACTATATAAACGCAATCCTGATAACAAAGGAAGAGCGGCCTCTTCGGTCTCCTTTATATATTGAAGAATTCCACCGGCGGCGCGGATTGCCAGCGATTTACCCTGCAAACCAAACCCTTCCAAGGAAGCAACGCCGAAATGGGTAAGCAAGGATTCCTGGCATTTTCCAGGTTCGAAGCGCCAAGCAGGCCAGATAGTAATGTGACCGGGAATGCCATCGGGGAGGACTAAATTGTCAGGGTAGATGATTTCTGCAGGTCGAAGCCGTGTTAATTCGGCACGAAGAGGCCCAAAATCCTGATTTGAAGAGGCAGCGGAAGACCCTGCAGGAGTGTCAAGTTCGGTTACAGCGAATTCGCCGGTCGAAATGTCGACATAGGCAATACCGGCGCGGTCTTCCTGCAAGATGACTGAGGCCAGATAATTGTTGGAATCGACTGGAAGGAGGCCGGCTTCAAGGATTGTTCCCGGAGTTACCACCCGTACAACTTTACGAGGAAATATGCCCTTAGCTGGCTGGTCACCGATCTGCTCGCAAATGGCAACATGATAGCCTTTATCGATTAGGCGAGCCAAGTAATTTTCGATGGCGTGGTAAGGGATGCCCGCCAGTGGGGCGCGTAAACCATAGCCGATGGGACGGGATGTTAGAACAAGATCTAGTTCGCGCGATGCAATCTCGGCATCCTGGTCAAAGGTTTCATAAAAATCGCCAAGACGGAAAAGCAGAAGAGTATCAGGATATTGTCTTTTTATTTCCAGGTATTGCTGGCGGATGGGAGTAACATCATCGCTCATTGGTCTATTTTACTTCTTCTTCGATTAAACCGGATTAATTTTCCAATGAACTGAATGACCGAGCCATTTGGAATTTTACGACACGGGAGATTTGAAATGCCATGTTCTTTCAACCGGCATTCCTGTGCTTTCCAAAGAGTCTCATGATTTTTACACCATCAATATATGACTTTTGGTATAATGAAACCACTATACTCTTTCGAAATGGAGGCTCAAATGGCAAGTGTAACGTACGACCATATTACCAAAGAATTCGGAGAAGTCGTGGCAGTCAACGATTTAAATCTGGCCATCGGCGACAAGGAATTCATTGTTCTCGTAGGCCCCTCGGGCTGCGGGAAAACCACTGCCTTGCGTATGCTGGCAGGGTTGGAAGAAATCACCAAAGGTGAAGTCAAGATCGGTGACCGCATCGTCAATGATGTCCCGCCCAAAGATCGTGACATTGCGATGGTGTTCCAATCTTACGCGCTCTACCCGCATATGACAGTGTACGACAACATGGCCTTTGGCCTCAAACTGCGCAAGACACCCAAGCAGGATATTAAGCGGCGCGTGCAGGAAGCGGCTGAAATTCTGGGCATTCAAGACATGCTCACCCGCAAACCCCGCCAGCTCTCAGGCGGCCAGCGACAGCGTGTCGCGTTAGGCCGGGCAATCGTGCGTGAACCGAAGGTGTTTCTCTTCGATGAGCCGCTGTCCAACCTGGATGCCAAATTAAGGATCGCGATGCGTTCTGAAATTACCAAGCTCCACCAGCGCCTGCAAACGACGTTCATCTACGTAACCCACGACCAGACGGAAGCCATGACAATGGCCTCCCGTATCGCCGTAATCAACAAAGGCGTTCTCCAGCAACTGGACACTCCGCAATGCCTGTACGATCGGCCGGATAATATGTTCGTGGCTGGCTTTATGGGCGCTCCAGCGATGAATTTCTTCAAGGCTAAAATTCACCAGGACGGCGGCCGCCTGATGATCGAAGGCGGTGCATTCAAGGTACCGGTGGTGGCTGACAAAAAGCCTTACCATGACTATGTTGAAAAGTCGATTGTCATGGGCATCCGCCCGGAGGATGTTCATAACCCGGCTTTTGTTCCTTCGGGCATTCATGCCGCCCTCATTGAAGCCAAAGTGGATGTGACTGAACTGATGGGTAACGAAATCAACCTTTACCTGCTGACAGGCCAGGATAACATCGTAGCCCGCGTTGATCCGCGCACCGATTTCCGGATGGGTGACAAAGTGCAGGTGGCATTCGATATGGACAAAATACACCTGTTTGACCCGGACACCGAGAAAGCCATCCGTTAATCCATTCTTGCAAGAAAACCGCCAGGGTGCACCGGCTCTGGCGGTTTATCATGTGTAAACTAGGTGAGCCATGGAAACTAAATTCAAACTTGTTCTTTTACGACACGGTCAGAGCGACTGGAATCTTGAAAATCGTTTTACAGGCTGGACAGATGTTGGATTGTCAGAGCAAGGAGTGGCGGAGGCACACACCGCCGGTCAATTATTGCGCGACAATAAATATATATTTGATCTGGCTTACACCTCTGTTTTAAAACGTGCCATCCAGACGCTTTGGATTGTCCTAGAGGAAATGAGTCTGGAATGGATCCCGGTCAGCAATGCCTGGCAATTGAATGAACGCCATTATGGCGCTTTGCAAGGGTTAAACAAAGCCGAGACGGCCAAAGAATACGGTGAAGCGCAGGTTAAATTATGGAGACGTTCCTACGATGTTCCACCACCTGCTCTGGAATGGAATGACCCGCGGCATCCCCATTTTGAGACACGTTATGCAGGCTTGAGTAAAACACAATTACCAGCCACAGAGTCGCTTAAAATTACTTTGGAGCGTGTTTTACCGTTCTGGCATAGCTCGATCGTTCCGGTTATTAAGTCTGGAAAATCCTTGTTGGTCGCGGCACATGGCAACAGCCTGCGAGCGATGGTCAAATACCTGGATAATATCTCCGATGAGGAAATTCCAGAGCTCAATATTCCGACCGGCATCCCGTTTGTATATGAGCTCGATGCAGATCTCAAACCAGTCACTCATTATTATCTTGCCGATGAGGAAACCGTCCGGAAAGCGGCCGAGGCTGTGGCTGCCCAAGGGAAAGTAAAGTAAAATAAAACTGACGCTGATGAAGCGTCAGTTTTATTTCATTTGATCCAGCACCAACGAAATTGCCAAGGATTATTACTTTCTTTTTCGCCCCAGTACGGCAATCAATCCAGCCAGTATAAGAGCAACGACGACGATCGCAGTCACGGCACCTCCCGCAGCCGAGATCGGCAGGCCGGGAGAGGGGGTAGCTGTAGGGGGAAGATTGGTCGCCGTGGGAGTAGGAGTGGATGTCGGCCAGGGCGTCATGGTGGGTGGAATGGTGGGTGTGAAGGTGGGCTGGGTAGGTGTAACGGTGTAGGCTGCCCGGATGACAATTTTCTCGTTCACGAAAATCGTGGAAGTAAGCGTCAAGTTATTTAAGGAAAGAATATCTGCCAGGGGAACATTGTATGCCATACTGAGCGATCCAAGCGTCTGACCGGGCTGTACAATGTGGACTATTGAACCGTCAGGATTGGGCGTGTTCGGGACAATCGTGGGGGTGCTCGGGTTGAGGGGAGCGGGTGGCGTGTAAGCTACCGGCTTTCCACCTGTGGAGAGAGCTTCAACCAGTACGAAATAAGATGTATTGCCAGATGTGGCCACGCCTGCTCCGACATCCGCAAAAGAGGTACTGACGAGCATGGAATGATGGTACGGATCGTTGTTCCACCAACTTACGGCGACTGAAGGACCAATTCCAACACCTCCATATAGGAGCTCAGCGATAATGCCTACCTCCGATAAATCACCGGCGAGCAGATACCCGGCTGCCAAGGCGCGCTGATATGGGCGTGTTCCACCAGGACCGGTGTCGGTTTGGGAGCCGATCGAAAGTTCATAATCGGCCTGCTGTTGGGCGATAGAATTAAGAAAAGAATTTGGTTGCAGTGTGCTTAAACCATTGGACGAACGGACTGCATTCACTCCAGCAATAAGATCGGATGCATCGGAAGAAACTGGAGCATAGAGAGACGACCCGGCCTGTGCTGCCTGAGGTAGGGTAAACAGTGCAAAGATAAACATCGTTATCCAAATCAACTTTAGAAGTTTTTGCATGTTGCTATTATAATGGTTGGATACTGTTTTAGCCATCCGGCGGAATTTAACCCAGGTGGGTGGGATGGATTGAAATTATCCGATTGAATGCTTCAGATGGGTTTATAACGTATATATAAATATGGAGATTCTATTTTTTGCTCATTTTTTAAATGGGCTACTAATGGTTGGAATGCCAGTTGGGTTGGCAATCTACCTATCAGACCGTTGGAAATTGGGCGGGCGCATCTGGTGGATTGGCGCAGCCACGTTTGTCCTGTCACAAACAGGCCATATCCCGTTTAATTGGGTGGTTGGAAAAGTTTTGAACCAGACTGGCATGGTAGCTTGGGACCCGA
This sequence comes from Anaerolineales bacterium, assembly GCA_050014715.1. Taxonomy (GTDB): domain Bacteria; phylum Chloroflexota; class Anaerolineae; order Anaerolineales; family Villigracilaceae; genus UBA877. The sequence continues at coordinate 6,207 of JBEKCT010000102.1, read as the reverse complement.
CATACCAGTTGATCTTCAATGCCGTATTTCTCGGGGTCAGCGCCGGAATCTTCGAGGAAGGGGCACGTTACATAGTACTGCGTTGTTGGGCGAAAGAGGTACGTTCCTGGCGCAAAGGGGTATTGTTTGGAGCCGGGCATGGCGGAGCCGAGGCGATTATTTTAGGTGCGATAACATTGTATGCCTTTCTACAACTTATTGCGATTAAGGATGCTGACCTATCCAAACTCTTTCCAGCAAGCCAGCTTGCGCTTGCCCAGCGCCAGGTACAGGCCTACTGGTCGGCAACATGGTACGCTTCGATGCTGGGCGCCCTGGAACGCTTCTTTACCATTCCCTGCCAGATAGCGATGGCTGTGATGGTAACACAGGTTTTCGTCCGTAGAAATATCGGCTGGCTGCTGGCTGCCATTAGTTACCATGCACTACTTGATGGAGTAGCAGTGGTTGGACAAAAATATATTAATCCACTAGGTTTGGAAGGAATGATAGGCATTTTTGCCATTTTGAGTGTAGCCATCATTTTCCTTTTGCGACAACCCGAACCACTAGAGGCCATTTCGCCGGTCGAACCTGCAGCAGATGTCTCCCAAATTGAACCGGTTCAGGAAACCTCCGAGAATATGGAAAAAACGAGGTACCAATAAATATGATCCACATTGAGAATTTGACGAAACGTTTTAATGAAACCCTGGCTGTGGACAGCCTCACCCTAGATGTAGCCGAGGGTGAAGTGTTCGGTTTCCTGGGGCCAAACGGGGCAGGAAAGACCACCACTGTCCGCATGTTAACCAGCCTGATCGGTCCTACCAGCGGGACAGCAACAGTGGGCGGGTTTGAACTTGGAAAAGAGGATACAAACATCCGCCGGACAGTGGGAGTGTTGACCGAAACGCCCGGAATGTATGAAAACCTGTCCGCCGAATACAACCTGCGTATCTTTGCAGAGTTGTATGAGGTAAAAGATACAGCAAAACAGATTGAGAGATATCTCAAGATGCTGGGCCTGTGGGAACGCCGATTCGATGCAGCGGGGACTTTTTCCAAGGGCATGAAACAAAAGCTGGCAATTGCGCGTGCCCTCCTGCACGAACCACGAATCCTATTTCTAGATGAGCCAACGGCTGGACTGGATCCAGAGGGCGCCCATCTCGTGCGTGAATTCATTGCTGAACTGAAAAAGGAAGGCCGAACCATATTCCTTTGTACACACAACCTGGAAGAAGCCGATCATCTCTGCGATCGAGTAGGTGTTTTCAAGACACGCCTATTGGTCGTGGATACCCCGGCAAAACTGCGTACCTCCGTGTTTGGCCGGAAAGTGATTTTCCACTTGCGAACCGCAACCGAAATTATCGCAGAAGATATACGCAAGCTGCCATACGTTCGTGAAGTGAAAGTTGTTGAAAACAAACTGGTGGTAACTCTGGACGAACCCGAATCTCGAAATCCTGAGATTGTACGGTCCCTGGTCAAAAAAGGGGCAGATATACAGTTTGTTGGTGAATTACGCCATTCGTTGGAAGATGTATATCTTCAACTAGTAAAGGATGCCTGAGGAACTTATGAATAAAATTAGAACCATCATTTGGAAAGAATGGGCGGAGGTATTCAGGAACCGCTTAGTGATATTTACCGTGGCTTTCTTACCACTCGTAATGACGGCCATCCCATTGGTGATTCTCTTCAGTACCCGAGGTACAGCTTCGGCAACTGGAAATGCAATAAACAGCCAGTTGCCTTCTGAAATGGGCCAGTCTATATGTCCAACTGGTTTGAGCGGATCAGATTGTTTTCAAGTTTTCATGGTTAGCGAATTCATGATGTTGTTCATGCTTATTCCGGTTGCTATTCCGGCGACAATCGCGGCCTATTCGATAGTTGGAGAAAAGGTCAGCCGTAGTCTGGAGCCACTCCTTGCAACGCCCATCACAACGTTGGAATTGCTGGTGGGAAAATGCCTGGCTGCAGTCATCCCGGCGATTCTGGCGACATATGCGGCTTTCGGAATTTTTGCACTTGGCACCTGGATAATCGTTGCCAATAAGATCCTTTTAGCGGCTCTTTTGGATGTTCGCTGGTTAATTGCCATATTTATCGTTGGTCCTTTATTAGCGCTACTGGCGGTAGTCTTCTCGTTGATGGTTTCCTCGCGAGTAAATGATCCGCGTGTAGCGGAACAGATCTCGATGATCATCATCCTGCCAGTCCTTGGAGGCTTTTTTGGCCAGGTGGCTGGTTTATTCGTGTTAAACAAGGAAATTATTTCTGTGGTGGCCATCGTCATGCTTGCCCTGGATGTTCTGATGGCCTACCTGGCAACGCGTGTTTTCCAGCGAGAACAAATCTTGACGATATGGAAGTAAACCAATGAGAAAAGTTCGATTTGCATGCCTGGCAACAATCCTTTTCAGTCTATTCATGGTATATGGCGCGTTTGCTCAAACCAGTCAATTAACTCTTAGAATGTCACGGGATTGGGGTTACAGTGGTTTTAATAGCGATATAGAGGGACTTTTTTCAATGCAAGCGAGCGGGCCGACCGACCTGAGGCGGGTCGACTTTTTTATCGATAATACGCAGATTGGAGAAGTGTTACAAGCGCCTTTCAACCTGCAGTTCAACACCGACAACTACCCGCTCGGTATTCACCGATTATATGCGATAGGATATTCCACTGGTAGTCAGGAATATCGTTCAAATATAATGATCGGGAATTTCGTTCCTCAACAATCCAGATTGAAAATCATTCTGCCGATACTAGGCATTGTTGTTGTTGTAATGCTGCTATCGGCGCTTGTGCCAATCCTTGCAAACCGGGGCAAGCACGCCAATATTCCCATTGGGGCAGAGCGCAAGTATGGCGCTGGCGGAGGAGGTATTTGTCCCAAGTGCCACCGGCCCTTTGCCCTGCCTTTGTTCAGCCCTCACCTGGGATTTTCCAAGTTGGCATTCTGTCCTTTCTGCGGAAAATGGAGCCTTGTGAAAGTTGAGTCGATTAATAAATTGCGTGAAGCCGAGGTGGCCGAATTGAAATCGGCAAAACCCGACAGCAGACCAGAGGGCTCCGTTGAGGAAAAGCTCTGCAAGGAAATTGACGATTCGAAATATCAGGGTTCATAAAATCAAAATTCCCTGCTCGAAATACCGGAGCGGGGAATTTCTTATCACGAATCCTTAGTCTGCGTAAGCGGATTCAAGGATTGAAAGCAATTCAGAGTCAGTCAGGCTCACCGGGTTGCCCTTCATGCTATTAGCCTTCTGCGATTGTGCAACCACTGCCAAGAAATCGTCTGGATTTAATCCATACTCTTTCAGAGGCTTAATTTTCAAAGAGTTGCATAATTGCCGAACCCAATCTACACCAGCCTCCGCCATGGCAGTCGCATCCCCGGTTAACAGGCGAGCCTCTTCCGTATATCTTGCAATGGCCGGCGAGGCAGGCAGGCGGGTGCGCAACGCATTCAAATTGGTTTCCATGACCAGAGCAAGCAGGCGGGCGCAGACGGCTCCATGCGGAGCGCGGGAATATCCACCAATTGGATTAGCCATGCCGTGCACAGCTCCCAAGCGGGCATTCGCAAGCGCTAATCCGCCGAAAAGGCTTGCCAATGCCATATCCTCCCGTGCGGCGGCATCCTTTCCATTTTGACAGGCTGTGTGTAATGATCGGGCGGCCCTGAGGATACCATCCCGGCAAAATGTGTCTGTCAAAGGAGAGGGGGAGATACATACGAAAGGTTCGATGAGTTGTGTCAGAGCATCCAAGCCCGTTGATGCCGTGATGGAAGGCGGAAGACTGTAAGACAGTGCGGGGTCAATCACTGCTATGCGAGGGAGCATATAAGGACTGCGCAAACTTACTTTGATCCGTTTTTCAGGTAAGGAGATAACTGCATTACGAGTCACCTCGGATCCGGTACCGGCAGTGGTGGGAATGGCTATGAAAGGGGTCGACGGGTTCTGCAATGGTTTTCCTGAACCAACGACTTCTAGGAAGGCTAGGGGGTCGCCGGGATTTTGCAGAAGGGCGGCGATTGCTTTCCCGGTATCAAGAGCGGATCCACCGCCAAAACCAATAACGACCTGTCTACTGGTTGCTTGGAAATTGCGTGTAGCCATAACAATAATATCTAAGACCGGCTCTTGCTTTATTAACAAGAATTCCACTGATAACCCTGCTGAAATCAGACTATCCCTGAGGATAGAACTGCGTTCCAAGGAATCAGTAATAAAGAAGGCACGCTGTCCCAACGATGCAGCCAGAGCCGGGACTTCGGAAATTGAACCTGTACCAAAAAGAATTCGACTAGAAGTGGCGAATTCAAAATGCATCTAATAACCCAAGTCAGCTGGAAAGATATTTGTATAAACGGTGCGAGAGCGTGGTTCGACAAGCATCGGCTCAGCCAGTTCACGCCATTTATTGTAATGAGTGGTCTCTCTATGTTTCGCCGAGTCAGATTCTGTTCGATAAACCTCGATCAATTCGAAACGGCTTGAATCATCAACTTGCTGGATCAGATCAAAACGTGCAATTCCTGGCTCTTGAAGGCTGCTTCGGGCATTCTCAGTTGAAATGGTTTTAAATTCCTACACGAGCCCAGGTTTCACATGGATGTGAACGTGAACGATGTACACGAATCCTCCTTTTACAAGAGTTATTTATGAAGATTCCTGGCAGCCACAAAACTTAGTCCCGCCCTGGTTAGGTCATTTGCGGTGTGGTTGCAGGCATCCACTTTATCCATAAAATTGGTCTGCATGGCCTCCCAATCGCCGGATTCAATCACTTCTTTTTTCTCGCGAAAATAGTCCAGAATATCGGATGCGTGCTTGCGGGTCTGCTCAACAGTTGGATCTCCACCTTCATGTTTTGCGGAAATGTTGGTGACATGGTCTGCAATATCAATTAATTCGGAACGGCGGTCATAGGGTTGAAGAACAATGCTTTTCCAAGTTTCAGTGATGTGGTGTTCGAAGCGGACCACATCTTCGAAACCAAACGCTTTGCGGAATTGAGCAGTCAGTTCCATGGTCTGATTGTTGATCGAATTGGACCAGTTGAAACCAATCAGTGGAGATGAGCCGTCGTCGCGGCTGAAAAGTTTAGCTGCCGCCAGGATCCAGAGGGCATGGTAGGGGTTGTCAGATCCGAAGAAAACCGAGATCTTGAACTGGATATCGACGCCCAGGCGATAAAGCAAGAAACCCAATAGAATGGTTCCGGCATTGAAATTCAGAACATGCTGAACACCGAAATTAGTATAGTAATAAAGGAACTCGTCCAGCCACATGAGGGCGTGATCGTTCGGCTCGCCGATCCCACCAAAATAACCTGTAATGGTGTCCGGACCGCCCAGGTGTGGATTGGATCCATCCGTTCCTTTTGTGTCGAGAGTTTCGACAAATGAAGAACCGATAATATCCATAGCAGCAACAATGGCAGGTAGGTCTCCGTCAGCTTCGGATTCTTTCATATTCCGGACGGCAATAAACCGTCCAGGAATTAGGCTGCCTTCTTGAATGGCACGTGCACACATAGGACGAATCCATGGGAAATATTGCAATGCTGAGACTTCCAGTGTGACTGCCGATTCTTCATTGAATTGCATTTTCTTAAATTTCTTACCCAGCAGATGTTCCCGATAGGAGGCTACCGTTGTGAAAGTACTCCGATCACGTTGAGCTATCAACCATTCGAGATCCTGAATGTAATCCGGATTTTTATCCTTTACTAATTTATATAAATTTGACAATTGCCGGGATTTAATGTGCTTCTGGTTGATTTCGTCCGGGGTGCCGTACTTAGCAACCACTTTGAGGAAGTCATTGATCACCTGCTCCTTGGGATCGAGCAAGACCGTGTTGATGGCAGCCAGGCGATCCGAGGGGATATTAAGGAGATTGCGCAAGTCTTTTTCCATGTATGCCTCCGGGGGTAAGGGATGAGTAATAAGGTTCCAGTAATCCATCCAACTGGGAAGCCTGCAAACAGAGAATAATGTTTCAATTGCCTTTTAAGCAGTATAGGACAATGAGCGTGGCAGGGCAAGTGATGAAAGGCACTTGCATGGCGCAGAAAAAAAGAGGCTGTCCGAAAAGTCCCGGGCAGCCTTTTCTTTTTTAAGGAAACGTGATTCAATAGGGGTATGAAACGAAAACCTGCTGCCCCCGTCTTCAAGCCTTACGTAATGAACCAGGTGG
>JBEKCT010000101.1:0-12638 GCA_050014715.1 Anaerolineales bacterium | reverse complement strand
ATGTATTCTAATAACGGAGCAATACAATATGGATACCGGTATATGCTGGATTTCACGATACCGTTGATCATTCTGATCGCCTATAATGCCGGTGAAAGAATTTCCACTCCCCTGAAAGTCCTAATCATTGCCAGTATTTTCATCAACTTTTATGGCGCGTTATCCTGGTTCAGGGGCCCTTGCTAATTGGCATGTTTTGATATTCAAGAGGAAAGGATAATTCAGCTATGGCAATGGGTCGAAGGTACAAGATTCTTTTCCTGGTTGTGTTCCTGGTTTCGTGCCTGTTGCGGTTGGGGCTTACACTGGTCAACCGCGAAGCTAACGACAGCCATATGGAAGTTGTCAGTATTATTCTAAGAACAAACAAGCTGCCTACGATGCAAGACTGCGGGGAATGTCTCCAACCAAAACTGTTCCATTACATCGCTGCCATGGTCATCGAAGCACTAGGCCTGGCTAAAGCGGAAGTAAGCACATTATGGCTGGTGGCACAATTGATAAATTTTGTTGCCGGAATGGTCACCCTGGCAATTGTTTGGTTATTTTTATTAAACATCCCATTCAAGAATAACCTGCTCAAACTACTGGCATTTGCACTGGCTGCATTGAATCCAGCCCTGATTGGCATTAATTCCCAGGCAACCAACGATACTTTTGTCATCCTTTTTTCGACACTGGCGTTGTTCTTTACATACATCTTTTGTCAGAAGCAAAAAATCGGGACTTTTCTGCTCATAACGCTATTTACTTTGCTGGGGATAGCGAGCAAAGAAAACGCCTGGGTTACTGCAATTGCCATATTTATCATATTGCTCGTGCTGGCATTTACTAGGAAAGTACCATTCAAAAAGGCCTTGCTTTTTTCCACGGCTTTCCTGATTGCGGTTCCCGTTCTGGCAATCCTCAACCCGCTCAACCAGTATATTGTCAACTACCAAAAATACGGCACTCCAATCCCATTCAATGTACCCAGGCCGCCCCTGCCATACCTGGCCGCATACACACCAGGTTGCGAACCGCAGAAGATTAATCCACGCAATGTTTATTGCCGGCCGGGTATCTTGTCCGTAAAAAGCGGTTTCTTTACCTTCGATTATATTTCCCTTTTGGAACACCCGCGCAATGAAGGGCTCAGCGAAGGATATCCCATTTTCCAGACTTCATTTTGGACATTCATGTACGCCGGGGCGCATTCCATACACTTTCTTAACTTCCCGCCTACGTGGGAAACAACCGGGGACGAAGGATTCACCATCTCCCGAACCATTTTCATCCTGGCGCTCGTACCAACGATTCTCATCCTGGTTGGATGGGCAATCGAAGTTTATCTTTTCTTTATTGGGATATTCAGACATGACCCGGCGTTGACACAATCGACAAGCCAAGGCTTGTTCGGCTTAACTTTTTTTGGTTTCCTCCTGTTTGTTGCATTGTACACTTATCTGTACCGTGACTTTTCATTTATGAAGGCAATCTTTGCCTTTCCGGTCTTGATAACCTTCCCATATTTATTCCTGCGTGCGGCGGAACCATTATATGCATTTTTATCAAAAAGAATCCGCTGGAGCTCGTATATTCTGGATGCCAGCATGGTAGCATTGCTCCTATTTTACATTCTGGATACTGGAACCATGATAGCCCAAATCTACCTGCATAAATATCCTTTCTAAAGAAGCCAGGCTGGATCGATAGAAGAAATGCCCTTGAATTCCATTCTCTCTCGCTGGCGCAACGACCCGGAGACTGCCCCCAATTTCCCGGTCTGGCAAACCACCCCCACGCGCACCGCCGACCTGCGGCCTTTCCCGGCGGACCTGCCTCCTGTTTTGGCAAAGGCTTTATCTGGACGCGGCATCCACTCCCTTTATAGCCACCAGGCTCAAGCTTGGGAATCTGCCAGGGCAGGTAAAAATGTTGTACTCGCCACGGGTACCGCCAGCGGCAAGACACTTGGGTACACCCTGCCTGTACTGGCTGCCTGGCTCGAAAATCCGGAAACACGCGCTCTGTATCTCTTTCCCACCAAAGCACTGACGCAAGACCAGTTTTCCGGCCTCAATTCATTTCGAACCACGCTCCCCGACCTGAAATCTGCCATCTACGATGGTGACACGTCCCAATCCAACCGACCGGTCATCCGTAAGAATTCCAACCTCCTCTTTACTAATCCGGATATGCTGCACACCGGGATCTTGCCACATCATACAAATTGGGCGGATTTTTTTCGCTGTCTACGATTCGTCGTTATCGATGAGATGCACACTTACCGGGGTGTTTTCGGTTCGCATTTCGCCAATGTTATCCGGCGGCTGAAACGGGTTGCAAAATTCTATGGATCCCAGCCACTATTCTTCCTTACCTCTGCCACCATCGGGAACCCGAAGGTTCTGGCCGAAGGGCTGATCGAAGCCCCGGTCACATTGATAGACCGGGATGGTTCTGGGCGCGGGGAACGCCATTTTCTGATCTACAATCCACCCGTGCTGGATGAAGCACTGGGCGTAAGAAAAAGCTCCATGATGGAAGCGGTGCGTCTTTCGCAAGAACTAAATGAGCAAGGAATCCAACAGGTCGTTTTTGCACGTTCGCGCCGATCGGTGGAGATCATCTTGAAGTATTTGCAGGTCCAGCAGAAACAAGGTCAAAGGATTATGGGAAAGGGAGACGAGGGGTCGGGTATTCAGGGACTAACTGCCAAACCATTTGGTCCATCCTTACCTGATTCTGACAATCCTATCCGCGGCTATCGCTCCGGCTACCTGCCCTCGCAACGGAGGGAAATCGAGAAAGGTCTGCGGGATGGGTCGGTCAAGACCGTGGTGGCCACCAATGCGCTTGAATTGGGAATTGACATCGGCGGTCTGGAGGCGGCCATGCTGGTCGGGTATCCGGGAACGATCGCAAGTGTCTGGCAACAATCCGGGCGGGCCGGGCGCGCTGATACCCCGGCCCTGGCAATAATGGTCGTCTCCGCCAACCCGCTTGACCAGTTCCTGGCCCACCACCCCGATTACTTCTTCGAGCGTTCACCCGAGCAGGCCCTGATCAACCCGGACCACTTGCTGATCCTTCTCAACCACCTGCGCTGTGCCATGTTTGAGCTGCCCTTCCAAAAAGGAGAAGGTTTCGGATCACTTCCGGCCAGGATGGTACAGGAATATCTGGATTTCCTTGTGACAGGCCAGGAGGCACATCTCTCTCAGGATAAATATTTCTGGATGGCAGATTCCTATCCAGCTGCCAACCTTTCCCTGCGCTCGGCCTCCGCAGAGCAGATTGTTCTGCAGGTCGAAGACGGAGGCGCCCCTTGGACACTGGGCGAGGTGGACATGGCCTCCGCAGCCTGGATGGTTCACCCCCATGCAATCTATCTCCACGAAGGCCAGCAATATTTTGTCCAGGAATTGAATTTGGCCACCCAGGTTGCCAGGCTGATCCCTGTAGGGTTGGATTATTACACCGAACCACAGCGCCAGACCGAAGTTAAGATCCTGACAGAAAATGACCAATCTAATGTCCCTGGGGGGGATAAGGGCAGGGGCGATATTCAAGTAACCCTGAAAGTGGCTGGATTCAAAAAACTGCGCTGGTTCACACGCGAGAACCTGGGCCTCGAACCGCTAGACATACCCGCCACTGACTACCAAACCACCGGCTACTGGCTTACTTTATCGGATCAGACCATCGATACTCTGCGCGCTGCTGGCACGTGGACGAACGACCCGAACGATTACGGACCTGGCTGGAACCGTCTGCGGGAGACAGTCCGTCGCCGGGATGGCTATCATTGCCAGATCTGCGGCGCAGAGGAAGACCCAGGCCGTCAGCACGATGTGCACCACAGGGTTCCATTTCGGTCGTTCAACTCATTTGCCGAGGCCAACCGCTTGGAGAATCTCATCACCCTTTGCCCGGCTTGCCACCGCAAAGCCGAGCAGAATGTGCGCATCCGCTCTGGGCTGGCCGGATTGGGAAGTGTTCTGGGCCAACTTGCGCCGCTCTTCCTGATGTGCGACCCGGGAGATCTAGGCCTCCATACCGACCAGGCGCTTTCCAACTCTGGCCAACCCGGCATCGTGATCTTTGATGATGTCCCGGGAGGTATCGGTTTCAGCCAGAAACTGTTCGAGTTGCATGACGAACTAATGCAGAGGGCGCAGGAATTGGTGCAGGAGTGTAATTGCAAGGATGGCTGCCCATCCTGTGTCGGCCCCGGAGGGGAGAATGGGATGGGGGGTAAAGCAGAAACAATGGAGATTCTAAAGCAATTGCAAAATGACAATCGTTAATCAACAACTCCGGGATTAATGAATCTCCCGGAGATGTAGAATTGGATGAATTTTTATTTACCTCAAAAAGCTGATGGAATTATCACCCCTGGCAGTATAAAGCGTCAACTTATTGGCTGCGACCGTGTAGCGAACTGTGCCATTCATGATCTTAAGGCCGGCATCTTCCTGATTCATCTTTGGACCAACACAAGCCATCATGGTGGATATCATCATGGTAAGAACAATTTTGCCGTTGGTTACCTGATAATTGCCCGAAAAGCAATTGCAGCCGAGATTGCCGTTTATTGTTCCATCCTTGCCAAAGTCTAGACTGGTATCGATGCCCGCGGCTGCCGGCGTTCGGTTACCAGCGGGACCATAAGAAACCAGTTTCCAGGAAGTTCCCGGCAAACCTGCTGGAATTCCTTGTGAAGTGCAGGCCGAAAGAAGCAATCCCGATACGATCAAAAGCGTGAGGAGAATCGGCTTAATTTTCGTCATTAAATTTTCTCCTTTTCGATGTAACATCTTTACCATGGATAAGGACGGCGTTCCGGTAAAGAAGTTCCCGTGGCAAGGTTTGTGCCATATTCATTTCCCCTTGAATAATCCCATTTTTTACAATATTTATTCAAATTTGTCTTTCCAAAATGAGAGGTACTGATGGTCAACATTGTTGCCCACATCTCGCTTGGCGCGGTTACAAAAGTGTGCGACTACTTGTGGGTATCAACCATGCCGGCGCATCCTGCCGGGATTGTCACACTGTCAACTTGATGAACGCGCCTTGCACGAAATGCCATGATAATAATAATCCGGTTGGCGGTTGAGTTATTGAGGACGCGTTTTGATTCATAACAAAACAATCTAATCCCCATTCTGCGAAGGTCGTCAGAGTCGTAATGCGCGCAAACCAAGCCAACACAGGCAATGACAGTAAAGATGAGAATTCCCGCTACAGCAAACACAATCATAAGAACCTCCGATCTGGATCACTCTTTTTCTCTATATATTTAACGCCATTACGACATTTTCGTACCGCATTCTTAGGAAAATGAATTGATGCCGGTCATCCCTTAAAGCATGCAAATGATGATATTTCTAAGAGCATGGTCACAGGCATCTGGTATTAGGAATGTTACCTCTGCATCATGAATTTAAGATGAATTAACGTATAATCAAAACTGAATAACCGGGCAGTAGAGAAACCTCTCCTTAAGGACCGAAACAAATGCCAGACTTTGATACCTATCAGTCCCCTTTCTCCTGGCGCTATGGAACTCCCGCCATGCGGCATCTTTGGAGCGAACAAAACAAGCGTTTATTATGGCGAAGCCTATGGGTGGCCCTGGCTGAAGTACAGGCAGAATACGGTCTCGTCACGCCCGAACAGGCTGCCGATCTGCGTCTCCACCAAAATGAGATCGATATTCCGCAAGCCCTCGAAATCGAAGTTGACATCCAGCATGACCTGATGGCCGAAGTGCGCGTTTTTGCCAAGCAGTGCCCAATTGGGGGAGCTATTATCCACCTGGGCGCAACTTCGACGGATATCGAAGATAACGCTGATGCTTTGCGTGTCCGCCAAAGCCTGGACCTTGTTCTGCTTTCCCTGGCAGAGCTCTTGCGGACATTGAGTAAGCTGATTGAGAAATGGGCAGATACCCCCGTAATGGCGTTTACCCATCTGCAGCCAGCTGAACCATCCACGTTGGGGTACCGGCTGGCTCTCTACGGGCAGGATTTGCTGGAAGATTTCCTGGCACTCAACCATCAACGTTCGGTCATCCGGGGAAAGGGATTCAAAGGGGCGGTTGGGACCAGCGCAGCCTTCGCCGAATTGCTTGGCAGAGACAAGCTGGAGGCGTTTGAACAAAAACTCTCCAAAAGACTGGACCTGGAATTCTACCCGGTCGCCTCGCAGGTCTACCCGCGCAAGCAGGATTATGTACTGATCTCGACTTTGGCAGGGTTGGGGGCCTCTCTGCACAAATTCGCCTTCGATCTACGCCTGCTGCAATCTCCGCCGCTGGGAGAATTAGCAGAGCCGTTCGGCGGGACACAAGTTGGCTCCTCGGCCATGCCTTTCAAGCGCAACCCCATCCGGGCCGAGAAAATCGACTCCCTGGCACGCTACCTGGCCAACCTGCCACGCCTGGCCTGGGACAATGCCGCTAACAGTCTACTTGAACGAACTTTGGACGATTCGGCCAACCGGCGAATTCTCCTGCCCGAATCTTTCCTCGTCACGGATGAGTTGCTCCGCACTGCCAGCGGTATCCTCACCAAATTGCAAGTGGATGAATCTGCCATTGCCCGCAATATGGCCATCTATGGACCATTTGCGGCCACCGAACGGGTATTGATGGCGCTGGTAAAATCCGGTGCAGATCGGCAAGCCATGCATGAATGTATCCGCCGAAATGCCATGCAGGCCTGGGAGGTGATCAGACGTGGGGAGGAAAATCCGCTTGTTTCATTGGTGTGCCAGGATGGAAAATTAACAGAATACCTTCCTGAACACGAGATTCGTGTCTTAATGGATGCCCGCTCACATGTTGGAAGCGCGCCGGAACGAGCACTCCAGATGGCAGGAAGAATTCTCAGGGAAGTCGAATAAGTTTGTCAGCCTGTTCTTTGGCCAGACTCCCCAACGGGGAGTTTTTTTAGTTTCATTACCCCATCGCAGAAAACATTTCATCGTTGGTGGCAAACTTAAAATCCTCCAGAGCAAGCTTTTGCGCTTCGATGGTTTCAGCATTTTTTAACTTGATCAAGTGAGGTTTATCCACCACCCGCTCATGCGTTTCCAACAGACGCTGTTCAAATTTTTCCAGTACATTATTCAGATCACGCATCGGACCTTGGGTTCGCAAAAACTGCAAGACCGCTTCAGCTGCCCTTTCCCCATCCCGGCGTGCCACGCCGACCAAACCGGTACTGGCCTGCCGAGCCCAACCTGCCAGGAAGACACGCTCAATTGGTTGATTGGTATCCGGGTTAAAAGCCTCAAAAGAGACATCCTCGACCGGGAAACATGGCTTTGGAGCAGACATATAAGCATCGTTGAAAATCGGTACACAAAAATCCCTGTCTACAGTGTCGCCAATTGCGAAAATAATTGTATCGGCCTCGATCTGGCGTGTATTGCCTGTGCCGCGCGCCTTAACATTGCCATCCACACCAACCAGGGTATTATCTTCCACTTTCAATGCATTTACGCCGTTCATCCAATCGCCCAGCACGCGCACGGGAGAAGCCAGGAACTCGAAGCGGAAGCGCGTTTGGGAGACAGGCTCAAGCGCCTTTGGCAATGCATCCAGAAAAGCGGCTTTGGAAACTGCCGGGTCCTGACCTGCAGCCTGCATGATTGGAATGACACGATCGAATTCGTTCTCAAACGCTGCCAGATCGAGGTTGCGGGCGACGGTTTCCATCTCTTTACGGGTGAATTTCACGTCGCCTGGACCACGCCGAACCACTGCAATCACCTCATCCACTTTTCGATCCCGTACGAGATAATGGGCAACGTCCAACATGACATTTCCCGCCCCGACCACTGCAACCCGCTTACCTAGCAGATATTTTTTCTCGCTAAAGGGCGGCAGGAGATTATAGTGAAAGATGATATTCTTGGCATGGTAAACGCCAGGCAGGTTCTCGCCAGGCAGGCGTAACCATTTGGTGCCTTGGGCGCCAGTTGTTATCAGCACGGCCTGGAAACCGGATTCAAGCAGGTCTTCAAGAACGATATTCCCCCCACAACAAACGGTCACATTCCCATAATAATCAATCGCAGGCAGGTCCAGGATTTGCTGGAACTGGGCGCGCAAACCAAATTTCAGTTTGAGCTTATCCGGATAAATGCCATACTCAGCAAGACCGCCGGGCTTGATATCGCGATTAAACAATACAACGCGCGCCCCACCTACAGCCAGTTTCCGTGCCGCATACAATCCCGCTGGTCCGGCACCGACTATGGCTACCATGTATTGTGGATCTTGCATCTCGATTCTCCTTTAACAATGGTGCCTGAAAATCGGTTGGGCAATGAAAGAATTGGGAGGCCGCTGAACGGTCTTCGCGACCTGTCTAACAACCCCTATTTTTTCCGTAAACTACAACAAATCCCAATCAATCCATTTACCAATTTGGCCTGAATTATAGCTGTTGGCAAGGCGACGGACAAGGACAAAAATCATATCCACTTTTTCCCACAATTATCGCCCCGTCTTTCGTACTCTATGCTATAGTTAATCATCATAATCAGGAGGCTGGATATGAGACAAGCGGACCTACCCATAGAAGAGCATGAGCCTGACCCTCTGCCTGATGAACTGCCCGAGGCTATGGAACAGCCAAAGCGGCGACCCAGGTTCGGATTCTACCGGGATAAGATAAAAAATCAGCCTGGTGCAACAGGCAAGCTATCCGAGGACCTGTCAACCGAACCGGGTATAGCGACCGGCTCCATTGAAGAAAACAATCCCGGACGAAGATTGCATGCTATTGAATCGGCGGCAAAGAAAGCACCGCCTGCTAAAATTCCCTGGAAATATCGGGTCCATCTTAATGGAGAAACAACCCATCGCGCCTACTGGGATGTGGCAACCGCCTTCTCTATGATTGTCAATATCATTCTGGTCGCTGTCGTGCTAGGTATGGCCTTTCAAATCCGAACCCTGAATACAACCTTAAATTCTTTGAATGGCATAGGGAGCAATGTACTGGGCGGCCTGTATGGTGACTTCGCGAAAATGGACCAGGCAAGCATAAACACAACCATCGCAGTGGATACACAAATCCCACTCAATTTCAACCTGCCGGTATCACAGAACACGACAGTTGTGTTAACCAGTACTGTAGCCATCCCCAAAGCCCATATTGTTATCAATACCGGCGGTCTAGCCATTAACTCGGTGGCCAATGTAACCCTTCCAGCTGGCACTTCCCTGCCGATTTCGCTCAACCTGACAATCCCCTTCCAGTCAACCATACCCATTAGCTTGCAGCTGCCAGTAAATATTCCTCTGAATCAAACAGGCCTGCATCAACCCATCACAGGCGTGCAGACAACCATCCTTCCGCTTTACTGTATGTTGAATAAGAACGCTCAATATCCTCAAGGAACCTTTATCTGTGCTCAGCAAAATGCCGGCGCCACTGGTACCCCATGAAAAAAATACATAGCGAACACATTCTTTCGAATGGCCTGAAAATCATATTAAAAGAAATCCACACGGCCCCACTGGTCAGTTCTTGGATCTGGTATCGCGTTGGTTCCCGTGACGAAACTTCCGGCCGGACAGGTATCTCCCACTGGGTTGAACACATGCAATTCAAAGGCACACCGCAGTTCCCGGCCAGCAGCCTGGACCGGGATATATCGCGGGATGGCGGAATTTGGAATGCCTTTACTTTTATGGACTGGACGGCTTATCTCGAAACCATGCCGGCCGAGAAAATTGACCTTGGATTGCGTCTGGAGGCAGACCGGATGTCAAACAGTCTGTTCGAAGAGAAAGAAGTCGCTTCAGAACGGACTGTAGTCATCTCCGAGCGGGAGGGCAATGAGAATGAACCGCTCTTCCTGCTTGGCGAAGCTGTCCAGCAGGCTGCCTTCCGGGTTCACCCTTACCACCACGAAATCATTGGCGACCTGGCGGACCTCAAGTCCATCAGCCGGGATGATCTTTACAATTATTATCGAACCTATTACATGCCGAACAATGCCGTTATTGGTGTGGCAGGTGATTTCAAGACCCGTGAGATGCTGACCCGAATCCAGGAGCTTTTTGAGCCCATCCCGGCCGGACCCGTGCCAGCGCGCTTGGCCCGTCCTGAACCAGCGGCCTGGGGTGAGCACCGATTGACAGTGGAAGGTCCCGGAGAAACAACCTTTCTGGATATTTCGTATCATGCACCGGCAGGGAACGATTCAGATTTCTTTGTCTTGACTGTATTGGACAGCCTGCTGGCCGGACCAAGCGGTCTGAGCATTTTTGGCGGAGGAGGCCTTTCCAACAAAACCTCCCGTTTGTATCGGGCACTGGTGGAGAAGGAATTGGCGGTTGGTGTGGGTGGAAGTACACTTACAACAGTCGACCCATACCTTTACAGTTTCAGCATCACCGTGCATCCGGACCGCAAACCTGACCAGGTGCTATCGGCCTTTGATGAAGAGGTGAAACGCATCCAGGGTGAGACCGTCCCGGCAGAAGAAATCAGCCGCGCAATCAAACAAGCCCGCGCGCTGTTTGCATATCAGAGCGAGAACATCACCAGCCAGGCTGCCTGGCTGGGACATGCCGAGATGTTCGCAAATTATGACTGGTTCCTGACTTACCTGGATAAATTATCGGAAGTTACACCTGTTGATATTCAAACAGCTGCGCAGAAATATTTACGGTCACAAAACCGCGTGGTAGGAACCTACGTTCCAAACGGAGCAGAGGTGCAGGCATGAGCAATCGTCAACAGTCTCTCCCCGGTCCTGATGATATCACCCGGATTACCCTCCCAAATGGAATTACCGTCCTGGTACGCACCAACTTCAACAGCCCGTCAGTGGTTATCGGCGGCCATCTGGCATGCGGGAGCCTATTCGATACCGATGAAAAATCCGGTTTGGCCGACTTTACCGCCTCCGGTCTGATGCGTGGCACCGAGACCCGAACGTTCCAGCAAATCTTCGATGCACTCGAATCTGTCGGTGCCGCCATGTCCTTTGGAGCGGGTGCCCATAACACTGGGTTCTCCGGTCGGTCTCTTATCGAAGATCTACCGCTTATGCTCGAACTGCTGGCAGAAGTACTCCGTCATCCTGTCTTTCCGGCTGAACAAATCGAACGGCTGCGGGCGCAATTCTTGACCAACCTGGCCCAGCGCGCCCAGGATACTGCCGAGATGGCATCAATCACCTTCGACCAGATTGTGTTTAAAGGACATCCGTATGCCCGCCCGGAGGATGGCTGGCCGGAAACCGTCCGGGCCATCCAGCGGGAAGACCTGGCCGATTTCCACCAGAGCTGCTTCGGACCACGCAGGATGGTAATCGCTTTAGTCGGTGCAATCGAACCGAAAAATGCCATCGATCAAGTGATTGCAGTCCTTGGCGATTGGACCAACCACTATCAAATAGACCTGCCAGCCCTGCCACCCTACAAACCCCTTAGGAAGGCTGTCACCCGCAGATATAAAATCCCGGGCAAATCCCAGGCAGATTTGGTCATTGGAGCATCCGGACCGTATCGCAAAGACCCGGACTTTATTGCCGATTCACTGGGCAACTCGGCGCTGGGCCAGTTTGGGCTGGGCGGAAGGATCGGGAAGGTCGTGCGCGAACAATCAGGTCTGGCCTATTATGCCTCTTCCTCCCTGAACGCCGGCATCGGTCCTGGTTCGTGGGCGGTCAGTGCAGGGGTCAATCCGGCTAATGTTCAGAAAGCCCGCGACTTGATTTGCGAGGAGATCGCGCGCTTCGTGGAAAAGGGAATAACGGCCGAAGAATTGGCAGACAGCCAATCCAACTTTATTGGACGGTTGCCGCTTTCCCTGGAATCCAACAGCGGTGTAGCCAGCGCCCTGCTTAACATCGAACGGTATGACCTTGGCCTGGATTATTATCGCCGCTACCCTGACATGGTGCGCTCTGTCACGCCTGAGCAAGTGCTGGCGGCTGTACGCAAATATCTGGATCCGGAACGGCTGGCAATCGCGATTGCAGGGCCATAGAGTGGCAACGTTGAATTCGTTACTACAAAAAGAATGATCCTTAAGACCGGTATTGATATAATCGAAATTCCGCGTATCCAGGCTGCCCTTGACCGGCATGCGGAACGCTTCCTGAAACGCGTCTTTACGGAGCTGGAAGTTTTTGAATGCCGTGGACGAGCTGACGCATTGGCGGTCCGGTTTGCCGCCAAGGAAGCCACCTCCAAAGCGCTCGGTACAGGCATTGGTCCAATTTCGTGGCAGGAGGTGGAGACCCTGCACAAATGGAGTGGGGAACCTTACCTGGTTCTGCATGGTGAAGCCGAAAAGATCGCAAAAGAACTGGGGCTGACGGTCTGGGCAGTCAGCTTGAGCCACAGCCGGGAGAATGGCATTGCCGTAGTGGTAGCAACAAGTGAATAAAAGATCTGAGTAGCTTGATCATTAATAGCGAAGTCTCCATAGTGTATGTGTGGAGACTTTCGATTCAAACAGGGGAGGTTATCACTACGGATATAAATGGTTGTAATACCTGAGTTTATCATCCTCCCCTTTTTTTAGTATTTTATCGAGTAAAACTTGAAATTTCGGGACACTAGGCAGAGTTTTGGGATGGGCTACAATTGAAAACATGGCGTTCATCCGGAGGGT
>JBEKCT010000100.1:0-12781 GCA_050014715.1 Anaerolineales bacterium | reverse complement strand
CTGATAATAAAAAATACTGGTATAATCCCGCCGCTCGACGAATCGCCACCATAGCTCAGTCGGTAGAGCAGACGTTTCGTAAACGCCAGGTCAAGAGTTCAAATCTCTTTGGTGGCTCAAAGAAAGTGGCTCCCGGTCTCAATCGATCAACGGGAGTCGCCTGTTTTTTGAAGAGGGAAATGGTATGGATATTTTCACTCTTTAGATTTGTTTGGCAAAATTCAAGTGATATTTATCCCTCTTTTCTCCTGATTTCAACCGCCGTTCCATTATGATATAGGAGCGCGGGTATAATCATCCTATGCCTGAACACATAATCCCCCTTGTAATTGGTATCGCCGGCGGCTCAGGTTCTGGTAAGACCACGGTCGCACAAACCATCCTGCAACGCGTTGGTCCTGACCGTATATCCTTTCTCCAGCACGATGCTTACTACAAGGATTTGAGTGGTCTGCCTCCTGCCCAGCGCATCGAAGTAAACTTTGACCATCCCAATTCGTTGGAAAACGATCTTCTCATCCATCACATTCAACAGCTAAAAAATGGACAGGCAGCCGAAGTACCTGTATATGACTTCTCCACGCATAGTCGAACTGATCGTTTGTTCACGGTCCAACCCCGTAGCGTGGTTCTGGTGGAAGGCATTTTGATCTTTGCGGAACCGGCGTTACGAGAATTATTTGATATTAAGATTTTCGTGGACACCGATTCGGATCTCCGTTTCATCCGTCGCCTGCAGCGGGATATCGCAGAACGCGGCCGGACCACTGAGGCAGTCATCAAACAATACATGTCCACAGTCCGTCCGATGCATCTTGAATTCGTTGAGCCCTCCAAGCGTTATGCCGATGTGATCATCCCCGAAGGCGGTTTCAATGCCGCCGCGCTGGACATGGTCGTCGCCCGTATCGAATCTTTGTTGTCGAAGTGATAATTAATCCATCGATCCATCCCTGAAAGGAAAATATATGAGCAAACAATGGAAGAATCCACCCGAAATGGTCATTGATCCTAAAAAGAAATATACTGCGACCCTTAGCACCGACAAAGGTGAGATCGTAATGGAGCTTTTTGCAGATAAGACCCCTCGCACGGTCAATAACTTCGTTTTTCTGGCGCGTGAAGGATTTTACGATGGCACAATTTTCCATCGGGTAATCGCCGACTTCATGGCACAGGGCGGTGACCCAAACGGAACCGGCACGGGTGGCCCTGGATATCGATTTGCGGACGAGTTCAATCCGTCCTTGAAACATAGCAAACCCGGGATTTTTTCAATGGCGAATGCAGGTCCGGGCACCAATGGCAGTCAATTCTTCATCACACACGTTCCCACCCCCTGGCTGGACGGAAAACATAGTATCTTCGGGCAGGTAATTTCTGGCATGGACGTGCTTATGTCCATTCCACCGCGCGACCCAACGCGGTCCGCCTCTCCATCTGTGAAACTTAATAAAGTCACCATCCAGGAAAGCTGAGTAACAAGCTCCCCGTTCGGCTTTTCATTCCTCTACACTAAATGTCCGAATTGCCTGTCCGCCCAGCCACGCCGCCAAATCTTATCCGGTCTCTGGCATCTGTCATTGTCGGTAGCCTGCTCCTGCGAGCAGCCGCCGGCGCAATGGGCGAGAATATCCAATTCTACTTTAACGCCATCCATGCCGCCTCTTTGGACCCCAACAATCCATTACGGGCAATTGCCGGCGCAGGAAATGTTTACCCAATTTCATATGCCCTCGGCGGTATGATAATAGGGAGCTTCTTTGTTGCCGAGTTGCTAGGTGCATTGGTATTGGGTGCCTGGAGTGATCGTTTCGGGCGTAAATGGTTCATAATTCTTGGACCTGTTTTTGGTGCTGTGGCAGTCCTTATAACCTCCGTTACTACCTTGGTCTGGCTGTTGGTTCTCACGCGCCTGCTGGAAGGGCTATCCACAGCCAGCAACGCGCCAGCCACCCTGGGCTATATCGCCGAAGCCACTTCCGATGCCCCCAAGCTGCGCTCACGTATCGCCGGTCTTTTTGAGATTGGAACAATTGGTGGAATTGCCATTGGATTCTCACTGGGCGGCTGGCTTTGGCGCACATTCGGTACCGCCTCCCGGGTAGCGGGAATTCCGTTTACCAGCCCGGCTTTTGCGGTTAACTCCCTTGTTTATCTGGGCAGTCTGATCGTTTTGTGGATCGGTTTCCACCATGTAAAACAAATCCGCCCCGCCTCCGCTATACCTTCCATCACCCCTGGTGAAACAATCAAACGTTATTGGGCCATTCTCCGCAGTCCACGCGTGGCCGGTTTCGCCCCTGCCTGGATAGCCATCAATGCCGTATTGGGAATCTGGATCAACCTTTCGGCGCGCATCCTGACCGACAAAAGGGGTCTTCCGCACCAGGTCCTGGTAGGGCATTTCGATAGTTTCACAGCCGGGAACATCATAGCTTTATACGCAGTCTTCTTTATTTTGGGCATTTTTGGTTGGAGCATTTTCTTCCCCTCTCTTAAGAAGACCACCACCATGCTGATTGGCAGCACTGGATTGATCGTTTCCTGCCTGTTGATTTTCGGGATTAATCACCAGCCATCTTTATATGCGCCTTGGGTACTACCGTTATCCATTATGCTGGTAGTCAGCATCATGGTCCAGAGCGGCTTTACTCCGGCTGCCCTGGCACACCTGGCGGACATCACCGAAACACATGGAACTGACCGTGGAGCGATTATGGGGTTATATTCTGTTTTTTTGGGGTTGGGACAATTCTTGGGTGCCTTTGTAGGAGGTCTCTTTGTTGACTGGCGTGGAGCAGATGGTATGGCTCTGATTACAGGGCTGCTGGGGGTTTTTGCAGCCTGGTTGGTCATTCGGGGCCGGTTATCCGATGTTGAACCAAAAAAATGATAGATGCCCAGGAATAACAGCCCGATTTATATGGGATTTTCCCAAAATAGCCTTTCAAATCCCATCAATATTACTTCTGTCTTTGGTTTTTTTGGTATCTTAAGTTCGGCTTAGGCTTCGAAGCTGAAGCGGGTTTTTGCAAAGCCTGCACTTCCTGGGTGGTTAGAAAACGCCATTCCTTCGGCTTGAGGCTTCCCAAACGTAATTCCCCAATGCGCACGCGCACTATCTGTACTACCGGAAGGCCGGTTTGAATACCCATCTCCCGGATCTGGCGCTTATGTCCCTCCTGTAAAATCACATCCAGCCACGCACCCTTCCCATGTTTGGAAACGACATCCACACCGGCTGGCCCGGTTCGGAATCCATCTTCCAATACCACGCCGCGACGCCAAAGATTCAACTGCTCTGCATCGGGTTGTTTCGCTACCAGTACGCGATATTCCTTCTCATGTTCATAACGCGGGTGCGTCAGTTTATTGGCCAGATCGCCATCATTGGTCATCAAGACCAGACCTTCGGAATCGAAATCGAGCCTCCCGACCGGATATAACGTACCCGCCACGGGTACCAGGTCGCGCACTGCCGGCCGCAGTTCCGGATCGGAGACGGTGGAAATAACACCGCGTGGCTTATAAAGCGCCACATAGACCAGCGGCTCAGCCGGTGTAACCGGCCGCCCATCCAGAGTGATTTTATCCTTGGCTGTATCAGCTTTATCCCCCAGGCCCACCGCCTGACCATTTACCCGTACCCGACCGGCCGATATCAGTTCTTCACAACTCCTGCGGGACCCATGTCCGGCCCGTGCCAGAATTTTTTGCAATCGTTCTTCCATCATAACCTTTCAAAGTCGTCCGTAGTCGCAACTCCATTTGCTTGTTCGTTCGCGAAATTCTTATTTCATCTCAACATTTCAGCCTTTCAACATCTCATTATGGCCAATCCCGTTATCGCCTTCCAAGTCCGGAAGGACCAGTGTTGGGAGTTCAGTCAGGGAATTCAGACCGAAATGTTGCAGAAAATCAGGAGCAGTACCATACAAAATAGGGCGACCTGGGCCTTCTGCGCGTCCAATCTCCTGAACCAGCCCCTTACTCAGCAGCGATTTCATCACGCCATCGCTGCTTACGCCCCGCACTCCTTCAATATATGGGCGCGTAACCGGTTGCTGATAAGCGACAATCGCAAGTGTCTCCAGAGCCGCCCGGCTTAATCGGCTGGTTGCTTCCAGTCCTAGCAATCGTTCTATTGCTTCAACCATCTCCGGAGCGGTCGTCAATTGCACACGGCCTCCATGACGCTGGAGCCGTAGACCGCGTGTGCGCAACTCGCCGTCCAGTTGCTGCAATCCTTGCTCCACCGCTGAAACCGAAAGCTCAAGCGCGATAGCAAGCTGGGAAGGAGCCACTGGGTCCGCTGAAACAAATAAAAGCGCCTCCAGGGCAGCCGGGATATCCAGCGGAGAGAGGTTTTCAGATTCGCTCATGCTATAATAACTCCGTTACCTGAGATGTTCTATGAAAGTTCGTAAAATTACCCTTCTTTTTGGCCTGTCAGTCTTGCTAATGGTAGTAATGGCTTGTACAATGAACATCGGCGGGCCAGCCTACCCGAACCTGCATATCCCGGTTTCGACTGAAGCTGCTGGCCAACTGCAATCCAATTTACAGACAGCTGTGGCCACTGGTGCAGATTCTGGTCAGGTGACCTTGGTTGTCACTGAACAGCAAGTTACCTCATACCTGGCTGCGCAACTTCAAAATCAGGCTCAACCACTTTTTACTGATCCGCAGGTATACTTGCGCGATGGCCAGATCCAAATTTACGGAACTGCCACACAAGGCTACCTCCAGGTAACCATTCATATCGTGATCAGTGCCGGTGTGGACGCGCAGGGCCAGGTGTTGATTGATGTCTCCAACGCCGATTTTGGTCCAATGCCTGTCCCAGTCGGATTGAAAGACACTGTCACATCCGCCATTCAGGAGGCCTATACCGGTGCCATTGGCCCAGCTGCAACTGGTTTCCGCTTGGAAAGCATCACCGTTTCGAATGGTACCATGACCATTGTTGGCCGGACAAAATAGCATTTGGATTATACCAGTAACCTTATGAGCAAATTTCGAGCGAGCGAATCCCTAAAAAGCCGGAAAAGCATGTTTCATGGCGCTTTCTGGATTGTAATCATTTTCATGATAGCCTTGGCTTTTCTTTCGGCCTGTGCTGCCCAGGTTCAGCAGACCAAACTTACTGCCAATGTAACTGCCGACGGCGCCACCCGGCCTGTTACTCTTCCTTCTGGCAATACGGTTCAGCAAGCTCTTTCAGGGGCAAAGATTAGCCTTTCCTCCACGGATCGGGTTGACCCACCTATCTATACCCCTCTGACCCCTGGAATGTCTATAGTTGTCACTCGCGTCCGTGAAGTATTTGAAACACAACAGGTGGTTGTTCCATTCGAGCGCCAGGAACTCCGTAACGAATCGCTCCCTTCAGGCGAAACACGTCTCATCCAGGCTGGTCAAAACGGGTTGGACGAAATTACCATCAGGCATGTCTTCGAAAACAATGTCGATACTGGCAGCTCAGTGGTCTCTGAAAACCTGCTTCAACAGGCAGTGCCGGAAATTGTCATGATAGGTGTCCAGTCGCCATTTGCCCCCCTTTCCATCCCTGGAAAACTTGTCTATCTGTCTGGTGGAAATGCTTGGATAATGGACGGATCCACATCTCTCCGCCAGCCACTTGTTACCAGTGGTGATCTGGATGGATATATCTTCTCGCTCTCTCCAAATGGCGCTTGGTTGCTCTTCACACGAAAATCCACTCTCCCCCTTGATCAGCAAATAAACACACTTTGGGCCATTAGCACTTCCGGTCAACCAGCCGCGCCAGTCAACCTGGGTGTTGCCAATATTGTCCATTTTGCAGACTGGCAGCCGGGAACACAATATAAAATTGCCTATTCTACCGTTGAACCGCATGCTGCCGCTCCTGGCTGGGATGCAAACAATGATTTACACATTTTGGACTTTGCGAACGGGAAACCAGGCCAGATACAAGATGTTCTCGATACCAACTATGGTGGCGTTTATCCCTGGTGGGGTAGCTCGTTTGCCTGGTCACCTGACGGTCAAAATCTGGCATATTCCCGCCCTGACGGGGTAGGTCTTGTAGATATCACCAATGCGGCCTTAACCCCCCTGTTGAATATTACCGCCTTGAATACGCATGGTGATTGGGCTTGGACGCCAGGCCTGGCCTGGGGTAGCGATAGCCGGACCTTGTTCGCGGTAACACATTCTGCCCCCACCGGGCTGATTTCACCGGAAGAATCTCCCAACTTCGCCCTAAACTCCATCTCCCTGTCGAATAACACCAGCACCACATTGGTGACACAGACTGGCATGTTCGCTTACCCGGCTGTTTCCTCCATCAGAACTGACAAGTCGGGAGCCTCCTCCTATCTTGTAGCCTATCTGCAAGCGATTTTCCCCACCGCTTCCGCAACCAGCCGCTACCGCTTGATGGTCATAAATAGTGACGGAACAAATCAACACTTGCTTTTCCCTGCTGAAGGACAGCCTGGTATCGCACCCTTGACCCAGACGCTGGCCTGGGCGCCGCATAAGCTTGATAATGGCGGAGATTATATCGGGGTCATCTACGAAGGAAATCTCTGGATCGTGGATGCCGCCAGTGGTCAATCACAGCAAGTCACCGGCGATGGACTGACTACAAACATTGATTGGAAATAAATGCCGGGCGAATAGGGTTTGAAGCTCTTTTCAGGCAAATCTTTCTTTTGGAGTTTTCCATGCGTGTTCTTATCACCGGTGCAGCTGGTTTTCTTGGCTCCCACCTATGCGACAGGCTCTTGGCAGAAGGCCATGAAGTGGTCGGGTTGGACAATTTTATAACCGGCAATCCTGCCAACCTGGCTCAACTGGTCGGAAACGAACGGTTCACATTCATCAAAAAGGATGTTTCAGAATACATATTCGTCCCTGGCAAATTGGATGCGGTCATGCACTTCGCCTCACCCGCTAGCCCTAATCCAGATTCTCCATATGGTTACCCCAATCTTCGCATCCAGACCATGAAAGCCGGTGCGCTTGGTACACACAATTGTCTTGGCGTCAGCCATGCTCACGCAGCCCGTTTTCTACTTGCCTCTACCTCGGAAGTTTATGGCGACCCGCTCGAACATCCCCAGACGGAAAACTATTGGGGCCATGTTGATCCCGTTGGTTCACGCTCGATGTACGATGAAGCCAAGCGTTTTGCCGAAGCCATGACGATGGCATATTACCACGCCCATGAAGTGGATACACACATCGTTCGCATTTTCAATACCTATGGCCCGCGTATGCGTTTGGATGATGGTCGTGTCGTCCCCAATATGGTTCAACAGGCCTTGCGTGGTGAACCCCTGACCGTTTATGGCGATGGCACACAGACGCGTTCTTTTTGCTACGTGGATGATCTTATCGAAGGGATTTATCGCTTATTACTCTCGGATGAACATCTGCCGGTCAATCTTGGTAATCCGACCGAAACCTCGATTCTGGAGTTTGCCAAAACCATTAATCTCCTGGCTGGAAACAGCGCCGGCCTGGATTACCAACCTGATAAACGCTTTGGCAATGATCCACAGCGCCGCTGCCCGGATATCTCGCGTGCCCGCACTCTGCTTAACTGGGAACCAAAAGTGGACCTGGAGGCGGGTCTATCCCGAACGATTGAATACTTTAAAAATAAGCTGGTTGGGCAATGAACAATATCATTACCAATCCTCAGGAACGCAATCGTTTCTTGAAATTTATGGTCGTGGGTGTCTTTGGCGCGGTGGTTGATTTTGGGATAATGAACCTGTTTTCTAAGTTATTTGGCATGGCACTGGTCTGGGCAGGCACGATTTCTTTCATTTGTGCAATCGTGAGTAATTTCATTTGGAATCGTTATTGGACCTATCCTGATTCGCGTTCGCGCCCGATCTCCCGCCAATTGGTCATGTTCTTTGCTGTAAATATCGCAGGGCTCGCCATCCGCCTGCCTATTTTGCATTACCTCGAACCTCCCATGCGGAGCCTGTTCGAAACTATATCGATTAAGATATTCACACCCGAATTCCTGGGAAAGAACTTCACCCTGGCTGTTGCCGTTGGTGTAGTTATGCTCTGGAACTTCTTCGTTAATCGTTATTGGACGTATAATGATGTTGATAAGGTGAAATCATGAATACTCAATCTCAACGAGCTATTGTACCGATCTACACATCCCGCGGCGACCCAGAAGCCTTCCTTTCTTATCCATACCTGCATAACCGGATGGGCGAATGGATTGGCTGGGTCACAGCCGATCGCCAGGTATATTCTGTGTTGGGTTTTTATGTCGGCGAATTAACTGCAGAACCGCGTGTCATCCGCAAGCGTTTTACCGCCTCGCTCAAGCCCCGCAAGACCCCGCCCCCTGCACCGTCGCGCCTTTCCATCCCTGCCACGATACCTCTGGCTCCCATGATGGGAGACCTGCGCTTTGGTGTATTGGATATATTGCTGGATGAACCGCAGCGTCTGCACACGCTCGATTCAGGAGAAGAACGCCAGGATATTGAATGATGGAACATTCCCACGAACCGAAACCCATGCGGCTTTCGCGCATCCAATTGGCTCAGATGATGCAGCCGGAACACGCCAACAGTCAGGGCAATGTGCATGGAGGCTGGATCATGAAATTGGTGGATGAAGCCGGCGCGCTGGCTTCCACCCGCCACGCCGCCCATCGCACGGTCACCGTGGCGATTGACCAGATGGTTTTCAAGCAACCTATCCATATCGGAGACCTGGTGCTCTTCAATGCCGAAGTAACTTATGCCGGGCATTCCTCCATGGAGGTGGAGGTGGATGTTATCGCCGAGAACCCCATCTCCGGGCAGCAGGCCCATACTAATGCCGCTTTTCTGGTTTACGTGGCGATAGATGAGAATGGCAAACCTACCCGCATCCCCCCTCTTAAGGCAGAAACGCCCGAAGAGCTAGCCCGCATGGATGCCGCCAGGGAACGCCAACAGCGCCGCTTGGCCCATAAGGGAAACTAATCATAAGAATACGTGCGATTGGCACGCCATAGTCTATTATCCGCATAAAGTTCTCCAATTCGAACGAATAAAAAGAACAGATTAGTGAAGATTAGTGTAGATTAGCGGATAAATATATAAAATGTCCACACCTGAACCTCCTCCCGAAGAAACCGAATCAAAAGAACGCGTAGCCCACCCTTTCCGAACTTTGCGTGAATTGGTTGACTTCGTTTCAGGAAAGAGCCTTCCGACCAACACTGCAGAGGAAGTCGGGCTGGCTGAGGCGCTGCCCTTCCCCTTCCTGGCAATCGTTGGTCAGCAGGAGATGAAATTGGCGCTCCTGCTTGGGCTGATCAATCCATCCGTTGGTGGTATCCTGCTGGTCGGCCCGCGCGGCACCGCCAAAACCACTTCCGTCCGCTCTTTGCTGGAAATCCTACCTAAGGTGGAACGCTCTCTCTGTTATTATGGCTGCCTGCCCGAAGATATCGAATCTGGCGGGATCGACGCAGTCTGTCCGGACTGCGCAAAAAAATACGCCGAAGGCCAGCCGCTGGTCGCCCCCGATCGTGTTCGTCTGGTCGAGCTGCCTCTCAATTCCCGGCTTGAGGATGTAGTCGGTGGGATCGACGAACGCGCGGCTGTTAACGAACGCCTGCGCGTCCGGCGTGGGATTCTGGCTCAGGCAGACCGAAATCTTCTCTACATTGACGAAATCAACCTGCTTTCCGATGATATCGTCGATGCCATCCTGGATGCAGCCGCACAGGGCAGTTACACCGTTCGGCGCGGCCCTGTCTCCGCCACCTACCGGGCCCGTTTCGTGCTGATCGGCTCGATGAATCCCGAGGAAGGCCGCTTGCGCCCACAGATCCTAGACCGCTTTGGGTTGCGTGTAATAGTTCGTGGTCTGGAGAATCCTGCCGAGCGGCTGGAGGCCTATCGGCGTGTTCAGGCTTACATGGCGAATTCACGCCTTATGGCTTCCGCGTATCGGGAAGAGATGGAGGCTGCTGCCGAAGAGATCCAATTGGCGCGCGAAAAGTTGCCAAAAGTAAAATTGCCCGACCGGATTGCCCGGTCGGCCATAAAGCTGGTGCAGCAGCTGGGCATAGACAGCCTGCGGGCTGAGATAACCTGGTTCGAAGGCGCCCGCGCCTACGCCGCTGCTGATGGCCGCAATAAGGTCAGTCCGCAAGATCTAAAGGTTGTTGCCCCCATGGCCTTACGACTGCGCCGTTCGCAGTTTATGGCGGAATATTTCAGCAGCCAGGCCGGCGAAGAAGAAGAACTTCATGGCCTGTTGGATGGGTTAATTTCAAGGCAAAAATCAATCTCGCCGCAGTAAACCATAGACTTTAAAACATCGCCGTTGAAAAAAGGGGTCGGATTACTATTTCGGCTATACGTATCTCTCGATTAAGGTACCGTATTACTTACAAAAGCCAGTCTACTCCCATCTGGTGACCAGGATGGTACATTCATTGTTCCCTGGCCTCCATATAAATAAGCCAATACTTTGGGTGTGCCGCCATCAAGGGGCATCACGCGTAGATAGACCCGTTTCGCCGCCGGATGGTCGCTTGGCGCCACCTCGCCTGCCAGGTAAGAAATAAATACCACCCATTTTCCGTCTGGCGAGATGTGCGGGAACCAGTTGTTGTATTTATCGTCCGTTAATTGCTCCTGCCCGCTGCCATCCGGCCTCATCCTCCAAATCTGCATCCCTCCAGTCCGCACCGAGTTGAAATAGATATACCTGCCATCCGGCATATATTCTGGACCATCCTCCAACCCAGGTGTGTTGGTAAGTTGCTCTTCCTCTCCACCTTCGATTGGGATGCGATAAATGTCATACTGGCCGTTGCGCTGCCCGGTATAAACCAGTAATTTTCCATCCGGCGACCAGCCGTGCAGGTAGGAAGGTCCTTTCAGCGTGACCAATTTTGGCTTGCCTCCCTGCACCGGGACAGTGTACACCCTGGAGAGGCCGTCTGTCGCACCGTGGCTGCTGATAGCCAGCCTGCTTCCATCGAATGAAAGTACATGGTCATTGTTGTTCCCGGCCACCTCCCCTGTGTCAATCAGAGTCACTGTTCCCGTCGCCATTTCAAACCGATACAGCCGCCCATCCCGGTTAAATATCAGCGCTTTGCCGTCCCGTGTCCAATTGGGCGCTTCAATTACTTGCTCAGACCTGTAAACGATCTGCCTATGACCACTTGCAACATTCAGGATTTCCAGCAGGCTACTAAATGGATCCCTGCCGCGCTCGAAATCCTCTTTTACCGGCCTGACGATCCGCACATCCCGGAATATTGCCTGTTCTATCGGCTCGTTGACATCGGTGCAGACAAATAACCCGATATAAATTTCTTCTCCCAGGTCAATCTGGCTGGCTCGAACCGCCTCAAATGGGTCTCCAAACCGGGCGGCTGACGTGATGTAGCTATTGTCTTTTCGCTCCAATTGAATCACATCTGCCTTTGCTACGTTTGCCTGCATTTCCTCGGTTGGCCCGCCCGCCTCCCGCCTGAACCGCATTACACTTCGCCCATCCCCATGGACAGAGGAACTGACAAAAATGGAATTATCTTCCAAGCCGGAACGCGCCATCCATCCCATCTTGCGGTGCGGGTTACCCCAATCTTCGAAAAATTCTGCTCGCATAGTCAGGATGAAATTTCCTCTGATTCGTTTCCGCACGAAGTGAAATCCATCCTGCGACCCTCGCAGGTTAACTCCCGGCGCGATCGTATAGGCTTGGTCTGCTGCATCATAATCGCAATAACCCGGCCGGCTTATCTGTCCCACATCGCCATGGCCCTCAAATTGACCGATGGATTGTTTGTTTATTGATGAAGCCATGAAATCCCCTTTGCTTATAATGCGGGTTGTTGCAATACCCATCCATTTCCATCCGGGTCACTGAAGGAAGCTTCCTGTCCGTATGGCTTCTTGGTTATCTCGGAAATGACCACTCCGTGTTTTTTAAGTTCCTTGTGCGTTTTTGCAATATCGTTGGTTATCAGCACCAGCCCTTGCAAACTACCTGGCTGCATTTGTGGGAACCATGTGACCAGTACGATTCTCGTTTCTACCCCCGGAAACTCCAATCTGATCCATTTGGTTGCCGGTCCGAACGGCATTTCCTCCACCACCTTGCAGCCCAGCACTTCGGTGTAGAATTTTTTGGAAACATTCTGGTCTTTTACCGGTATTGACACGATCGCAATTTTATTAAACATTTTCTCTCCTTGAGGTTTTGTCACCTAGAATTTCACTGCATTTATGCTCGTCTAGGTTAATTAACACTGCTCATTTTACACGGTTCGAGCTAATTTTGTCCTTAATAATAATATTGCCTTCCGCCCTTGCCAAATTAGAACATTTAATCTAAAATATATAAATAAAGCGAAAATTTGGAATTATCTAGTATGAATGCCTCCATCATCTCGCACTTCCATTTTTCTTCCCTCCCAGCTCATTCGTTCCTCATTCGTTTTTTCGAATGACAAAACTTGTCCCCAAATGGGATATCGATCCAATGGCGATCCTGTCCCTTCTGCTTATGATTCTTAATTCATTATTTATTCTTATCAATCTCCAATTTACGACCAACCATTGCAATTGGATATATTCGTTCCTTCATCGTTCCGCGGAACGATTATTATTTATCCTAGAAGCCCGGCCGAAAAGCTCGCGTTTTTCGGGGTTTGGGATTACACTCCGCGATAGACCAAATCAGGAGTGAGACATGCTTGGTAAACATTCTGAGCAAGGCAGCCTGTTCGAGGCAG
>JBEKCT010000099.1:0-13012 GCA_050014715.1 Anaerolineales bacterium | reverse complement strand
ACGGTCACATACCCGCCGCCCACGTACTCGGATCCGAGCAGCACCACATTTGCGGCCTTTACCATCGCATCCGCGGCTTCCACCGCGCCGACCAGGCCTTTTGTCTCGACCATGCCGAGAGCTATCAAAGAGGGATCTAAAGCCATTTTATTCCTTCCTTTCTGTTTATTGTTTCGTAGTAACGACTTTAGTCGTTGACCGCCTTAAGTCACCACTACGGTTTCACCATTTACCTGCTTGCCAGAATTTCATTGACAACCTGCCGTACCTGCTGCTCGATCTGTTCGGGGGTCGGGCCGCCCGGGTTTTCGCCGGGCAGAAACGCGGCTGTCGGGGGCGGCATCGTCTCGTATGCCAGCCGCTTGATATTGATCAGGTGATACGTCGTGATATTGTCTCCGGTGATCGCGCCGCCCACACCGCCCGAGCCAAGTGTTAGCGATGGCATCACTCCACTGGTCAGGCCGATCGCACCCAGCGTGCCCATCGTATTGACCAGGATGCGGAAGACTGGTTTCTCCAGCCCGAACGCCATGATGACTTTTTCATCGTTGGCATGGATGATCTGGGTATGGCCCAGGCCGCCCGTCTGGATGACCGCGATGGAGCTTTCACAGCCTTGTTCCCAGCCGTTCACGTCATACCAGCCCAGCACGGTCGTCATCTTTTCATGCGAGAGCGGCTCTTCCCGCCCGACTTTTTTCAACGGTGTCACCATGATCCGGGTTCCGCTCGGAATGCTGAAACCCGCCATGCCTGCCACGAATCCTGCTGGTTTGCCCACCACCGCCGTATTGGGGCTCCCGTTCGGGTTGAAGACGATCCTGCGCAGCGCCTCGGTCTGTTGTGGATCGGTGAAATAAGCGCCTTCGGCCTGCATCAGTTTCTTCAGCCTGTCGGCAATTGGCAGGTCTGCGACGACAGCCTGTTCAGTCGCACAGATGGTGGAATAATCGAAGGCTTTCGAAGCCACAATATACCGGGCCGCCTTTTCCAGGTCTGCCGACCGGTCGACGTACACGGGCACATTCCCGGGTCCTACCCCGTACGCCGGTTTCCCGGTCGAGTGGGCTGCCCGCACCATGGCAGTGCCGCCGGTCGCCAGGATGATGGCAGTCTTGGCATGCGTCATCAACTCCTGTGTACCAGGCAGGGCCACCTCCTGCATGCAGCTGATCAGGCCTTTCGGTGCGCCGGCATTTTCAGCTGCGTGTGCCATGGTTTGAGTAGCTTCGTAGATGCAGTGTGCCGCTGCAGGATGGGAGGAAATGACGATGGCATTGCGGGCCTTGACCGAGATCAGGATTTTGAAGAATGTCGTCGAGGTTGGGTTGGTGGATGGCACCAACGCCGCCACCACTCCCATCGGCCAGGCAATTTCATACAACCGGCGAACCGCATCCTGCCTGATCACGCCGACCGTCTTTACATCCCGGATGGATTCCCAGACCGTTCGCGAGCCAAACTCGTTTTTGAGTTTCTTGTGCAGGGCCACGCCGTAACCGGTCTCCTCCTGGGCCATGCGTCCCAACCGCTCTGACGCCTGCCAGCCCGCCTCGGCCATGGCTGCGCAGACCCGGTCCACCTCTTCCTGGGTCGCCTGGCTCCAGGTCTGCCAGGCCGCGTGCGCCCTCAGTACCAATTCCCGGGCTTCCTGTATGGACGCAAGATCTTTATCCATGCCTGATATCCTTAATAATCTCTTCCATCAATATCTATCATCGAGGCTCTTCGCTAATTTAAATCAACACAGATTAACGCGGATGAACGGTTTTTTTGGATATTTTGGTAAATCCATCCATATCATTTTTATTTGTGTTTCTCCGTGGTAGATACCTTTTTTATGACTTGCGGAAAACCACTTTGCCATCCACTTCCAGTGAATCGATCACAGCCATGATGACCGCGTCCACCGGGGTATCCTTGGTTATGTTCGTTTGCCGGGCGGATGAACCCGCGCAGGTCAGCACAAGGTCGCCCACGCCCGCGTCCACGGTATCCACGGCCACGTACGGTTTTCCGGCCTGGTTGCCTGTCTCATCCGACTGGCGCAGGATCAGCAGTTTGCGTCCGGTTAATTTCTCATCTTTGACCGTCGAGACGGTTGTTCCGATCACTCTAGCGATTAACATGCCCTTTCTCCTTGATGTCATTGCGTGGGGCGGTACTTCTGCGACGAAGCAATCTCCTCTTACGCCGGAGCATTCTTTCCTCAGGCTCCACCCTGTCCTAATAATTCTTCCCTTGCGCCGTAGCGGGAGCAGTTTCCTTGGCGGGACCCTGGATTATTTTCACTCCGGCGCTCGCCCCGATCCGGGTGGCTCCGGCCCTCAGCATGTTTTCAGCGTCTTCGTATGTGCGCACTCCGCCGGCGGCCTTTACGCCCATCTCCGGGCCCACTGTCTTGCGCATTAATGCCACATCATGAACCGTGGCCCCGCCGCTGGCGAAACCGGTGGATGTTTTCACAAAATCTGCCTCGGCTTCTTTGGATAGCAGGCAGGCGATCGTTTTTTCTTCATCGGTGAGCAAAACCGCCTCGATGATGACCTTGACGATGGCTCCTCCCGCGTGCGCCGTCGCAACCACACCCCGGATATCCTTGGCCACCAGTTCCAGGTCCCGCGCCTTCAGCGCGCCAATGTTGATGACCATGTCAATCTCGCTGGCGCCTTGTTTCAGGGCGGTCTGGGTCTCGAATGCTTTCACCTCCGGAGCGGTCGCCCCGAGTGGAAAGCCGATCACCGTGCAAACCTTAACCTGCGAGTCCTTCAGCAATTGTGCGCACAACTCCACCCAGGTTGGGTTGACACATACCGATGCAAACCCGTACTTGCGGGCTTCATAACACAATTGGGCGATCTGGTCCTGTGTGGCATCCGGTTTAAGCAAGGTATGGTCGATTGTCTTGGCCAAGTCGATGTTGCCGGGGATCACACCCAGTGTGGAAGAAAGCCGTTCGGCGCCGGCGCTGACCACGTTGCCCGCCCGATCGAAGCAGGTGCGGACACACATTGAATCGCTGCAATTGAATTTACATTGGGCGCCTTCCGGAGTCTGCTGCATTTCCTTCTTTTCCAGCATGGCTGCCAGCACTTCGTGGGTGATGATCTCCACCAATTGTTCAACCATTTTTGGGTCTGTTTTCAGGTCTGTCAGCATATCTTGCCTCTATTTCTGGTATTGCTTTTCAACTGCGCTGATTTTTTCAATGCGTGCGGTATGCCGCCCTCCGCTGAATTCTGTCGATAGCCAGGTTTTGACGATCTGTTTGGCAAGATTGACCCCGATCATCCCCGCTCCCAGGGTCAAAACGTTGGTATCGTTGTGCTCCCGGCTGTTTATGGTGGAAGAAATATCGTAAGCCATCCCCGCCCGGATTCCCGGCACCTTGTTTGCAACAATGCAGCTGCCAATCCCGGCCCCATCGATCATGATCCCCCGCCAGGCCTTGCCCGCGCTGACCAGTCGGGCCACTTCATGCGCAAAATCCGGATAGTCCACGGTACCCTTGTTATAGGCCCCGGCATCCCTTACGTCATAGCCAAGCTCAGTCAACGTTGTTCTAAGGATTTCCTTCAATTCGAATCCCCCATGGTCTGCACCGATCGCGATAATTTTTCTATCCTGAGTCTGCGCCGGTTTTTCCGCAGGTTTCTTCTCCGGCAGGGCGGCAGGCGCGGCAACTGCCGTAGGTTGGGCAGACCCCGTAACCTCCATAAGCACCCGCTGCACGATTTGATGGATCTCCGCATCATTAATTGTGTTCATGCCCGAATCTTCTTACTCTCAACAACTGGAATTGTGTTCAAACCGGAATACTCTCTAACTCCAGGAAACTGGTAGTGACCACATTACCATTACGCTCCCATCTTAGCACGGGCCGGCCCAAAAGTCAAGCGGATTCGTCGCTCTTGTATGGTGTATAGGTATCTTTATTGTTACTTTCCCCTTCCCGGTTCCTTGCACCCCGCCTCGCGAATCGCCTTTTTCTTGCTATTTTTTCAGAATTATTTCCAAAGGAGTTGTTTTTTTGAGTAGTTTTTAGGAGGAAATTTCTTCCGACCCATTTTCTTTCCTCCAGATTCTGCATTCCCCCCTGCACGAAACCCCCTAAAAATATCAAAACCTGCTATATAATGCCTTTTCCAATGCCTCTGCACCTGCCACCCTTTCCCCACCTCGCCTGTCTTCTGCATCGTTCATCGTTTTCACAATGTGCTCGCGCACCTCAATTTTTCTGCTTCCTCGCCGTACCTTGGTCAAAAATTGTGTTT
Organism: Anaerolineales bacterium; assembly: GCA_050014715.1. Lineage (GTDB taxonomy): Bacteria > Chloroflexota > Anaerolineae > Anaerolineales > Villigracilaceae > UBA877. The sequence goes on along the minus strand of JBEKCT010000099.1, from coordinate 8,735 downwards.
AGACCATGAATTCCTGTTCCCGGGAGAATAATTCTCCGCCCGGGACAAGGAAGCCCAGCCCATTATCAATCTAGAATGAACAAACTGTCAGCGGGTCAGCTTGGCGATATATCGATACCGGTCCCCCCGGTACAATATCTTTACAAATTCGATCACCCGCCGCGCCTGTGAATACGTTGTGCGCTCACTAAGCAGCAATGGACTGCCGGGTGAAATCTCCAGCAGGGCTGCCTCGCGCGGGGTGGCGAGTGTCACCTCCAGAGTTTCATCTGCTTCCGTAGGGATAAGATGAAATTTTTCCTGCAGGATTTTATAGAGCGATCCATACTTTTCCAGGTCAGTCCGGGTGATTGTTTGCCCTTCCGGGAGAACATTGTAGGAAGTCTGCAGTCCCATTGGCACTTCATTGCCCAGGCGCAGGCGCTCGATGCATAATACCCGCTCGACGGTCGCAGGTAGTTCCAAATGCGCTCGCACCTGCTCGGAGGGCTGAACGTAGCCAATTTCCAGGATCTTTTGTCCCGGGACAAGCCCCCTTTGTTTCATATCCTCGCTAAAACTGGTCAGCTCTGAAATCCCCTTTTGCAACTTTTGCGGTGAAACGAACGTTCCGCGACCGTGGCTGCGATAAAGAAAGCCCTGGCGTATCAACAGATCGATCGCCTGGCGTATCGTCGTCCGGCTGACGGAATACAGACCTTCCAATTGACGCTCGGATGGGATGGGCTCGTGCGCCGCGAATTTGCCGTTCGAAATGCCCTCGCGCAGAATGTTTGCCAATTGGTAATAACGCGGCAAACCATCGTCAGGATCGATCATTTCAGGCATACTTTTTCTTTTCCCGGGCGCTCCAGCAGTATGGGATATAACCCGTTTGGATTATCGTTTTAATCTGATTGGCTGTCAAGTCACTTTAGCATGGCCGACCGATATGTATTCAGCCTCATGATCCAGCCAGGCAACGTCATGGCTGTATTTCGAATGACCAAAACAGGTTGGCAAAGATTATGCTGGCATGACATTGTTGGATGAGAAGTCCTCTTAGCCTTTGATATTTTCAGACATAAAGATTACAAATGGTGTAAAATACCATCATAAATATTTACGGAATATATTTGGTGCGGAAATATTCTCCATCCGGAGTTCCATTTTGCCTCAAAAAAAGAAATCTGCAATAGATGCGAGAAAATCGTTGCCTGCAACGTTCTTGGAAGGCTTGCAGGAAACACGCCTGCCTGCTCAGGCAGGGGAAGATATCCTCGAACATAAGCATGCTGGAGAGACGCAGGAGAACCCCGAACAACGCTACCGTGAGTTAACCGAGTTTCTTCCAATATCAGTTTTTGAATTTGATACTGCTGGAAATCTAATCTCCTTTAATCAATCTACTTTACAAACATTTAGATATTCCCGGGAAGATTTCCAAGAAGGAACTAACGTGCTTCGCTTCGTACCTTCGGAAGAATTGAATAGAGTAAAAAGGATTTTTAGGAAGGTAATTCTGGGGGGTTCAGTCCACGATCAGCAATATGTCTTGCTTCGGAAAGATGGCAGCACATTCACCGGATCGATTTTTGCCTCCCCATTTTATAAAGACCAAAAAATCATCGGGGTAAGAGGCGCCATCATCGATATCACCGAACACAGCCAGACACAAACGCTTCAGGAGGCAGTCTATCGGATTGCCGCGGCAACCGAAACGACCCGTTCCCTGGACGAACTATATCCCAAGATCCACCAGATTATCTCATCGGTGATGCCGGCTGAAAATTTCTATATAACGTTATATGATGAAGCCCAAAACCTGCTGCGGTTTTCCTATTTCAAGGATGCCGAAGATGAGCCGTTCATAGGGGGAATCCAGCCCGGGAAGGGGTTAACCGCGTACGTGCTCAGGACAGGAAGATCCCTGCTGTGCACACAGGCGGTGCATGACGAACTGGAACGCCAAGGGGAAGTGAAACTGCTGGGCGTGCCATCCGCCATCTGGCTGGGGGTGCCACTGATCGTCGAAGGCAAGACGATCGGTGCAATGGTGGTACAGCACTATACCGATCCGAAGGCGTACGGCGAACGCGAGCAGCACATGCTGGAATTTGTCTCGACGCAGGTGGCGATTGCAATCAACCGCAAACGGGCAGAGGATGCTTTGCGCCAGTCGGAAACCGAATTGCGCGCCCTGTTCTCCTGCATGCATGATCTGGTGATGGTGATAGACCGTGATGGAGTCTATCGCAAGATCGCCCCCACCAATCCTGAGCTTCTGGTCAAACCGGCGGAGGAATTGCTTGGAACGAAATTGCGGGATCTTTTCCAGCCCGATCAGGCAGAAACATTTATCGTGGCAATAAATGAGGTCCTCGATACAAAAAAAACACAACAGATCGAATTTGACCTCAAGATCGGCGACCGGACCGTGTGTTTCGCGACCTCCATCTCGCCGATGACCGAAGACAGCACACTCTGGGTGGCGCATGACATCACCGAACGCAAGCGCTTCGAAAGGGTCCAGAATGCACTTTACAGGATTTCCCAGACGGCTATAACCAGTGAAGGTATTGATGCGCTCTACCGTTCCATTCACACTATCCTGGGTGAATTGATTCCAGCCGAGAATTTCTTTATTGCTTTGATAGATCCGGGAACTGGAGAGATCAGTTTTCCTTATTATGTTGATCAATTTGACGAACCGCCGGTTGGTATGACCCCTCAACAAGGGCTGACCGGCTATGTCATCCGCACCGGAATGCCATTGATGGTTACCAAGCAGGATATCGAACGCCTTGCTCACCAGGGACAGGTGGAACGGGTGGGAACAATGAGTTTGGACTGGATGGGCGCGCCCCTAAAAGTGGAGGGGGCATTGATAGGCGTCATGGCCGTTCAGATTTATAAGCCGGGAATTCATTACGGCCAGGAAGACCTGAACCTGCTGGAATTTGTTTCCAACCAGGTTGCTCAGGCAATCGAACGCAAGCGCATGGATGAGGAAATCCGCAGTTTATCATTGACGGATGAGCTGACCGGACTTTACAACCGACGCGGCTTTACCCTCCTGGCTGAACAGGAGGTCAAGCTGGCTCACCGCATCAACAGACCCATGTTGCTGTTTTTCTGCGATGTGGACTCCCTGAAAAGCATCAACGATACTCACGGGCACCCCCAGGGCGACCTGGCGTTGAAAGAAGTATCCGCCATTTTGAAAGACACCTTTCGCGATGCAGATATCCTGGCACGACTGGGCGGCGATGAGTTTGTGGTACTGGCCGTGGATGCCTTATTGGAAAGCGCCGAAACAATGACGAGCCGGATCCAGGCTGCCCTGGAGATAGGCAACCAAAAAGGCCGGCGGCCATATATCCTGAATATCAGTACGGGAGTTGCCCGGTGCGATCCGGAAGTTCCCAGCTCGGTGAGCGAATTAATAGTCGAGGCAGACCGCCTGATGTACAACCAGAAACAAGCCAGGAAGGTCTTGCATTAGCCCCCATTGCAAGTTTCAAATGCTTAATATAATATTCACTGCAGAAGACGAACTTTTGAGTTCGCCTTTTCTTTTTGAGTCTGATGGCTGGTCAAGAGAACCGTATTATTGATTGACCGGTTCTAAATTTCTTTGCACTGATTACAACTTCCTGTACGACCCGTCCTCCATATGGATCAATTGCTCATGCGTTCCCAGCTCACGGATGGATTTATCTTCCGGAACCACGATCTGGTCGGCATTACGTACAGTTGAAAGCCGGTGGGCGATGATAATAGTTGTGCGCCCTTGCTTTAATCTCTCTAGAGCCTGCTGGATCAGCAGTTCGGTCCCGGTATCCACTGAAGAGGTAGCTTCATCGAGTATCAGGATGGGGATCCTTCAGGATCGCCCGGGCGATGGACAGACGCTGCATCTGCTCTCTGGAGAGTTATATCCCGCGCTCGTCGATGACTGTCTCATAACCTTCGCTCAGCTCCATGATGAACTCATAAGCATTGACAGCCCGGGTCGCCACCATCTCGGCTTCACCTGCCTTTGACTGGCCAAACAGCAGGTTCTCCCGCACCGTCCCATAGAACAGGAATATATCCTTTAACACAATGCTGATCTGTTTGCGCAGGCTTTCCAAGGTAAAGTCGCGCAGATCATGACCATCCAATGTGATTGAGTCATTGCTGACATCATAGAGGCGCGGAATCGGGCTGACCAGGGTGGTCTTGCCCATTCCAGTCGGTCCGACCAGAGCCACAACCGATTTGGCAGGAATGTTCAGAGAAATATGTTCCAGCACAGGCGCACCGGGCGTATACACGAACGAGACGTCTTTGAAGATAATTTCGCCGCTGACCGAGTTCGTCACCGGTTCCGGTCCGTGCCGATTCTGGGGCTCATGGGGTTCGGCGATCAAGTCAGCCAGGCGATCCGCCCCTGCCAGAGAGGATTGGATCGCCTCCCATGCCGCGCTCAAGTTCTGTACCGGGGCATATAAACTCTGCAGGTAAAGGAAAAATGCCACCAGGCTCGCCACAGGCAAGGGTCCCAACATCGCCAGCTTGCAATTCAGCTAGAACAGAACAGCTGTCACCCCGATCAGGGTGATCAGATTAATGACCACGTCCGGGATGGCGTGGGCGATAAACTGTTTAAAAAGGTCGGTATCATTAATTACGTTGGGCATAAGATTGCCGACCTGCTTATCCTCATAGAAACGCAGGGATAGGTGGCCACATTTGAGGAGTTGGGGAGAGGAGTGAAAGAGGTGAGGGAATTGGCCATTTTCTTGAGATTTGAACTCCGCCGGGCGACCAAAAGAACAAGATGAACAACCGGATGGTTTCCTTGACATCCGTCCCTGCCTCAGGTAGAATACCCCACGCCCATGAACGGGCCTGTAGCGCAGTTGGGAGCGCGCCTCAATCGCACTGAGGAGGTCGAGAGTTCGAATCTCTCCAGGTCCACCAGGATTGCAGATTGATGATTTAAGATCGGTGATCGGGCGTACCTCTCCATAATCCGCAATCAACAATCCGCAAATCCGAGTTTAGAAAACGGGCCCATAGCGCAGTTGGGAGCGCGTCTCAATGGCATTGAGAAGGTCGAGAGTTCGAATCTCTCTGGGTCCACTGAAGCCCTTAGCGATTAACTGACAGCGTGAAGCTGAGGCCGATCGCTAAAGTGCTATAATAAGGAGAAATAAATAAGCGACTGAAGTCGCAACTACAAGTAGAAGTCAGGACAGGAGTAGTAGGTCATCCCGCCAGTGAGTTGGGAGAGCGAGGTGGAAGCCCAGCCTGGCACCCAGCGGGAGTGCCCAATCCGCAACCGGATAAAAGACTGAACTCGCCTGCCTCCCCGAGCCTGGCAGAGGCCAGCAAAGGGGAGACTGCGCTGGTGAACCGATAGTAGTCAGCGCCGGGATCGCTCGTTAGCGCGAAAAGAGAGATGCAGGTCTGTTAGTTAGTTGGATAGTTAGATAGTGGCATAGTAACGATTGCCATTCGACCAATTATTCAGTGACTATCAGATTGCATAATCCGGGTGGTACCGCGGAGCTGACCCTTCGTCCCTGAGTGGATGAAGGGATTTTTGTTTATACCAAGGAAAAAAGAATGAGCGAAAACTATATACCCCAGGAAATCGAACCGAAATGGCAGGCCAAATGGGAAGCGGACGGGCTGTACCATTCTGATATCGATCCCAAGAAACCCAAACACTACGCGCTGACCATGCTGCCGTATCCGTCCGGCGATCTGCACATCGGTCACTGGTATGCCATGACACCGGCGGATGCGCGCGCTCGCTTCATGCGCATGAAGGGCTACAACGTCCTGTTCCCGATGGGTTTCGATGCCTTCGGCCTGCCGGCGGAGAACGCCGCCATCAAGCACGGTGTGCATCCGAAAGAATGGACGTATAAGAATATCGAGAACATGCGCAGGCAAATGCGCTCTATGGGGGCCATGTTCGACTGGCGGCGGGAAGCCGTTTCGGCCGACCCGGAATATTACAAATGGACAGAGTGGTTTTTCATCCAGTTGTACAAGCACGGGCTGGCCTACCGCAAGATGTCACCGGTGGATTTCTGCCCGCACTGCAATACCACCCTGGCGCGCGAGCAGGTGTGGGGGGAGGACCGGCACTGCGAGCGCTGCGGCACACCGGTCATCAAGAAGGACCTGGAGCAGTGGTTCTTCCGCATCACCAAGTACGCCGACGAACTACTGAAGTATGACGGTATGGACTGGCCCGAGCGGGTGCGGACACTGCAGACGAACTGGATCGGCAGGAGTGAGGGAGCCTCGGTCGTCTTCCAGACCGAGCAGGGCGACAGCCTGGAAGTCTTTACCACCCGCCCGGATACCCTGTGGGGGGCAACCTTCATGGTGCTCTCCCCGGAGCATCCGCTGGTGGAGAAGCTGACGATATCCAGCCACAGGCAGGAAATCCAGGCGTACCAGAAACAAGCGGCGCGCCAATCGGACATCGAGCGCGAGGCGGCCGACAAGGAAAAGACGGGTGTGTTTACCGGCGCGTATGCTACCAACCCGGTCAACGGCGCCAAGATGCCGATCTGGATCGCCGATTACGTGCTGATGACCTACGGCACCGGCGCGATCATGGCGGTGCCGGCGCACGATGCGCGCGATTTCGCGTTTGCGCGCAAGTTCGGGCTGAAGATCATCCCGGTGATCCAACCGGATGGGCAGCCAGACCTGGAGGGGGAAAGCATGCAAGCAGCCTATGTAGGCGCGGGCCACATGATCAACTCGGCCCAATTCAACGACACGAAAGTAAATGTAGAGAAGGGTCAGAAGAATCCCGGCATCAAGGCCGTGACAGATTGGCTGAGGGGGCAGGGGATCGGAAAGGAAGCCGTGACCTATAAGCTGCGGGATTGGTTGATCTCGCGGCAGCGCTACTGGGGCGCGCCCATCCCGATGATCTGGTGCGAGAAGGACGGCTGGAACCCGGTGCCGGACAAGCAGCTGCCGGTGCTGCTGCCGGAAGACGTAGCGTGGAAACCGACCGGCGAAAGCCCGTTGAAACTGCATCCGACCTGGAAAAATGCCAAGTGTCCGGTATGCGGCGAGGCGGCGGTGCGCGAGACGGATACGATGGATACCTTCATGTGTTCCTCCTGGTACCACCTGCGGTATCTGTCTCCGCACTATGATCAAGGCCCGTTCGACGAGGCCGAGTACAACTACTGGATGCCAGTGGACACTTACACGGGAGGGATCGAGCATGCTACCATGCACCTGCTGTACACACGCTTTTTCCACAAGGCGCTGCGGGACATGCAGATCACAGAAGGCCCGGAGCCGATGGTGCAACTGCACAACCAGGGGATGGTGCTGGGCGAGGACCACGAAAAAATGTCGAAGAGCCGCGGCAATGTGACCGCCCCGGACGATCTGGTGCAACGCTATGGCGCGGATGCGGTCCGCTCGTACCTGATGTTCTTCGCCAAATGGGATATGGGGGCACCGTGGAACCACAGCGGAATCGAAGGCACGTACCGCTGGCTGAAGCGGGTCTGGGCGCTCCTCACCGAACCGGCCGGGAAACCCTCCGCTTCCCCCGAAACCCTGAAGGTCTTACGGCGCAAGCTGCACCAGACGCTCCAGCAGGTGACACGGGACTTCGAGCAGTTCGAGTTCAATACAATAGTCTCCAGCCTGATGGAACTACTGAATGAGATGTACCGGGCGAAGGAAGCCGGGGCGACAGGCACGCCCGCATGGAACGAAGCGGTTGACCTGTACCTGCGGATGCTGGCGCCGGTGTGCCCACACATCGCCGAGGAACTGTGGCAGGTCACCGGTAAACCTTATTCCATCCACACCCAGACGTGGCCCAAGGTGGACCAGGCGGCCACGCGCGAAGACGAGATCACCATCCCGGTGCAGATCAACGGAAAGCTGCGCGAGCGGCTGGTTTTCCCGGCGGATGCCGATGAAAAAACGATCAAGGAGGCTGCGCTGAGGAGCGAGACGGTGCGGAAATACCTGGAAGGGCGGGCGCCGAAGAAGGTAATCGTGGTGGGGAGGAAGCTGGTGAGTATTGTTGTGGAGGGGGTAGGGGAAAAGGGATAAGGGACAAGGGAAAATGGATAGGGTATCAGGTTACAAGGTACCAGGATAAAGGAAAAGTCCCTGAAGAGCCTATTTTCTTCAGGGACTTTCAGGTTGTTGGTTAAGAGGTCTAGCCTCTTAAAGCTAACCAGTTATTTGCAAGGACAAAACCACACTTTTACCCCCAGGAATGTTGTTAATTTGATGGCTCGTACAAGTTTATTTTGTATGAGCCGCTGTTCTATTTTCCAAATCGATGACCATTTCATTACACGACCAGCGCGGGACATTCCAACACGCCGACCTTTAGTGCAAATTATGAGGCAGACTCAGTCGATCAATGTAGAAAAGCCTGTCAAAAATAATGAGGGATATTTTTTATGCAGAATGGGTGGGAAATAACCAAGGTATTGCAAATACAATCAAGCGATCAAATAAAAAGGAAATTCTACTTATCTATTTTCCCTGACCCTCCCCATTTAGCATTTCCCATCCTTTGCTCGTACCCAGTTTATGAAATCCCTTCTGCATTAATAACTGCCATCAGGTTTAAAGAGTTTTGTATCAAATATAAGCATCACTTTTTGACCGCCTTGACAATCCCGCGGAGTGAACCGTCAAAAGAAGTACGAAAAACCTCCACTGTTAACCCTTCCATTGCGAAAATTTCACCG
>JBEKCT010000098.1:0-13028 GCA_050014715.1 Anaerolineales bacterium | reverse complement strand
GGGCGGGCCGGCTTTTCTTCCAGGCTGGTGGCAAGTCCGCTATCGTCAAATTCAACCACGCCATAACGCTGCGGATCGCGTACCCGGTAGGCAAATAGGATGCCACCTTCCTGCAATCCGGCTGCCTGAATTAATTGATTCGAAATTCCCTGCCCGAAGAAGATGTTATCGCCCAGGATCAGGCAGGCCGGGCCGCCATCCAGGAATTTTTCGGCGATGATAAAAGCCTCTGGCAGGCCGCGCGGCTCGGCCTGTTCGGCAAAGGAGAATTGCAGGCCCCACTGGGAGCCGCTGCCCAGCAAATGCCTGAAGAGAGGCAAATCCCGGGGGGTGCTGATAATCATGATATCGCGAATGCCGGCCAGCATGAGCATGGAAAGCGGGTAATAGATCATGGGCTTATCGTAGACCGGCAGCAACTGCTTGCTGACCGCCAGGGTGATCGGATGCAGGCGCGTGCCCTTGCCGCCAGCCAGGATTATTCCCTTCATTTTGGTGTCTCCAGCCTTTCGACATAATTTTGTTGCAGCCAGGCCTGGTAATCCTTTTGCCTGCGGATGGTCTCCACCCAGGCGGGATGGTCCAGGTACCAGCGCACCGTTTTCAAGAGACCGGTGCGCAGGTCATGGGCCGGTTTCCAGCCGAGTTCGCGGCTGATCTTGGCGGTGTTCATGGCGTAACGCCGGTCATGACCCGGCCGGTCGGCTACATATTGCTTCAATTTGGAATGCGGGTTGAAAGGCGAGGCAGGCTGCAACTCATCCAGGATATCGCACAGGGCATCGACGATCTCCAGGTTGGTGAGCTGGCAGTTGCCGCCGACGTTATAACTTTCCCCGACCCGGCCGCGGCGCAGGACCAGCCGGATGGCTTCGCAATGGTCCTCGACATAGATCCAATCGCGGATCTGCCGCCCGTCGCCATAAATGGGCAGGGGTTTTCCGTCGAGGGCATTCACGATCATCAACGGTACGAGTTTTTCCGGGAACTGGTAAGGGCCGTAATTATTCGAGCAGTTCGTCAACGTATAAGGCAGGCCATAGGTGTGCCCATAGGCCCGCACCAGATGTTCGGCGGCGGCCTTGGAGGCGGCATAGGGGGAATTGGGAGCATAGCTGGCGGCTTCGTCCCAGGGCGGTTCGTCCGGAGCCAGCGAACCGAAGACCTCATCGGTGGAGATATGATGAAAACGGATGAGCTCTTTATTAATGGAAGCAACCTTCAGCCAAACCTGGCGGGCGGCGTCCAGGAGCGTGAAGGTGCCGACAATATTGGCCTGAACAAATTGCCCGGGTACCAGGATGGAACGGTCGACATGCGTTTCGGCGGCAAAGTGAACGATGGTATCGATGGCATGTTCGCGCAACAGCCGCCGGACCAGGTCGGCGTCGCAAATGTCGCCCTTTACAAAGGTGTAATGATCCGGGTTGGGGAGTTCCTGCAGGTTCTCCAGGCTGCCTGAGTAGGTCAGGGTGTCGAGGTTGGTAACCCTTACCTGTGCATCGGAACGAAGCAGGTAGCGCACGAAATTGGAGCCGATAAAGCCGGTCCCGCCGGTAACCAGGACATTTTGCAACGTGTTTATCCTAATCAAATACTTCCGCTTCCGATAATAGCTTGCCGTGCTTATCCTTTTCCGAAAGAAACGGTGGCTGCCCATTTAATAGTGGCCATTCAATTCCCAGAGCTGGATCATTCCACAGCAGCGAGCGTTCCCACTCGGGAGCATAATAATCCGTACTCTTGTAAACCACCTCGGCCCATGCGCTCATCACATAAAAGCCGTGTGCAAATCCCGGCGGAATCCAGATTTGTTTTTTATTTTCAGCCGTAAGCAGCACGCCCATCCAGCTGCCGAACGTTGAGGATCTGCGTCGCAGGTCCACGGCCACATCAAAGATATCTCCGGCCACCGTGCGGATCAGTTTTCCCTGCGCCTGGCGGATCTGGTAGTGCAGGCCGCGAAGGATACCTTGCTGGGAACCGGAATGATTATCCTGGATAAATTTTGGCGTTATGCCAAATTCGGCAAACAGATCCTCACGAAATGTTTCGAGGAAAAAGCCACGACCATCTCCATAAACTTTTGGTGTAATTATTACAATATCAGATATCTTCGTTCTGACAAAGTCCATTAATGACTCCCGCAAAATAATTTGATCTCTTCAACGAGTTCGTCTAATAATTGGATATTATCAAGGTATCTTGTAGAATTAATCGAATAATTAATAAGGATACCGAAGTAATTTTCTAATTTCTTGAACCGTTCCAAGCGTTTTCCGCAAAATTACCTGAACATCAATCGAGTTGATATTTATGTCCCACATATATTGTCATATAATATCAATAATCATTTTTCAAGCCCAATTATATCAAGTAATCTTGTACCTGTCCTTACGCTAGCCAATCACCTCGAATTTGAATTAACCGTATCACTTTAAGGTCATTTTTAGAGGTTTTTGGGTGGTCTTCTCTCATTTCTGAGCCGCGCTTTGACAAACTCGCCAAATGGTTCTAAAAATGCGTCAAAAGCAATCTCTAAACGGATAAAAACATAGCCAATAATTTAAAATTGCACGCAGCTCCAGTGAAAGCACAGTTGCAATGTGGTACAAATAGTTTTTTGGCTATTTGATTTTATTCATCTGGCAGACGTATCAACATTCATAAACGCTGAAAGACAACAGGAAAGCTAAATGGACATCACTGGAATGATTAAATCGATTGTTTGGTCGATCTTTCCGCCAGGAAGTAAAATAGAAAGATTTTTTAGAACTCAATTTCATCGTTTGACTTCTAATAAAGTTTACATATACAGAAATATTCAACAATCAAAGAATTCCTATAAGAAATGGTTCCATTTTCAAGAAAAAGAATGCCTCTCCAGAAAGAAAACCTTTGAATATCAACCTCGAATTTCTTTCTTCTTGATAATTGAACCTTCTGAATATGATTTGGCCGTAACGACCATAAATTCGATTCTGGCCCAATTATCTGAGAACTGGGAGTTAATTATTTTAAGTTCAGACCAACTTCCTCCAGAGTCCAAACTATATCGTTCAAATAGAGAAAATAGAAAAATTAAATATTATGTAAAAAAAGAGAAAACCTTACAATTCTTCATGGAAAATTCCAGTGGCAGTTATTTTTTGTGTTGCAATCCAGGAGATACTTTTGAAAGTTATTTTATAGATGAGAATTATAAAATTATTAATTTATTTCCTGATACTGAAATTATCTATTCGGATATAGACAGCCACACAAATAAAAAATCAAAACCAATTCCTTTTTTCAAACCAGATATATATTCCCCTGAGCTTCACCTTTCTATAAATTTCCTTTCAAGAGCAATAATTAAGAAAAGTGTAGCAGAAACCAAGACCGGCGATATCAATCCTAAATTTAATCTATTGAACCAGGAGTGGGATCTATTATTTCTTTTGACCGAGGAAAGGGCTATTATTAAACATATTCCATGGGTTTTAGTTCATCAAACTCAATCAGATTATAGAAACACAGAACACGAATGCCAAGTTATTGAAAGACACTTAAAGAGAATTGGCATTAAATCCAAAATTGCCGTGAAACGTGACCAAGAAACTCGGATCAAGTGGAAATTTGAACAACCCTCTGTTTCGATCATTATTCCCACAAAAAATAAATACAAATTGTTGAAAAACCTGATCGATTCTTTATTCAAGATAACGGATTATAAAAATTTTGAGGTAATTCTGGTCGATAATGATAGCGACGAAGAGGATCTGAAATCCTTTTATTCAAATATCATTAAAGAATACCCAATCCAAATTATTAATTATAGAGAGCAATTCAATTATTCAAGAGCCAATAATCTTGGAGCCTCATTCTCCCATTCAGAATTGCTCTTATTTATGAACAACGACATGGAAATTGTTCGTTCAGATTGGTTGACTGAATTATGTCAATGGGCAATGCTTCCAGATCTCGGCGTCATTGGCGCGAAACTGCTACATGCGGACAACTCCATCCAACACGCAGGAATAATTATGGGGATGCAGGGTATTGTGGGCCATTTGTACATTAATGCCCCTGAACATTATTATGGACTACTTGGTTCGGTAGATTGGTATCATAATTTTTATGCTGTAACTGGAGCTTGTCAAATGATTCGCAAGAATTTGTTTGATGAATTAGGGGGATATAATGAAGATTTTCAACTGGTATTCAGTGATATCGAATTATGCCTGAAGGTGATTAAAAAAGGTTACCGAATACTCTATACTCCAAATGCAGAGTTGAGACACCTGGAAGGAAAATCCAGGGGATATGAAACTCCAAAAAAAGACATTTTACTTGGCTACAATATCCTTAATGAATGGATTATAAAAGACGACCCTTTTTTCTCGCACAATTTAACCTACACAGCAATACCGAAATGCCATATCGGGGGAGAAGATATTTCTCAAAGAATGAACCAAATAAACGAGAGAAAAAAATATTTACTCTAACATGCTCCAAAAGTTTAGGATGAATTGCATTTCCTGTTTACACACATCGACACCGGCTAGTTCCCGTCCCTCAGGAAAAACATGACCCAGGGCGTTTTGAGGATGATAAAAAAATCCAGCCATAACGACCAGTTGGACACGTAATATAGTTCCAGGCTGACCCGTTCCTGGAAGGAAAGTTCGTTCCGCCCATTCACCTGCCACCAGCCGGTTATTCCGGGGCGCACATGAAATACGGTCTGAGCGGCATCCCCTATTTTACTAAGTTCATCTTGCTTGTATGGGCGAGGGCCGACCAGGCTCATCTCACCGCGCAAAATATTGATCACCTGGGGCAATTCATCCAGACCCATGCGTCGCAGCCAACGCCCGGCCCGGGTGATACGCATATCGGCCTTTAGTTTATGAAAATGCTCCCATTCCTTCCGCACACTGGGATCCTCGACCATTTTAGCCAGAACTTCATTCGCGTTTTGCACCATCGTGCGGAATTTGTATAATAAAAAAGCTTTTTGCGCGCGTCCGACCCTTTGCTGGATATAGAAAATAGGGCCCGGGGAATCGATCCAGACCCATAAAGCCAGGAGACCACCTAGGACCAGGATAGGGATAGAAAAGATGATCACGATCAAGATGTCGATCAATCTCTTCACCGATAGTTTAGCCTGGTTGAACAAAGACCTTTTCGAATATATGGCTGGCAGGCCGGCAATATCCAGCGGCTGGGACATCATAAAACTATAAATATCATCATAAAGGATAAATACGATTTCTTGAAAACTGATTTCGAGATCCCTGAAGATTTGTGGGTGATCCTTGCGTAGATCGGATGATGGGATGGTCAGGATGTTTGTATGGATGCCTGCACTTTGCACCTTATTCATGAGGCTCTTCGACCAGGGCAGGATCGGTATGTTTATTTTGTTTTTAGCCGGGCTGCCATCCACCGTCAATCCAATTGCCGGCCTGAGGCCAAGCCTTGGGCATTTTGCCAGTCGCCCGGCAACTTCCAGAACGCTTTCCTTCGTTCCGACCACAACAACTGGTTCACCCCACCAGGGATAACGGGCAATGAATTTTCGGACCAAGGATCTACCAACAGGAAGGAGAATAACGAAAAAGAACCAGCTGAAAATGAAAACCGACCGGGAAAAATCGATCCCTGCACCCTGAATAAAGATAATGATACCGGTAATAACATACGCTTGTGTGATCGCTTCAACGATTTCTTTAAGTTCTACTACGGAGGATCGCTTCCAGCCCGGATACAGGCCCCGGACCGCCAACATGACCAGACATATTAGAAGCAAAATCAGCAGGGTTCGAATACCCGGAATATCAAAAACACGAGCATACGGAACATGCAATAAATAATGCCGTGCAACGGCAACCAATCCAATTGCAACCCCAAAACTCACCAGGTCGCTCGCCAGCAAGAACAGGTTTTCCAACCAGCGCTTACCGGACACAATCTGTAGATCATCCATCAAGAGCCACCCTTCATCTGAATTTGAACACGCCTAAATACACCTTTCCACACACGAGTGGATCTTATCTGCAAAAACAGCCTGGTCAAAACGCAGCGCGTTTGCTCTGATCAATTCAGGATCGAACTCCATTTTTTCAAACTTGATAATGGCATCACATAAAGATTGGACATTCTGGTCGTTGAAAAAGACGCCGGTCTGGTTTTCCAGAATTGTTTCGAGCGCGCCTCCCGCGCGGTATGCGATCACCGGGCGTCCAGAGGCCTGCACCTCCACAGGAACCATCCCAAAATCCTCATTATTCGGAAAAAGTAGGGCCCTGCAGTGCGAGTATAACTGCTTTAGTCTTTCATCCGATACCCTTCCAACAAATTCCACGGCTTCTCCTCCCAGCTTTTCCAATGCTGCCCGCTCCAACCCATCACCGGCGACGATGAGTCTGCGTTTAAGCCGGATGCAGGCCTGGATAGCCAGATCGGCCCGTTTGTGCGATATCAGCCTGCCAGCGTAAAGATAATAATCGCCGAATGATTCTGCAATGAAAAACTGATCGATGGCGACCGGCGGATAAGCCAGGTCAGCTTCAATGCCATAGATCTGCCTGATTTGGTTTACCATATTCTGACTATTTGCGATCACATGGTCGATTCGTCTCGTTTTTTCAATATCAACCCTTCTAGCAAACGGTAATAAAACTTTAATGGCTGCCATGCTGGTGAGGCCGTAGGGGGTACTCTGGCGACTATACTCGGAGGGTTTCCAGATAAATCGGACAGGATTCTGCAAGCAACAAATATGGGGAACACCCTTGGGTGGTTGGATATATTTGGCCAGATAACTTGAAGATGAAATGATGATATCGAAACCTCTGAGATCAAGATGAGAAAAGTTCAGATACCACCAGGGGAATAATCTCTTAAACTGGCGTTCGTCTTTCACCCGGGAAGCCAGCGGCAATGTAATGATCTTCCTGTCTTTAAATTCCGG
Source organism: Anaerolineales bacterium (assembly GCA_050014715.1). Classification (GTDB taxonomy): domain Bacteria; phylum Chloroflexota; class Anaerolineae; order Anaerolineales; family Villigracilaceae; genus UBA877. Next base: position 6,067 of record JBEKCT010000098.1, on the reverse strand, counting down.
ACAGGTGTTTCCTGGCAGGTAGACGGAAGTATAGATTGGAGCGTCGGGAAAAATATCACTAAGAACTAGGGTTACCCTTTCAGCACCGCCCGCTATGACCAGAGCGTCCCCGATAATGGCAATTCTTTTTCTGGCACCAATCGACGACTTTTCCTTCTTGGACAATCTCTTCTCCTGAAGCAAGGCAATGATTGCATGCTTTTCAATGCAGCCAGTTTCATCGCCTCCCGCCGTAATTTTGACTGCCTGTCCCAACCTAGCCTGAAAGTCGACGCTGCCCTGTCGATAATCTTACCATAATTTAATTTTCCCGCATTATGGCTGGCGGCTCCAGAGGAGTACCGGCTGCACACCCTGCCACAAGTAAATCGATTCCACTTGCGCTTTTCCCTGATCGTCGTTATAGAGAACAATAAAACCATTTTCTCCACTGCTCAGTGTCGGCTTTAATCCCTTGGTTCCGACTATCGTATAGCTCGTATCCCCTGAGGGTGTCATAAAATCGAAAGTTATCTTGCTATTTTCGTAATATGGATACAGGATTTCGCCATAAACAGTGCTCGAACCGGGAATCGCTTGCTCGGAAATGCTCTGACTAACTGCTTTAACATCTGCCCGGTTTCTGGCTGAGGCGGTCACGACGGGCATAACAAAATTCGCGATCGGGATCAGGCTGGCCAGGCAAATGATCCCTGCCAGCGAAAATCCCAGTTTAACCCGATCGGAGATGCCCCGTGCCGTACCTGTATCCAGGCGGGCTGGTTGGTTGTGGTCATGATCCCTTCCCGTCAGGACTTTGTAGACGAATTGAAAGATCGCTACGATTGCCAACCCATAGTATAAGTAGAGCGCCCAATCCATCGGGATGATATCCCGTCCACCCGAAGTCATTGCAGCGCCCAGCGACACGGAATAGGCGATGAATATGGTCATGGGGATCATGCCGGCCCAACGATGATGGATCCAACTATATCCCAGGCCGATCGAGATTAGTAAAAGATTCAAGAAAACCAGCATAGTTTGGGTGACAGGCAAATCACCCTGCCAGCCCGCCGAGTCATTCCAGTATACCGGCTGGGTTAGATGTTTCAGATCATCATATAGCAATGAATCCGGCATGGACAGGACCGAAGTGGAGAAGTTATGGAATAGGTTATACAGGAAGCGATAGACTATTCCCTTTGGAGCATTAATGTCATTTAACAGCGTGGTGGGGGTGTTCTGCGAAAGGGTGCCCATGGCATAATCAGTAGTCGTCCGTTGCTGGAGGCTACTTGTCCGATGGATGGAGACAGCGTTCCCTTGCCAGCCGACTGGGCCGATTGCCATTTCAGGCAGGCTGGTATATAAAGGTGCCTGGATGAAGGAATCGCTACTCCCATAACGCGTATTAATGACATCATAAAATTTTATCAACAGCCATGGTTTCCCGTCCGGATTAACACCGGTGATCACCCAGGGAATCAGGAGAATCAGGAAAGCCAGGGTATAGGCGGATAGATGCTTAAGTATAAATTTCTTCCCCATCCCCCAAAATACAGGCACGATCAAACAGGCTATCGCGGGAAACAGAATAAGGGGATTTAATCGGAAAAGCGAAGTTGCACCGATGCAGCCACCGCAGAGGAATGCCAGCCAGATTTTCCGGTCCCGCATCCACATGAAAACCAGGTATGCAAACAGGACGATGCCTAGCAGGGTCATTTCTTCAGTCATAAAAAGCTTTGGATTAATTGAGGAAATCCTATAGGAGAGGACAATGGCATTCCTCTGCCGGATGATCAGAACAAGTGACAAGATGATACCAAAAGCCGTGTTGAGAAATTTTTCCCCCAGGAGAAAAAGAATGACTGGAATAAAGGCAAGAAAGAGGATTTGCAACCAGGTCATGAACGAATAGTTGGAACCGGCAAGGAGATGCAGGATTGCCATAAAGACCATAAAGAGTGGTTTATCAGTATATCCATAGAAATAGATCCCATACCCTTGAAGGATGGAAATCCCGCCTAGGTCATGGACGCGCGCATCTGAGAATGGGAATGGTTGATTGATCGGTGCGCCCGACGCCAGGAAGAAATGATGGGTCAGCATGGGAGTGAGCCCCCATGCCAGGATTGCAGTAATGAAAATAATGATAGGGATCAACTTGTATTTTTTTACAATTCTTAATATGGCTTGGCCTCCTTCCTGATCGGGCACAAATACGATCCACATTCCAACCAAAAGGAAAATAAAGAATAATTGTAGGCCCGACAATGGGATGCCTGGTTCATGCGTATAAATCAGGTTCACCAGCAGGCCAAATTTAGTGGTGGCCATGAAAATTCCCACACCGATTATGATAATTGCAAAAAGAAGAGTTGGCCGGTAATATTTTTGAATGGCCGATTTCACGGGGATACGAAAACCAAGCCTCCCCTTGGCATATAAGAAGAAGAGCCAAAACTGGGCCAAGCAAACTCCCAGAGCGATGGATAAGGGTTGCATCCGTTCAAAGATGAATATTAGTTTGCCAAACAGATAAGCCGGGCAAAAAAGCGCTAGCCATCCCCAAATAATCAAGGCGAAAGAGATGACAAGGATGGGGCGCCGAAGATTATCGCTCTTATTGACCAGCCAGGCGGAGCTCAGCGATACGTTATTCCTACGTGCCATAATTCCGGCTACTAAGACGATGGTTGCCAAGATCCAAATCCCCCCCACTTGTAGCAATCTCATGGCGGAAAAACCGAATAGCAGGGCATTTTTAGGGTCGGGAGAAATAAACAGCGTAACCAACCCCGAACAAAACAATTCAAGAAATGAAAACAAGCCTAGCAGGAATAGGTATTTTGGTTCTTTGGTTGCCGTAATCCCGGAATTCATATTTTTTCTGGAAGGCTCTCATTGGAAAAGGGTAAAAATTGCAATGCTATATTCCCTATATGCTATTTTACCTATCCGATGATATTTATCGGATTATGTAAGCATGTCGAATTTCCAACCTTGGAAAAGATTATACTACTTTGTAAGAGTTTTCAACCTAATATGATTGTCTACGAAGTTACTATGATGATTCTCACTAGTGTGAGTATCCGATTAATCTCGGGCATTTGACCCCTGTAAAAACCTAGCTCGTCGATGCGTTCCTCCGGTATCGATGTGTAAATTCTGCTCTTGAAAAGTGGCTGATGTTTTACGGCTGTCGGGGTGGTATCCTGGCCCGGGTCGCTCCTGCTCCCTGGGGTCCCTGGTCGGCGCCGACTGCAATTCTGCGCGTCGGACCCGATGTGGATTGCAGCCTGGTCATGACCCTTGCAGGGTGTAACAATCGGCAAGATTTTTGGCCTGCATTACACAAGAACGGGAAATTGTCAATAGCCGCCCCATTTGTACCAGTCATAGCCGCTTTGATGTGTACCACCAAAAGGAGTGTGGAGGGGGTCAGGATTCTGGATTTATTGGTGCATGAGAAGTTGAAATAATCGAGGCTAATTCCTTTCTGCGGCCGGGTTGGCGGAAGCGATCGCCGCTGGTCTTGGATGGGAGGGGATGCAGTAGTAGTGGTTGTGGGAAAGTGGGCAGTGCTCTTCTGTCCACTTTCCCACAACCAGCTGGGGATTTTTGGGTGACACTGGCAGAAGAGAGAAACAGGGCAAGTCATGATTTGGGCGAGGATTCCGGTAAGGGGCTCTCCTTTCTGCGACTACGTTGGCGGAAGCTGTCGCCGCGAATGATGAGGGTATGGGCATGGTGGGTGAGGCGATCGAGGGCGGCGCTGGCGAGCAGGTCATTGGTGAAGACCTCGCCCCACTCTTCAAAGGCCCGGTTGCTGGTGATGATCATGGAACCGCGTTCATAGCGCTCACTGATGATCTCATACAGGTCTTGAGCCGCCTGGGGAGAAATGGGCTGCAGTCCGAAATCGTCCAGGATGAGCAGATCGCAGGACAGGATCCTGGCGAACATGCGAGGATGGGAACCATTTGCCCGGGCGATCTGCAGATCTTGCAGCAGGCGATGCGTGGAGCGTGAGGCGACCCGGTAATCGCGTTGGAGCGCTTCAATGGCCAGGGCATTGGCCAAATGACTTTTCCCGACTCCGGTGGGTCCGCAGATCAGCAGGTTCTCGTGGCGCTGGATGAAGACACAGGCAGCCAGATCCTGGATCAGGCTGCGGTTGATGCCGGGTGCGGCCGAGAAATCGAAACGAGCCAGTGTTTTGCTGCTGTCACAACCGGATTGGGTCAGTCGGAGGATCTGGCGCTGCTGATTGCGACGTTCCAGCTCATCATCGAGCAGCAAGGCCAGGAACTCCAGCGGGGCCAGTTGCCCGTCCACTGCCTGGGAAGCCCGCACATCCAGGGTTTGCAGCATGCCAGAGAGCTTAAGTTGGCGCAGCTTGGGAAACAACGGGTGCGACATCATGAGCGCCTCCCGAAGAATTCTTCTCCACTGCGGGCAAACAGATGGCTGAGAGCCGGTTGGGCGGGCAGCGTTTCAGGCAGCGGCTCACGATCCTGGGCGGCATTCAAGATATTCTTGATCTGCCGGTAACGCACATCCCCAAAATAGGTAGCGCGTGCACACGCCGCCTCCAGGCGTTTGGTTCCCACACTCTCTTCCAGCCGCAGGATGGCCTGCACCGAGCGCAGGCGATCCAACGGCCGGTCGTTGAGCAGCTGGTCCACCACTCCCAGGGTGGCTGGGCCGATCCTGGTGCCCAACTTCCGACAATAATCCGGTGTGCGGATCAAATAGGCAGCTTTGGCGGGCGGATAATCTTCCATCCGGGTATGCCATTGTCCAATTCCGTGACTGTGCGGGTGGGTCGCAACTAATTCCTGCCCCCGATAAATCTCCACAAAGTTCTCGCTCACGTGGGCAGTCAATGCATGCCCTACGTATATAAAAGGCACCGAATAAAAATTCCCCGCGATGACCACATGACAGTCCGGGTGGACATGCACCGTGCAGATCTCCAATAGCTGGAAAGGCTCTGCCGGTAGGGGCAACAGGCAGGCTTTCTCAAACTCGTTGAACAGATGCAGCGGCGCCTCTCCGGTCGTCCCGTGTTTGCGCACTCCGGCCGTATTCATCACCCAGTCCCGCAAATGCACATTCGCCACCTGGATATCCACAAATTCTTGACCTGCCATGAAGTTGCGCTGAATGTAGTGCACCCCACTTTCTACCTTACCTTTGTGACGCGGTGTATGGGGTATCGTCGGGCTGATCAGAAAACCATAATATAGCGCCATGCGCACATAAGCCTCTCCCAGGATGGGATCATGCACCAGCGCCTGCAATACCGCCGCTTTCAGATTGTCCGGGATCACCCGATGCGGCACACCTCCAAAAAATCGAAAGGCCCGCTTGTGCAGACCGATCCAGGTCCTCACCTTTTGATCAAAGACCAGTTCAGCATATTGGTGACGGCTGTACCCCAGGGTCGCCACAAACGCAAAGGCGCTCCGAATGCGTTTCGTGACCGGATCGTACAGCTTTCCCACCGATCCAAAATCAACTTGCATGTCTTCGCCCGGTTCGCTGTGTACACGCACGAACACTTCTGGCTCCGCTGGTTCCAGCCGGTGCACAAATCTCCGGATGGACGAATATCCGCCTGTGTACCCAAAATTCTCTTGCAGCCGCTTCCAGATGGCGGTCATCTCTACTCCCTGCTTCAACCAATCTTGAATGGTTTCCCGATACGGCTCAACCGTCGAGGCCTGCCGCGGCGCCTGTACACCCGGCCCCAGTGCTTCTGTCAACTCAGCCTCGCTGGGTTGTGCGCCTGCCTTTTCCAGGTAGCCCTTCTCTTTCGCAATCTCGTGATACTTATGTACCGTCCCTCGCGATATTTTCATATCCCTGGCAATACGCCTTTCGCTCTCGCCCAGCCGTATGCGCCGAACGATGTCCTGTATGTGATTCATATGTTTCCTCTTCATGGGTTGGCCTCCAGTTCTTTTTCTGGAAGCATTGTCCCACACCCCAAGGTGGTACACATACGGGCGGCTACGCCTGGTACACATTCAGGCGATCATGCCTGGTACACATACGGGCGATCATGCCTGGTACACAT